>PMBV01000189.1 GCA_003153055.1 Myxococcales bacterium
TAGGACGCGCTGGCGAAGTCTGGTGCACGCCATTGCTGTTGTCATCGTAGAAGTGCTCCTCGCCTTGCACGTAGGCGATGATCGACACCAACCCATCACGAGGGTTCCGCGTCAGCGCGCCATCGGTGCGGCTCGGCTCCGCGGCACGGGGGTACGGATACTGCAGCGGGGCGGCCGGCAGGGGGGCCACGTCGATGGCGGGGAAAACGCCAATCGTCGAGAAATTCACGACGCCTACGCCTTCCTTCGTGTTGTCGCCTGTGGGGTTGAAGGCGTTGGTCGAGGTGTTGTTTGGGATGGAACCCACTTCGGTCTTGAAGCTGACCGAGGTGCCGGTGCCGACTGGATTGAGATAGCGATCGACCAGCTTCACAGTGCAGGGAATCGGGAAATCAGCGGGCGGAGTGGGCGACTTGTAGGTGGCGAAGTTGACCGGAGCGCACTGGAGGAGAAAACCGTTATTCGAGGGTTTCGCGCCCCGAATGTAGATGGTTCGAGACTCCGCCTCGACAGTGCCGGCAACGATGATTGCCTTCACCCCGAACGAGCCGATGGTAACCCCAGAGGAGACGTTGGCGACCACCTCCCCCAGGCTATCCGTGACTTCCGTCCCACTGAAGGTCAGATCGAGCCGCCCGGTTGCCGGGGTTGCAGTTCGCTTCACAGTGGCGACGCCTCCCAGTGGGCTCACCCCAGCCTCGCTCAGGACCTGTCTCATGAGCTCAAGGTGTCGTTGGGTCAGGTGGCCATCGAACGATTCCCCAATGGGGAGCTCGACATCGACGTGGCGGCGCCGGTCCGTGGCACGCACGTCTTCATCGTTCAGTTGCTCCATGCGCCAATAGGAGAGCACCTCCTCGAGCTGACGCTGACGGCCGACGCCCGCCAGCGGCTCGACCAGGTCTGTCGGCTCAGCTCGCCAGCTGTCCCAGCAACGAGCGCATGGCGGCCACGTCGGCGACGCGAAGCAACGCGCAGCTGTCCGACGGGCCGACGTGTACGCAGATGCCGCTGGGTGGCAGCGCCGCGAAGAGGTCCTCGTCGGTGCGATCGTCGCCGGCCGCGAACATGAGTCCGTCCTTCGGCGCCCGCTCCAGCACCAGCTTCGCCACCGAGCCCTTGTCCACTCCCTGCGGCCGCAGCTCCACAACCATGTCGCCGACGAGGATCTCCACGGGGGCATTGGAGAGCAGCGCCGAGAGGTGAACGGCGAGCTCCCGCGCCTGGGCAGCGCCGAACTCCGGATCGGCGCCGCGGTGATGCCAGGCATAGCCCGCGCTCTTCTCCTCGATGAGCGCCCCCGGCGTCTGTTCGGCGAAGCCCTTGAGGATCTCGAGGGCCGGCTCTCTCCATCGGGCGTCGTGCACCTCCACACCGACCCAGTCACCGCCGAGGAGCCGGCTCCACAGGCCGTGCTCCGCGTGGAGCCCCACGGGCAGGGCGCCGAACCACCGCTCCAGCGTGCTGCGCATTCGGCCGCTCACGATGTGGACCTCGGTGCCAGGCCGAGCGGCGAGCCGGCGCAGGAGGCGGAGCAGCGACTCGTCGGGGGCGGCGAGCTCAGGGCGGGGGGCGAAGGGCACGAGGGTCCCGTCGAAGTCGAGGAGCAAGGCCAGCCACGGCGCCGCGCGCGCCATGTCGACCGCGGCTTTGAGCGCGGCCCGCGGGGAAGGCCTCGTCGTCGCCGCGCTCCCTTCGGCCTCGAGCCTCGCGACGAAGGCCGCGGCCCAGCGATGCACATCGTGTTGCATGACCCGATCCCGGAGGACCGTCATGCGTGTGCGGCGCTCGTCTTCCGGCATCGTGAGGGCGCGGTAGAACGCGTCGGCCGTCCCCTCGATGTCGTAGGGGTTCACCCGCAGTGCGTCGGCGAGCTCGGACGCAGCCCCGGCGAACTCGGAGAGCACGAGCACGCCGTCTCCGTCACGTCGAGTGGCGACGAACTCCTTGGCCACGAGGTTCATCCCGTCACGTAGCGGCGTCACCAACACCGCGTCGGCCGCCCGGTAGAGCGCGACGATCTCCGCCTGGGAGATGCCCCGGTACAGGTAGTGAATGGGAGACCAGGCGGCGGTGGCGAATTCACCGTGGATGCGCCCGACGAGCCGGTCGACCTCTTCGCGGTACTCCCGGTACGACTCGACCTTCTCCCTCGACGGGACGGCTACCTGCACCAGCCGGACCCTCCCGACGAGCTCCGGGTGTCGCCGCAGCAGGGCCTCGAAGGCGAGGAGCCGACGGGGGATGCCCTTGGTGTAGTCGAGGCGATCGATCCCGACGAGGAGCTGGGCGCCCTCGATGCGGTGGCCCTTGACCAGCGCCTTGACCTCGTCGGTCTCCACCTGCCTCGAGAACTGCGCCGCGTCGATGCCCATCGGGAAGACGGCGAGGCGAACGTTCCCGTGGCGCCAGCGGATTTGATCCATCTCGGTGCGTGCGCTGGTGAGGCGGAGGACCGACGACGAGAAGTGCCGCAGATACCCGGCGGTGTGGAAGCCGATGAGGTCGGCTCCGAGGAGGCCCTCGACGATGCGCTTGCGGTCCGGCAGCAGCCGGAACACCTCGGAGGACGGGAAGGGGATGTGGAGGAAGAAGCCGATCCGCGCGTCGGGGAGGCGCTCGCGGAGCATCCCGGGAACGAGCATGAGCTGGTAGTCGTGCACCCAGACGAGATCGCCGGGCTGGTACTGGGCGGCGACGGCGTCGGCGAAGCGGGCGTTCACCTGCTCGTAGACGTCGAAGTCGCGGACCTCGAGCGGCAGTCGATCGGCGAAGTAGTGGAACAGGGGCCACAGGACCGCGTTCGAGTAGTTCTCGTAGTAGCGGGCGAGCTCGTTAGCCGTCAACGCGACCGGCACCAGGTGCAGCTCGGCGAGCTGCTGGTCCACGTTCGCGCGGGCCTCGGGCGGAAGGCCCTCGAGCTCTCCTGGCCAACCGATCCACAGACCTCCCATCAGCTCGTGAGGCCCCTTCATTCCCGTGGCCAGGCCGCCGGAGCTCGCCTTGACAGACACTCCATCGGCGGTCGACCGGACCGTGACGGGTAGGCGGTTCGAGACGATGAGGAGTCGTGGCACGCTTTGCCCCCGGTCGCGTCAGAGGAGCTCCCGGCCGCCGAACGTCGGCCACCCCTCTGGTGGACTGGGAACTATACGCGAGCCCGCTGAGGTGCAGCCAAAACGACAGGGCACCTCTCTAGAGAGCGCTGAGGAAATTCACCAGGTCCTGCTTCTCGGCATCCGTGAGCTCGAAGCCAAGCGCCTTCTTGTAGTGCTCGACGACGTCGGCCAGCGTGGCCGCCGAGCCGTCGTGAAAGTACGGCGGGCGGGCGGAGAGGTTGCGGAGCGTTTTGGCTTTGAAGGCCGCGACCGAAGGCCAAGAGCCGGTGATGAGGCTGCGCCCCGGATCGTTGACCGTGACCTCGTCGACGGGGATGCCCAGCTCAGAACCATCGTGGCACCCCGACAGACCCCTGCTCGCCCCGTAGGCCGCCATGCCGTTCGCGTTGCATCGCAGCTTGTAGGAGGGCAGGTCCTTGGCCAGGAAGTCGACGGGCATGTTGGGGCTATTCATGGATGAGGGGCCAACACCGACGACCTGGTTCGCGAATCCGATCGGGCCGTTCCCTCCGCCTGTGTTGAGGTCGGAGTGGCAGGTGCCGCACGTCGTGTTCTTGTTGTTGCCACCGTGGTCGTAGAACTGCGCGTCACGCTTGTCTGGAGATTGGACCTTTCGTGTGTTGAACAAGATCTGGCCGCGTGCGATGGACGCGCGCATCGCGCTCTCCGCATCGCTGCCCGCTTGCGTTGGCCAGGCGTCGAAGAGCGTGAAGATCTTCGGGTCGTAGGTGTACTGCTGACATTGAGGGTAATCGGGGTTGTTGCTGTATAGAGCCAGGTTCGCGCAGAGTGGCGTCACCATCTGCTTGGAGAGAGACAGCAGGCCTCCCATCGCACCGGCACTCGCGAGATCACCCGCGACATCGAGCTGGGTTTGCGCGCTGAACAGAGCCGTTTCGAAGGCGACGATGGACGTGGCCTGGGCGTCGCTCAGACCCGGCGTCATCGCTTGTGCATGCCCCAACGTCGCGTCGATGGCCTGTTGTTTCAGTTGTTCAGCGAGCAACGGAACGTGCGTGACATCCGGGGTGAATGGTGCCCGCAACAAGCTCGATGAGGTCTCTCGAAGGTCCCACATCACGCCCTTCTCGAAGGAGAGGTTGGTGGCAGCGAGCGGCCGACGATAGACGGAGATCGTCGAGGTCGTGCCCACGCCGTACGGGTCGTGCGCCTCGATGATGTCGTACTGGCGTTTGGCCGGGTCGGGGGCGGGAAACGTCAGGTGAAACACGGCCCTCGACAACAGCAGACTGTAGGCGGCCTTTCGTGCGGCGGCCGTCGAGACGTCGGCGGTGGGCGAGTTCGACCCATCATTGGTGCGGAAGAGGGCGCACGCCACGCTCTCGTCGCTCGACATGGCCGGCGGCGGCGCGTCGCTGTCCAATCCACACTTCTTGAACAGCGCTTGAACGGTTCGGGGAGTGAGCGAAAAACCGTCCTCGGGACGATGGCACGTGATGCATGCCCTGCCATTGCCGGCACTCTGAAAGAACGCGTTCGTCCTGTCGAACGAGCCCGTGGAGGACAGATTCGAAAACGCACCTGCTGAATTCGGGAAGGGCCCTGCGAAGTCGTCTGAGGCCGGTGACGCGTCGGCGCCGCCGCCGTCTGCGGAGGCACTGGTCCCGCCGCCTCCTCCGCTGGAACTGGTCTCGCCGCCGCCTCCTCCGCTGGCGCTGGTCCCGCTGCCTCCTCCGCTGGCACTGGTCCCGCCGCCTCCTCCGCTGGCGCTGGTCCCGCCGCCTCCTCCGCTGGCATGCCCGCCACCGCTGGCGCCGGCGTCTCCTCTCGCTTCAATCGCGGGGCCGCAAGCGAGCAAGCCACCAGCGGAACAGAAGAGAAGTGCACCAAGCAGGAAAGCTCTTCGTTCGCTCGCTCTCATAGGAATCTTGTCAGACCCAAGGCCAAATCACTCGAAAGGGTTGGTGGAAGCTCTTGAAGCGCGGGGTAAGGTCGATCGACTGAACAAATTAGAGTATGTCGTGTCCAGATTCGGGTTAGCCGGAACTGGCCTTGGCCCGATTGGTGGACTGCGGCGCCGGTCGCGCCCGACGTGGCTGAGCTCCCTACCGGCGATTACGGACCCTTGGTTGAACTGACCGGGGGGGCGCGAGCGGGCGATGCGGTCGTCGCGGACCTCCTGAGTCCGAGGGGACGCCCTGATGGGCCGAATCCCAGGTGCGTGACAGACGTCACCCTTCGGCGGCCGAGTTGATCGACGCGCCCATGGCAACAAGACCCGCTTACCTCAATCGACTTGGCGACGGTCTTCCCAGCCATGTATCCAGCAAGGGACGGAGGGCCTCGGCGTCGCAGCGATGAATCATGTGGCCCCCGGACAGCGAGGCGAAGCGGGAGCCGTCAGAGGCCTCCTGCACGAGGGTGAAGAGGTTGTGCGCGAGCCGTTTCGGCACGACGCCATCGTGTTCGCCGTGAATGAAGAGCGCGGGTCCTCCTTCGCAAGTGGCGTACTCCGCCACTTTCCTGCACGGACTGTCCTGGGCCACTCGCACCATCGTGCGGAGGCGCAAGGGCCGCTCTCTCAAGGCGTCCAGTTCTTGCCCAACGAGCGCCGCCGAGACTGGAGCGGGAGCGAAGAGCCTTCGCACCACGAGGTCTGTGATGAATCGCGCCAAGGGCCGCAAGCGTGGGCTTTGGTAGAGCACCGGGCCAACCCAGGCGAGCAGCCGGTCGAGGAGGGGAAGCCCGAGCACTCGGTAGGTGGCATGGGCCGGCGTCCCGGCGGTCGCGATGAGGACCAAGCTTCGAATCCTCCGTGGGTGCAGGGCCCGGAGGGCCATCGCGACGAGACCACCATGACTGTGGGCGATCACGTCGACCGGATCAGCCCACCCAACATGGTCCAGCAATGCGACCGCCGTCTCGGCCGAACGCTCGAGTGAGTGGGCTCCGTCAGAGAAGTCGGCGCTCTGACCGAATCCGGGCTGGTCGTATGCCAAGACGTCGCCGTACTCGAGGAAGAGCGGCGCGGCGGAAGCCCAGTCGCCAAGATGGGAAGGGTTTCCGTGAATGAGGAGCAGCCGCCTCCCGGTGCTCGGTCGCGCCGACACCAGCGAGAATCGCAGCTTCACGACCTCGACGCTGGTCATGACCTCCTCGAGACGGGAAACGGCGTGAAGGTCGAGACTCGACGGCACCCGTCCATGGTAGCAGCTGACGCGCTTCTCAGGCCCGGAGTGACGGGATCCACGACCTTGACGGAGGTGCCTCAGAAGGATCTGCCCGCGACAGCGAGCGCACCCCCAGACAAGACAGACACTCCAAGGGCCCACTGTCCAGCCGAAGACGAGGGCGTCACCTCGACCCGCCCGTGGCCATCGCGCGACGCATACATCATGATGAGGCCCACCGCCAAAGGGATGATGCCGGGTGCTGCCAGCGCCCACCCGAGGACCGTCGTGGCGTCGCCGTGGCACGCCGTTCCCTCCCGGCACCCGTAGAGGACGGCGAAGCCACCCCCGCCCAACACCAACCCCGCCACCGCCAGCCCCAACCCCAGGAGGAAGAAGTCCACACTCCCGCCGCTGAGTCTCGGCGACCCAGGCGGCGGAGGCACTGGAGCGGCGCCGTGGTAGTCGGCCAGACGAACCGGCCCATCGTGGCTCAGGCTCAACTCCGACGGTGGCGCCGCCCTCGCGGGCGTGGCAAGGGCGAGGGCAAGCAACACAACCACCAGTCGAGGAATGAAGGGCACGAACCAACTGTGCCGCAAGCCCGGCTCCAGGGCCATCGTTTACGCCGTCAGCTCCCGATGAAGACGAGGCCGACCCACAGCCCACAGCTGACGATGGTCGTCACCAGCCCCACCACTGGCTTCCACCGGACTTGCCGGAAGCCTTCGTCTCGCTTCCGCAGGACGATGACATTCACGACCAGGCTGCCGATCCACACCGGGAAGAGTGGCAGAACAGAGGCGAGCCCCAGTCCGAGCCCAACCGACGCCAGGCGCGTCTCGGGTGGCCGCACCTGCGGCGTCACTCGCTGAGCCCGGAGCTCCCAGCACGCCGGGCACATCGGCACCGCGTCTGGCCGGGTGCGCCGCTCGCACGCCTGGCACATGAAGCTTCCGCAGCGGGGGCACGTCGAGCTCGCCTCCACGGCCGGGTGGCGCGCACAGGCCGACCCGCGAGGCGCCTCGCTCACGGTTGGGTGGCTCCACCAGCCGTCAGGTGCCCTTGAAAGACCTCGGTCGCCGCGGTGCTCGGCAGGTGCAGCACCGTGAAGCCCTTGGCGATGCGCACCACCCGAGGCCCTTTCCCCCGCACCATCGTCAGGCCCACCACGATGGGCAACACCAGAGCCGAGAGCATCAGCAGGCCTGCCAGCACGCCCGAGTGGTCGAGCAGGAAGACGCCGCCGATGAGCAGCACGATGGCGCCGAAGATGGAAACGGTGAGCGCGATGCGCCCCCGCCTCCACGCGGCGTACGACGCCTCGGTGAATGGGAGCTCACCCTTCGTGCGCCGCATCAGCACCAGGGCGAGGATGATGAAGATGAGCGGCGCGAGGGCGAAGACGGCGACCCACTGGGGGTACCACTGGAACTTCACCGGCTTGAACACCACCCCGTCCGTCGAGCCCGTGATGATGTCGATGCGGGGGAGGTCGAACTCGTTCATCTCGTTGTCGGGGATGGAGATTTCCGTCATGAGCGCGTCACTGTAGACTGAGTGCACGGGCTGGTCGATGCTCGGCACCTCCGCTCCGCCATGGCCCGCACAACATGACCCCCTCGACCCTGCTTCCTCTGGCGGTCGCGTGCTATGCGCTCGCGCTCCTCGTCGTCGCGTTGCCGCGAGGGAGCCGCCCCGAAGCTGCTCGCTGGGCCATGGGCTGCGGCGTGGCGCTGCACCTGGGGTGGCTCGTTTGGCGCGGCCTCTCCATCGGCTTCATGCCCCTCACCAACAAGACCGAGTCGTTCTCGGCGGCCGCCTTCGCCATGGCCCTCGTGTTGATCGCCGGGTGGAAGGAGACGCGCACCTTCCTGGTGCCGCAGCTCGTCCTCACCGTGGCATCGGGTGTCGCGGCGGCCTCCTTTTCCCAGGAGCTGACCGAGCCCGGGCCCATGCTCCGCACCTGGTGGTACCCGGCCCACGTCCCCTTGTCCTTCGTCGGCCTCGCCACCTGGAGCGCCGCCGCCGCGGCCGGCCTCGCCTACGTCCGCACCCGCGACCGGGTCTGGCTCCAACGGGTCGACCAGTACGCCCTGCAAGGCCTCGGGCTATGGAGCCTGGCGATGGTCTTCGGTGGCATCTGGGGCGTCGTCGCCTGGGGCGCCTACTTCATGTGGGACCCCAAGCTGGTGTGGTCGACCATTCTGTGGATTCATTACGCGTCTTTCGTGCACGTGCGCCTGACGCCGTCGCTGAGGGCGAAGACGTGGCTCCGGCCTGCGCTGGCGTGGCTCGGCATCGTCTGGGTGCTGGTGGCGTACGTGGGTACGTCCTTCTTCTTCGGGAAGTCGGCCCATGCCTTCTGAGCCGTCACGGTGGAGTTGGCTGTCGTCTCAGGGACTGGGCCTCGCCTTGGGCCAAGCGACCGTCGCGCTCCTGGGCCTGGGCACCGTCGTGCTCGCGGCCACTCGTGACGGCGCATCGGCCGGGGTGCAACTCGACGAGCTTGGTGGGTTCTTCTCGCCGCTCCGCTGGACGCACCTGTGGATGTATGTGTTGCTGCCGGTGGTCGCTCTGTACGGGCTCAACACGCTCCTGTGTACCTGGCAGTCGGTCCGCGCTCGGTGGCGGCGGGGAACCCGCGAGGCCATGGCTTGGGCACCGACCGCGATTCATGTCTCGTTCCTCTTCGCGCTCCTCTCGCATCTCGTGGGTGGCTTCTTCAACCACGAGGGGGAGTCGCTGACGCTGACCCGGGAGTGGACGGCCCTCGACGACGGCCGACGGGTGCGCCTGGTGCACCTGGAGACCGAGCGGACCCGAAGCCAGAAGGTGAAAGGCCTTCGCGCCACCATCGAGGTCGCCCAGCCCTCCGGGGCCACGGAGCAGACGGTCATCGGTTACAACCAGCCCCTCTCCTCTGGGCTGGGCTCGGACTTGCTGCTCGTCTCTCAGGCGGGACAGCTGATGATGGCGAGCTTCAGCCTCGGGGGGCAGGAGTGCCGCACGTCGGTGCCCGGTGAGTGCGCCCTGGGCGGGGCGAGGCTCACGGCCCGGGCGCTCCGGCAATCGGCCCAATGGGGAGCGAAGCAGGTGGCAGTGATTGCCGTGGCGGAGCCAGGGGTACCGGTCGAGTCCTTTCCTCTGGCGGAGGGCTCCTCACGGACTCTGGCCAGCGGAAAGCGGCTCAGCTTCGATGCAGTGAGGGCCGAGGACGCCGTCGAGGTTCGGCACCGGCTGGCCCCGGGGCACCAGACTTCGCCAGCGCGTCCTA
>PMBV01000464.1 GCA_003153055.1 Myxococcales bacterium
TCGACACCTTCGTCTCGCGGGCGGGCTTCTGTCGCTCGCTCTGCCCCGGAGGAGCGGCCTTCTCCTTGCTGGGCAGCCTCTCGGTGCTCCAGGTGAAGAACGAGCGCGCACGGTGCACGAGCTGCACCGCCTGTGACGTGGTGTGCAACCTGGGCCAGTCNNGCTCCTCAAGCTCGCGGAGAAGGACCCGACCCCGAAGCCTGAGCCCATTTCATCGGGAGCGGCGTGATGCAGCGCCGAGCCCTCATCGGAGGCCTTGCCGCGGCTGTCGCCCTCGCGGTGGCGCCGAGGCGAGCCCGAGCCAGAGCGAGGAAGATCCGTCCGCCAGGCGCGCTCTCCCCCGGCGCCTTCGAGCAGGCCTGCATCGGGTGCTTCCGGTGCGCCGAGGTCTGCCCCACCACCTGCATCCGCTTCCCGTCGACCCTGTCCCTGGACCTCGCCACGCCCTTCATCGACACGTCCGAGCGAGCCTGCGTCTTGTGCATGAAGTGCACACAGGTCTGCCCCACCGACGCGCTGGTGCCGCTCAAGGCCGATGCCGAAGTCGTCGCCCGCGAGGTGCGCATGGGCACCCCGGTGCTGAGCCGCCCCAAGTGCCTGCCGTGGAACGGCGAGGGCGTGTGCCGCCTCTGCTACCTCGTGTGCCCCTACCCGGATCGCGCCGTGTCACTCGTCGGGCCCCAGAAGGCCCCGCTCTTTCACCCCGAGGCCTGCGTCGGCTGCGGGCTGTGCGAAGAGGCGTGCCCCGAGACGGCCCAGGCGATCCGCATCGTCCCCCTCGAGAAGGCGCGATGAGCCGCGAGCCCGTCCGCCAGGTGGTGCGCCGGACCTGGACGAGGAGAGATCTCTTCAAGGTCGCCCCCGTCGCGGCGGTGGGGGCGGGCGCGCTCGGCCTCTCCCTCTACGGCCGGAACCGCGCTCCATCGACCGAGCGCCGCGGCACCTGCCGCTTCTGCCTCATGCACTGCGGAGTGAAGACGACGCTCAAGGGCGGCCGTCTGGTGAAGGTCGAGGGCGACACGAGCTCGAAGACGCGGGGGTTCGTCTGCGAGCACGGGTACGCCTTGCGCGAGCTGGTCCACAGCAACGAGCGCGTCCACCACCCGCTGATCCGCCGGGGCGACGCCTTCCATGAGGTCAGCTGGGACGAGGCGCTGGCCGAGGTGGCGCGAAGGCTCGAGGGCGTGAAGTCGAAGTGGGGCGCGCCGGCGCTCGCCATCCAGACGGGGTGGCCGCTCGTCCGCCACCCGCTGGTGGGCTTCCTCCATCGCTTCGCCCGCGCCTTCGGCAGCCCCAACGTGGCCACCGTCGCCAGCCTGTGCGAGGCGTCGGCCCGCATGGGCCAGGCGCTCACGGTGGGAACCAAGTACTCACCGGATCTGAGGGGCCTCAAGACGCTGGTGACGTGGGGCGCGAACCCCGGCGTGACGGCGCCGCCCTTCCTCCACCTCGTGGCGAGCAAGGCCAAGAAGGGCAACCTCGTCGTCATCGACCCGGTGCGCACCGGCCTGGCCAAGGAAGCCACCGTCCACCTCCAGGTGCGCCCCGGCACCGACGGCGCGCTGGCCCTGGGCTTCATTCACGTACTCCTCCGCGAGAAGCTCGTCGACCTCGACTTCGTCAAGGCCCACACCGTCGGCTTCGAGGGCCTGAGCGAGCTCGCCCAGGCGTACCCCCCCGAGCGCGTCGAGGCGCTCACCGGCATCCCCCGAGCCGAGGTCGAGCGCGTCGCGCGCCTGCTCAGTGACGGGCGCCCGACCGGCATCTGGCAAGGCCTGGGCGTCGAGCACCACGAGAACGGCGTGCAGACCGTGCGGGCCATCTCGTGCCTCGAGGTGCTCTTGGGGCGCTTCGACGGGAGCCACGAGCCGAAGAGCCTGTTGACGCCGGTGACCCGCACCTTCCTCGACGAGATGCTCCCCTCGCTCTACCGAATGAGGACGCCGGAGCCCGTGCCACCCAAGGTGTCCGCGAAGGTGCTGGGGGGCGATCGCTTCCCTCTGTTCGAGATGTTCAACCGCGAGGCCCAGGGCGAGGTCCTCGCTCGCGCCATCCTCGAGGGTCAGCCCTACCCGGTGAAGGCGCTGGTGCTCTGGGCGAGCAACGCGCTGGTGACGTCGTCGGGTTCGCAACGGCTCGCCCAGGCCGCCTCGGCGCTCGAGCTGTTGGTGGTGGTCGACCCGTTCCTGTCGGAGTCGGCGCAGCGGGCCGACGTGGTGCTGCCCGCGGCGACCTTCGCCGAGTCGCCCGACATCGACGCCGACGACACGAAGGTGGCTGACGACTCCCTCGTGCCACCGCAAGGAGAGGCCTGGCCGGACTACCGGATTCTCGAGAGGCTCGCCCACGCGGTGGGGCTGGGCCAGTACTTCCCCTGGCCGACGTTCCGCCAGGCGATGGACGCGAAGCACGTCCCCTGGCTCGAAGACGAGGCCATCCAGCCCAGGCCCGAGACCCTCGACCGCGAGGCCCGCTTCGCCACCGTGACGGGCAAGGCCGAGTTCAAGAGCACGCTGCTCGAGCGCTTCGGCTACCCGCCCTTGCCCGAGTGGACGCCGCCGACCGAGCAGCCGTCGAGAGACTTCCCGCTCATCCTCGTCACCGGCCCCAGGCCCCGGGCGAGGATCAACTCCCAGTTCTCCCAGAGCCCCTCGGTGAAGGCGCGCATGCGTGAGCCCGAGGCCCTCATTCACCCGGAGGCGGCGGCGAGCATCGGGCTCGGCGGAGGCGAGCCGGTCGACGTCGTGTCACCGACCGGTCGGGTGAGGTTGAAGGCCATCGTCACCGCCGACGTTCACCCACTGTGCGTGGTGATGCCCGCGGGCTGGCGCGAGGCCAACGCCAACCTCCTCATCTCGCCGGAGCGGCGAGATCCGATCTCGGGCTTCCCCGCCTTTCGTTCGGGCGTCTGCCGCCTCGAGCGCCCCCCTCGTACCTGACCCCCCGCGCAGATGGTATGAGGGGGCACACCTGAACCTGAAGCGAGGACCCCACCCCATGGCGCTCGTCATCTTCTACGAAAAGTCCGGTTGCGCTGGCAACGCGCGGCAGCGCCAGATGCTCCTCGACGCGGGGCACACCGTCGAGGCGCGGAGCATCGTCGACACGACGTGGACGCGCGAGCGGCTCCTCGCCTTCTTCGGGCAACTCCCCGTCGCCGACTGGTTCAACCGCAACTCGCTCCCGGTGAAGAGCGGCGACGTCGTCCCCGAGCGACTCGACCGCGACTCGGCGCTCGAGGTGCTGGCCGCGCAGCCGCTGCTCATGCGACGGCCGCTCCTCGATGTCGATGGCGAGCTCCGCGTGGGCTTCGACGCCGAGACCATCGACCGGTGGATTGGCCTCAAGCTGCCCGAGGGCGAGGACCTCGAGGGCTGCCGCCATGACGCGGGGCACTCCTGCCAGGCCCACGAGCACGGGGCGCTCGAGCAGCTCAAGGTCCCCGTCAAGTAGATGCGAGATCGTCGAGGAGGTCCGCCACGCGCTCGCAGTGGAACACCTGAAGAGCGGCACCAGCCTGCAGGAGATCGCCTACAAGTTGGGGTACTCGGACCTCGGCACCTTTCGACGCGCATTCAAGCGGTGGGAGGCGATGGCTCCATCGTCGTTCAAGAAGAGCGCGGGTTGAGCGACCCTTCGCGCAGTACGTCCGAGCCCTTGCTGGTCCCAGCCAGGCACCCGCGCGGGTTGCTGCGCAAGCTCGTCGTGCGTCGAAGTCGCTCAAGAAGCGTGCGGTGGTCCG
>PMBV01000193.1 GCA_003153055.1 Myxococcales bacterium
GGCCAGGTCCCGGTTGGTGGCCGCGATGATGCGAACGTCGGCGGCCTCGGTGCGAGTCGCCCCGAGCGGCTCGTACTGTCGCTCCTGGAGCACTCGCAGCAGCCGCACCTGCAGGGCGGGGCTGACCTCGCCGATCTCGTCGAGGAAGAGCGTGCCTCCCTCTGCGCGGGCGAAGCGTCCGGGCTTGTCTCGTGTCGCGCCGGTGAACGCGCCCGCCTTGTAACCGAACAGCTCCGACTCGAGCAGCGTGTCGGGGAGCGCGCCGCAGTTCACCGCGACGAACGGACCGCTTCGCCGCCCGCTGAGCGCATGAATCGCCCGGGCGACGAGCTCCTTCCCCGTGCCCGTCTCGCCCTGCAGCAAGATGGTGCTTTCGCTCTCGGCGACGCGGGGGAGAACGTCGAGCACCCGGCGCATCGCCA
The DNA here is from genome assembly GCA_003153055.1 of Myxococcales bacterium. Next base: position 423 of record PMBV01000193.1, read on the forward strand.
CGCTTCGGGTGCAGATGTCGCCGAGCTCCACGCGACCGGTGATCTCTTTCCGGAGCTCTTCGATGACGCTCAGGTCACGAAAGGTCTCGGCTCCGCCGACCACCTCGCCGCGCTCGTTTCGGAGCAGGGCAGTCGACACGCTGATGGGGACTCTCCTCCCGGTGGTGTTCGCGATGGACGCGGTGCGGTTGACGACGGGGAGGCCGGTCTCGATGGTCTGCCGCAACGCGCAGCTCGCCTCGCACATGCTGGCGCGAAAGACCTCGGAGCAGCGCCGGCCCGTCGCCTCGGCCCGCGGGACGCCGGTGATCCGTTCGGCCGCGCGATTGAACGAGGTGATCCGCCAGTCGGAGTCCACCGTGAAGACTCCGTCGGAGATGCTCTCGAGGATCGACTCGGTGGAAATCGGCGACCATCTCGCCGTCGGTGGCGGGGGTGCCCTCTTGCCGCTGCGCATGGTGATCTGACCTCCGCGTGGCGATGGTCTACCACTGGTCGGCCCCCAAAGGCTCGAACAGCCCCTCGAGGGGGCTCTGCTCGGGTAGCATGTCAGAGGCCGGCGTTGCGCACGTCGGCGACTCATGCTGACCAGCCTCGTCGCGACCCGCTACGTCACGCCCCTCCGCGAGGGAGGCTCGGTCCCTGCCATCGTGGAGTGCGATGACGACGGCCTGTACGTGGTGAAGCTCCGCGGGGCCGCGCAGGGCATCAAGGCGCTCATCGCCGAGGTCATCGCTGCCGAGCTGGGCCGCGCGCTCGGGCTCGCCGTGCCCACCGCGGTGCTGGTGACGCTCGACGTCGCGCTGGGACGCGCCGAGCGCGACACCGAGATCCGCGAGCTCTTGAACGCCAGCGTGGGGGTCAACTTCGGGCTCGACTACCTCCCCGGGTCGGTGACGTTCGACCCGGTCGCGAGGCCGGTCCCCGACGCGCTCGAGGCCTCACGCATCGTCTGGTTCGACGCGTTCCTCACCAACATCGATCGCACGCCCAAGAACCCCAACCTGCTCGCGTGGCACGGTCGTCTGTGGCTGATCGACCATGGCGCGTCGCTCTACTTTCAGCATGGGTGGGACGAGCCGCGCGCGCGAGCGAAGACCTCCTTCGCGCTGATCCGCCAGCACGTGCTCTTGCCGTGGGCGTCGAAGCTCGAGGAGGTGTCTGGTGAGTTGGCGTCGAAGTTGACCCAAGGGGTGGTGAACGCGGCGCTCGAGTCTGTTCCAGACGAGTGGCTCACTCATGAGCCGCGCTTTCCCAATCCGGCGCTTCACCGCGAGGCGTGGCGCGAGTACCTCTCCGAGCGGCTTCGTTCGGCTCCTGCCTTCCTTGCCGAGGCCGTGCGCGCCCGTGGCGAACTCGTTTGAATATGCCGTCGTTCGCGTGGTGCCACGCGTCGAGCGTGAAGAGTTCATCAATGCGGGCGTGATTGTCTACTGTCACGCCGAGCGCTACCTCGATGCTCGCATTCACCTCGACGTGCCGCGGCTGCTGGCCCTGTGGCCGGGGGCCGAGGTCGACCTCATATCGAGCCACCTCGAGGCGATTCCCCGCATCTGCGCCGGAGGTGACGACGCGGGCCCCATCGGCCGGCTTTCGCAGCGGGAGCGCTGGCACTGGCTCGTCGCGCCCCGGAGTACGCTCGTGCAGTTGAGCCCCGTTCACGCAGGGCTGTGCGAGCAGCCCGCGGCGGTCATCGACAAGCTCCTGGGTCGAGTGGTTCTGGTTTCCCCCTGACTCCCCACCATGGGGCCCTACTCCCACGTCGCCCAGGCGCCAGCAGCGAGGACGAGCGCGGTGCCCCACAGCGCGGCGGCGCCGCACGCCATGGCAATACCTCGAGCCCGAGTCTGTGCCACGATGAGGCGTCATACCCTCATGGCGCCGTCGACCCCCAGCCTTTCGAGCCTCTGCCGGCGCTTCGGCGTCACTCGCCTCGCCCGTGTCTCCGGGCTCGATCGCTCCGGCGTCGAGGTCGTCGCGGCGGTGCGCCCGTTCGGTCATGTGCTCCAGGTGTCGCAGGGGAAGGGGAGGTCGCTCGATGAGGCCCGGTGGAGCGCGCTGGGGGAGGCCGCCGAGCTCGCCATGGCCGAGGCGGTGGACGCCTCGCGGCTCGTCTGGCGCCCGTCCGGCGACTCGCCTCTCATGACGGCGTGGGTGGCGGGGGAAGACCTCGTCTCGGGAGACGAAGCGTGGGTCCAGGCCCAGTCGGTGTACTGCCCGCCCGCGGGCGCGGTGTGGCTCGGGCCGATCTCCACTGCCTGGAGCTCCAACGGCATGGGTTTTCACCCTCGATGGCGAGCGAGGGCCGTCACCCACGCCGTGCTCGAGCTCCTCGAGCGGCACGTGCTGGCGCGCGCGTTGCCCCAAGGCTGGACCCTCAGGGCTGCGAAGGGACGACTGGTGAAGCCGCCTCCACTCGCGCGGCGCCTGGCCGCCCAGGGCTTCGCCGCCTTCGCCTTCGACCTGACCCTGCCCTCGAGCGTGCCGGTCGCCGGCGCCCTGTTGTTCGATCGCGACGAGGGCCCGGTGCCGCTGACCGCCGGCTACGCGTGCCGGCGCCGCTTCGAGGACGCCGCGGAGGCGGCCCTGCTCGAGGCGGCCCAGTCCCGGCTGACGGAGATCCACGGAGCGCGAGAGGACGTCTTGGGGGGCGTCCGCGAGGCAGGGCGCGCGCTCCTCGCCGAGCTCGAGCGTGCCGTGCCCCGACGGCGCCAACCGCCCCCGTGGACGGGGCCCCTGGCCCGAGCGATGCCCGCGCCGGTGACGGTGGTGACGCTGGCTGCCTCCCCATGGGTGGTGAAGGCGGTGAGCCCGTCGATGGCCGTCTCGGAGCTCTTGTGACCGATCGCCGTATCGTCTTCCTCGGGCCGTCGCTCCCCCTGGCCGAGGCCCGGCGTCTGGTCGACGCGGACTTCCGGCCTCCGGCGCGCCAGGGCGACGTCTTCCGGGCGCTCCTCGAGCATCCTCGGGCCATCGCCCTCATCGACGGCGTCTTCGAGTCGGTGCCCTCGGTGTGGCACCACGAGCTCATCGCGGCGAGGGCCGCCGGCGTGCACCTCTTCGGAGCCTCCAGCATGGGCGCGCTGAGGGCCGCGGAGCTCCCGAAGATCGTGACGCCGGTGGGGGAGATCGCCCGGCGCTACCTCCGGGGTGACTGGGTCGACGACGCCTACGTGGCCCTCTTGCATGCCGGCGAGGAGCACGGTTACCGGCCCATGACGGTGCCTCACGTCAATGTCTGGGCGACGGCTCGAGCCGCGGCGCGGAAGGGCCGGCTCAGTCGGGCGAGGGCACGCCAGCTCGTCGCGACGTCCGCGGCGCAGTTCTACCAGCGGCGCACCTGGGCCTCGGTGCTCGACGCGCTCGAGTGGCCGCAGGCCGTCGTCGAGCGGCTCGAGCGCTTCGTGGCGACGTCGGCGGTCGATCTGAAGGCTGTCGACGCGCGAAGGTGCCTCCTTCGGCTCGCTCGAGCGCCCAGGGCCGCGTCTCCGCGAGTCGCCCGCTTCTCGTCCTTCGTTCGTCGCGCCCGCCTGACCGAGGTGGCTCCTCCAGGCCGACAGCGACGGGGCCTGGAGGAGGCGGGGGTGAAGACGTTGCTCCTCGCCGACTTCGCGCGCCAGGCTGGCCTCGAGGCTCCGCCGGCGCGGGTGCGGGCGTGGCTCAGGTGGCTTCCCCGGGGCGGCTGGGCTGACGACGAGCGAGTCGTCGCCGCCGAGGCGCTCGCCCTCGAGGAGCTCGTGCTGACATCACCAGAGTACTTCGTCTCTGACGGGCCGTCACGGGCCGAGGGGCTCAGGCTCGAGCTCCAGCGCCGCAAGGCTTTGGTCGATTAGAGTTGGGGCGTGATGCTCAGGCTGGTCTCCTACAACGTGCGGTACTTCGGGCACACGCTCAAGGGGCTGGCCAGCACTGCCACGGCGAAGCGGCGGATCGCCCAGGCGCTGGCCACGCTCGAGCCCCGGGCGGATCTCATCGCCCTGCAGGAAGTCGAGACGCGCTCGATGCGGGCGAAGGTGGCGCACCGCGGGGCCCACCCCAGCGAGACCCAGCTCGAGGCCTTCCTGCGACACCTCACCGACGAGTTCCATGCCCGGGGGGCTCCGATGCCCTACCGGGCGTGGTACTTCCCAGCGCACGCCTACCGGCTTGGTCCGCTGACCTTCTACACGACGGGGTTGGCGGCGCTGGTGAACGGCGACACCCTGCACGTCACGGCGGACAACGGTGGCAAGCCGCACCACGTCACTCACCATCGCTCGCGGCGCCTCAAGCGGGTGAAGCAGACGCGCATCGCCGCGCACCTCGCCCTCGAGACGCTCGACGGCAAGCCGTTTCATCTCTTCAACACGCACCTCTCGCTGCCTTCGCCCCTGGCCCGGGAGTACTGGAGCCAGGGGCAGAAGATGGGCTTTGGCCTGAACCAGCTCGAGGAGGCGAAGGCCGTGTGCGACTTCGTCTCCATTACGTCGAAGGGTGAGCCGCGCCTGCTCGTGGGGGACTTCAACTCGGCGCCCGCCACGCCCGTCTACCGGGCCCTGACGGTGGACGCGCAGCTCAGAGGGGCGCAGGAGTCCTTGAAGCAGCTCGATGCGTCTCGGAGCGACACCTTCGCCACGGCCGGTTTCTTGGCGATGCGAATGCACCTCGATCACGTCTTCGCTGGAGGGTCGATCGAGTTCGTCGACCTCGAGGGCACCTTCCCGTTCGGCGACGCCCGGAGCCCGTTTCACGGGCTGTCGGATCACGTGCCTCTCATCGTCCGCTTCGAGGTGCTTTGAAGGCGAGCCGCGAGTCGAGGTCGAAGAGCTCGTAGCGCCCTGGGAGTGCGTGGGACATCCCCCCGTCGGTGAAGTAGAGGCGGGCGCCCTTGGCGCAGCCGAGGACGTAGCGCACCCTATCTCCATCGACGACGAGGGAGCGCAGGGGGCCATCGCCGGCGGCGCTCTCCTCGCACCACTGGGGCATGAGCTGTCTGCACTTGTTGTCGCGGATGTGGCCGATGACCTGAGCGAAGCTCGCGGGCAGCTCCCGGGGATCGAAGCGCCGCCGGGGTGGGCCGTCGAAGTCGTCG
>PMBV01000275.1 GCA_003153055.1 Myxococcales bacterium
TAGGTGAACAGATTCGCGGGCTTGTCGGTCTCGAGTTCGAAGAAGCCGCCCTTGCGCTGGTACCAGACGCTGGCCCGAGTGTCCCAGGGCCAGCGCGTGCCGCGGGAGTCGGTGAACAGGGCCAGCATGAGCAGGGAGTTCTGAGGCTGTCCGGCGGGGACCGTCAGGGCGAAGGTATGCTTGCCGCGCCCGGGCTCGATCGTGAAGTTCTGGGCGCCGTACCAGAGGTGCTGGGTGTTGTCGAAGCTGACGGGCCGCGGCGCGTCGGGCTTGGGGATGCGGGGGCCAAGGGCTTCGAGGCTCAGCGTTGTCTGCTTGTAGTGGTCGGCGGGATCGAGGTAGTAGTCGAGGGTGACCTCCAGCTGGTCGCCCTCCGTCAGCGGCTTTTGCAGGCTGGTCCAGTCGAAGGCAATCCAGCTCTTGTTCCAGCGGACCTCCTTGGTCCAGGTGGCGTAGCCGGGGTCGGCGTCGAACACAGGGAGCGGAGGAGACGACGCCAGGCGCGTGTGCGTCTCCCACGCAGCAGCGGGGTCAGTGAACAGGAGGAGGCTGACGGTGGCGAGGCCCTCGACGGCGCGGATCGGGACGGTGAAGGTGTACTGGCCGTCGCCCTGGACTTCGGGTTTGGGCCGCCAATCGTTGGCGTAGAAGCCCCCGGAACTCCCGTCGGTCTTCTGGTAATGCAGGTCGCAACAGAGCTTCGTCTTCTCCGCGATCCCCTTGTAGGCCACGGTGATGTCGGCCACCGTGTCGATCAGGAAGGGTCTGGGGCACGTCACCGTGTACCACTCACCGACCGGGAAAGTCTGGGTCTCGGGCTTCGTCGCCTGGGGGTGCGCGGGGGCAGCGCACCCGACCAGGGCCAGCGCCCACAGCAACTGACGTCGTTGAACTCCGCCACTCACGAGCTCCAACATGCTGTGCATCCGCCTTTGCTAGCTGGCATCAGGGGCGTCAGGCCTGCCAGGGCCGGCCTGATCTGTGAGGCGAATGCTGGAGTTAGCCACCGGGCCGGTCTCACCTCCCCCGCCTGGGCTCCTGAGAGTGTGGGGGGGAGGCCCCCGAACCTGCGAGGGCCTCTGTGGACGCCGAAGATGCCTCCGTTTCGCAGGAGCGTGTTGTTGACCACGGGGTGTTCAGGGGGTTGCTGTTGAGGGTGACCCCGTTGCCCGAACGGTCCCTGCACACATTTCGGCGAGCAGGGAGGGCGGCAGGGGGGGGCTGGCGCCGGTAGGGCTAGAGCCGCAGGAGGCCACGCTTGAGGGCGATGGTTACTGCTTGGGTGCGGTCGGCGGCATCGAGCTTTCTGAGCAGGGCGTTGAGGTGGCTTTTGACGGTGCCCTCGGTGATGGCCAGGGCGTGTGCGACGCCTTTGTTGGACTTGCCGCCGGCGACGAGGCCGAGCACTTCGATCTCGCGGGAGGTGAGGGTGGGGTCGCCCACGTGTTCAGCGAGTTTGGCGGCGATCGCGGGAGGAATCAGCGTCCGCCCTTCATGGACGGCCTTGATGCACGCGAGGAGTTCTTCGCGGGGTGCGTCTTTGAGCATGTAGGCTTTGGCGCCCGCCCGGAGGCTGCGCTGGATGTCCTCGTCGTCGTCGTAGGTCGTCAGCACGATCAGGCGGGCTGCGGGCGCGAGCTCGCGGATGGCGACGATGGCGTCGGCGCCGTCCATCTCGGGCATGCGCAGATCCACCAGGGCGACGTCGGGACGGTGCCGCAGGAACTCCGCGACGAGCTCCCGTCCGTCGGACGCTTCGGCGACCACCGTCATGTCTGGCCGGCGGTTGATCAGGGCGACGAGCCCTTCGCGTACCACCGGGTGGTCATCGGCGATGATGATCCTAATCGGATTTGTCTTCTCCAAGAGATCCTCCTGCATCATGAGGAAGGGGCACTACCACCTCGACGCGGGTCCCCTCTCCCGGCTCGCTGGTGATGGTGAGCTTCCCGCCAAGCGCGTCGGCGCGCTCCTGCATGCCGCGCAGCCCCAGGCTGCGGCGGTAGATCGGCGAGTTGGGGTCGAAGCCCTCGCCCTGGTCCTCCACGCGCAGTTCGATGTGACCGTCCTCACAGGTGAGGGTGACATGGATCTCGGTGGCTCTGGCGTATCTGAGGGCATTGGTGAGCGCTTCCTGGCCGATGCGCAGGAGGTGGTGCTCGATGTCCTCGCTCAGCGGGCGCAGGAGGCCCCGGAGGGTGAACCTGATCGGGGTGCCCGACCCCTCGGCAAGGTTGTGCACGAGGTGGAGGAAGGCATAGCCCAGGTCATCGGCTCCGAGGGCCAGCGGTCGCAGGGCCCAGACTGAACGGCGGGCCTCCGCTAAGCTCTCGCGGGCGAGGGTGCGCGCCCGGAGCACGTGCAGGCGGGCCGCGTCGGGTTGTTCACCCAGCACATCTTCGGCCGCCTCCAGTTGAATGACGATGCCGGTGAAGCCCTGGGCGAGGGTATCGTGGATTTCGCGGGCGATCCGGGTGCGCTCCTCGACCACCACCTTGTGCTCGCGCGCCTCGGCTCGCTCGCGCTCGACGATCTCACGCTGGAGGGCGAGGTTGGCGCGGGCCAGTTCGGCGGTCCGGGCTTGGACGCGGCCCTCCAACTCCAGGTGCAGCGCGTACAGCTCATCCTCGGCCTGCTTGCGCTCGGTGATGTCGCGGATGTTGCACTGGATGATCTCGCCGCCGTCGACGACATACACATTGCTGACGAACTCCACGTCGATCCTCCTGCCATCCCTGGTCTGCAGAGGGAGGTCCTCGTAGCGGACATACCTCTCCTCTTGCAGCTTCTCGAACGCCGCCTGGGCGGCCGCCGTGTCCCTGAACGGCCCGATCTCCCACAGCCTCTTCCCCACCATCTCGTCGTGCGTGTATGCCAGCAAGTCCTCGAGGTACGGGTTGGCGTCCACGATCTCACCGGTGTCGGCATTCACCAGCAGGATCCCATCTTGTGCGGTCTCAAAGAGCCGGCGGTAGCGGACTTCCGAGGCTTCCAGCGCCGCTTCGACGCGCTTGCGGTCGGTGATGTCCTCCATCGTGAGCAGGACGGCGCGGGGCTCATCGCGCACCGCCAGGCGCTGGGCGCTGAGCACCATGGTGCGCCACCCGATGTGCTCGAACTCGCGAGTCACCTCGAAGCCGTCGAAGGGGCTGTCGTCCGCGAAGGCGGCTTCGAGCAACTCGCCCAGCGGCGGGGCGTCCCACTGGCCGTTCCCCAGTGTGCGCAGAGGCTGGCCCGCCACCTGCTGCGGGGTCGTGTGGAAGGTCTGGCAGTAGGAGCCGTTGGCTCTCAGTACTCGCAGGTCGCGTGACAGCACGACCAGCGGCCGACGCATCGTCTCCACGATCGCCTGGGCGTAGTCGCCGCCTCGCGGGTCGGCGGGTGTGGGGTTGTCCATCAGCGATCCTCCCATGCTCCGTCGTACTCCCCACACACGCTGCGACAGGCGCGCCGGGTCGGCGGGCGGCGCTGCG
>PMBV01000551.1 GCA_003153055.1 Myxococcales bacterium
CCTCGCACCTCGCCCGTCCCGCGCACGGTGTGGGCGATCTGGATGTGGCCGCCGCCGTCAGTCCGCAGCGCGCGGAACTCGTCGGAGGCAGGCTCCTTCACGCCGAGGCTCAGCTGTCCGACCGGGGCGCCATCCACGTCGAGGACGACCTGGAGGTAGAAGGTGCCCGGGGAACGCTCCTCAGCGGGCTGCTCCGCTGGCGGCTCCGGCGCGGCGAAGTACTGGGGTGGGGCGGACCGCTCCACCTCAACAGCCACCAACTGCCGCACCTCCACGGCGTGAAGCACCGTCGACAACATGTGCTCCTCGAGGTCTCCCGGGGCGAGGCTCGGGAGGTCGACGCTATGGGTCACCGCGCGGTACAGCTTCTCGAGGACGCGCTGGCCCATGTACTCCGGCGTGCCGGCGTTCATCTCGATGGCGTGCGCGGCGTCCCCGATGCTGACCAACTGCGGTGGCGCCGACTCGGTTCGAGTCAGCTTGTGCAAGTCCCACGAACGGAAGAAGGAGAATTCCTTCGTGAAGTACCTGATGCGCCACCCATTCAGAACCCACCCTCCAGTCATCATGCGTCATCCCTCCCCAAAGCTCGCCGAGGGTGCGCGTTTACCCAAGGGAGAATCCTCGCGCAACCACGAGCGCCTCGAAACGTGTCCCCGTGGGTCCCGTGTCGGGGAGCATGGGCGAGCGCATCCGCGCACCAGCAGCATCGGCCGCGCCAAACGCAGGTGGCCGAAGTCATTGGCAGCGCAGCCTTCGGACCGTCCGCCGTACGAGACGGGGGTCCGGGATTCGGGACGGTCAAGCCCACCGAGGTGGACCACTCGATGCTCCCCGAAGGAAGCGGATCGAGGTCGTCCACTGGCCCCTGCGCTGCACCAATGAGGCCGCCATAAGCGGCCGGTCTCGCTGCCGCGCGCGCAGAGCCCCGTCCGCCCGGTGAGACGCCCCAGTCCGCGGTGACGGACTGGGCCCGCGCGACACACCTGGTCGGGGAGTTCGTCACCCACTCCAACACGAGTGGCACCATCAGGGGCTCTGCCATCGGAGGTGCTGCCGGCCGCCTCGAGGTGGAACTCGGCGCTGGAGTCGATGACTTGCTCGAGCTCCCAGCGGCGGAAGAGGCCCGGCGGCCGGAGGAACTCGTCACGCCCGCGCGCCGCCTTCAGCTCCACCCCATTCGGTCGGGCGACGCGACGGTTAACTTCACAAGCGTGACGTCACGGCACATCGCCCTGCCTCGACCCTACGGCGTGGTTGAAGTGAACGAGAGAATGCCCCTATAAACAGCAGCCGAGATTTTCTCCCAGGGGGCGTTCCCGACTTGCTTGAGCCAGGTACATCCGTCGGCCGGTACGTGGTCCGAAGGAAGCTCGCTGAAGGCGGGATGGCTGACATCTACCTCGCCAGCGCGGTAGGCGCCGAGGGCTTCGCCAAGGACGTGGTGATCAAGGTCGTGCGCCCTTTCCTCAGCACCGACCCCCAATTCGTGCAGATGTTCATCGCCGAGGCGCGCCTGGCCTCGAGGCTGAACCACGCGAACATCGTGCAGATTTTCGACTTCGGGCGGCACGAGGAGCGGTACTTCCTGGCCATGGAGTACGTCCGCGGCGCTTCGCTGTGGGACTTGCGAAAGCGGTGCCAGGAACTCGGCGTCCCCTTCCCTCCGACGCTGGCCGCCGAAATCTGCGCTCAGGTCGCCCGCGGGCTGCAATACGCCCACACGCTGTCCGAGGGTGGGCGCCAGCTTGGCGTCGTTCACCGCGACGTGACCCCGCACAACGTCCTGTTGTCCTACGACGGAGTGGTGAAGCTGACGGACTTCGGCATCGCCAAGGCCAGCACCTCGCACACGGCTCCGGGCATGCTGAAGGGGAAGTTCGCCTACATGTCGCCGGAGCAGTCCCGGGGCGAGCCGGTGGACGCCCGCACCGACGTCTTCGCCTTGGGTATCGTCCTGTGGGAGATGCTGACCGGAGGGAGGCTGTTCGACGGTGACTCCGACCTGGCTGTGCTGCGGGCGGTGCAGGGCAGCCTCATCGCCCCGCCCAGCCGCCTGAACCCCGACGTGCCCCAAGAGCTGTCCGACGTGGTGATGAAGGCCCTCTCTCGCAGGGTCGAGGAGCGCTTCCAGTCGGCCTCTGAGGTCGAGCGGGCGCTGGCCACCTACGTGCTCCGCAACGCCGAGACGGTCGAGGACCACTCGGTGTCGCTCTTCCTCCAAGAGATGTTCCGCGAGGAGTACGCGTTCCACCCGGAGGACAGCTACGGCACCGGAGACACCAGCTTCCTCGACCGCCTCAAGGGGGCTTCTGGCACGATGACGAACACGCCGGTGGGGCCGGTGCACGCCCACGCGACGCCGCCGCCGCCGCGCAAGCGGGCCCAGGTGGCCGAGGGTACCATCGAGCAACCAGTCGTCGCTGTCTCCGCCACCGACGACTCCGGCGAGAACGGGCGAGGCTCGTCGGGCCGAGCGTGGCCGCGGCGCACCGAGCCTATGCCTGGGCCAATGGTGGTCGGCAACGATCAGATGCTGGCGCATCGGCCCGGCTCGTCGGTTGCCCGGCGCCTCGGACGCTTCCCAAGCCCGGAGGTGTCGGTGCTGGTGCGGTCGAAGGCTGACCGGACCTCTTCGAAGTCGTCGGAAAATCCGGCAAGAGACGAGGCGTTGCCGGCCCTTCCTCCGCGCCGCCGGCCCCTCGCCCTCCTCGTCAGCGCTGGCCTGGCCGCAGTGGCCATCGCCGGAGGTGCGGTCGCGCTCGAGATGTGGCCGAGGGAAGCCACTTCCGGGCTCGTCGAGGCCCCGCCGAAACGGGTACACGCTGACGCCGACCAGCGCGGGCCGACGGCGGCAGTGCCAGTGCCGAGCGAACCGACCCCTCCGCCCGCAGACCTCCCGGTCGCAGCCTCAGTGGTAGACCATGCGACCGAGGATCTGGCCAAGGCCCCGCTCGCCCCAGCACCGAAAGCGGACCCAAAGACGAAGGCGCGCGTCGTCATCACAAACGAACAGATCGCCACTCGCCTCAGTCGCATTGACGCGCTGCTCACCTCTAAGGAAGCCGCAACCAGGCAGGAGGACATCGTGCTGCGCCAATTTGTCGCCCAGGCCCGCAAGCAGGTGAAGACGGGCCTCGATGACTCCGGGCGCAGAGAGTTGTGGGACGCCCTGAGCGACATCGAGGCCCAGCTCAGGCGTTGACGCCCGTCAGCTTGCCTTCTTCCTGTGGCTCGCCGTTCCCGTGGCGAGAGCGCAATTCGCCCAGCGCAGGCACGGACGAACATCGACGCTGCGACGTGACGCAAGGCCCGTGCACATTGGAGGAGAAAGGTGCTAAGGAAGACGGGTGCTAATTGTACTAATGACACAACTTGCGCTTGCTCAAACGGCTGAGGTGCGGAGCCCCGTCGCTGTGGTTTTGGCAAGTCAGAGACCGGGAGCCGAGACCGTTGCACCACAAATCGTGCAGTGGGTGCTTGAGTCCTTCAAGAGGGAAGGCGTGAGTGGGTTGTTGGATGATGCCGCCACCAAGAGAGAGCTGGCTATGCTGGGCTCCTCTGTTGAACTGAGGTCCTGCGAGGGACTGCGTACGTGTCTGAGTAAATTGGGTTTTCTTCTCGGACCGAGAGCAGTTGTGGTTGGCGTGGACGTTGGCCGGTTTGGCAAGACGCTCGCCATTCACCTCGAAGCCATTGCCGCGGACAGTGGCGACCGGCTGGGTACGCTGCATGTTTCGTCTTTGGTCGACGGTTGGAACGAAGCCATGACAGCGTCCATGGGCCCCTTCGTGCGCGACGTGAAGGCTAGCCTTGAAGTCGCCAAGGAGGCGGCGCCAACGACAGTCGTCTCGCCTCCTCATCCTCCTCGCCCTATGACTGCGAGTGCCGAAACACCTCAAGCCACTTCCGGACTTCGCATCGCTGCGTACGCTTCAGGTGCGGCTGGGCTTCTGGGCGGGGGCCTCGCTCTCTTTGCTGGACTTCGTGCGAATGACGCGAACAGCCGAATCAACGCGCTCTGTGGCATGGGGAATGGGTGCCCCGTCGGCACCAGTGGACTTGAGGAACTCAAAGGGACGAGGAACACTAACACGGCAGTGGCGACCGCCAGTGGCGTCATCGGAGCCGCCGCATTGACTGCCAGTATCGTGATGTTTGTGCTGTCGGTCCAGGCAAGGGAGTCTGCGAACGTGGCCGAGATGACATTGGAGCCAACAGTGTCTGGCTTCCGGGTGCGCTTCTGAAATCTGACTTGAGGAAACCATGCGTCTTCCAATTGTTTCGCTTTTGAGTGTCTCTTTTGTCGTCGCCGTCCTCGCTGGGTGCGACTATCGACTGCAGTCCTGCAGCACGAACCAGGAGTGCCTCGACCGTTTCCCGGGGAAATACGCGTACTGCGAAAAGGAGATCTGCTATTGGGCTGAGATTGATGGCGGTGGCGTAGGCGGCGGCGGCGGTGGTGTCGACGGCGGCCATGGCGGCGCGCACCTCGGCTTCAAATTCC
>PMBV01000041.1 GCA_003153055.1 Myxococcales bacterium
CGCTGCCCGAGGGCTTCGTGCCGATGTCGCTGTCGAGCACGCTGCCAGCCCGGCTCGAGCCCGACGGGCGTCTTCGGCTCCAGGTACGCCCTGGCACGTGGACCGTGGAGCTCACCGCGCGCAGCCCCGGGCCCGTCACGTCGCTGCGCCGCCCTCAGCCCGACGGGCCGTGGACCGAAGGCGACGAGGTGTGGGTCTTCGACGCGCGGCCGTCGCTCAGGCAAGTGCTCATCGAGGGCCTCACCGCGGTCGACCCAACGCAGACATCGCTCCCTACGGCGTGGCGTGCGTTCCCCGCCTACTCGGTGGGCGCGGAGGACGAGCTGACTCTCTCCGAGCGCCGTCGGGGCGACTCCGAGCCCGCGCCCGACATGCTGACGCTCAATCGCACCCTGTGGCTCGACTTCTCGGGTGACGGCTACACGGTGAGCGACCGCATCGAAGGCCAGCTCCATCGATCCTGGCGACTCGAAGTTCAACCGGGCACCGAGCTGGGTCGCGTGGTGGCCTCGGGCGCCGACCAATCCATCACTCGCCTCGAGGCCCAGGGCCCGGCAGGCGTGGAGCTCCGTCAGGGCGCGCTGGCCCTCGAGGCCGACAGTCGCATGCCACGCGAGGGCGGGAGCCTGTCGGCCGTCTCCTGGGACGCGGACTTCAACCGGGTCTCGGCGACGCTGCAGTTGCCACCGGGGTGGAAGCTCGTCGCCGCGCGAGGCGCCGACTCGGTCCCCGGCACCTGGGTCGACCGCTGGACGCTCTTCGACCTCTTTGTCGTCCTCATCATCGCGGTGGCGATGGGCCGGCTGTTCGGCCTCGCGTGGGGCGCCCTGGCCGTGGTGACGCTGGGCCTGGGGTGGCTCGAGAGCGGCGTGCCCCAATACTCCTGGCTGGTCGCGCTGGCGGCCGAGGCGGTGTTCCGGGTGCTGCCCGAGGGGAAGCTGCGGTGGCTCGTGAAGGTGGGGCGGCTCGGCGCCTGGGCGGCCCTCGTCATCTTCACGGTGGCCTTTTCGGTGCAGCACATTCGCGAGGGTATGTACCCGGCCCTGGCGCAGACCCAGAGCCTGGGCGGAGTCATGTCGTTCAGCGAATACTCCAACGAGAACGCGGCTCAGTACCAGCGCGCGGGCAGCGCCGAGGCCACCAAGTGGAAGGCGCCGGGAAAGGCACGCAGCTTCAACGTGCGCGACTTCGACCGCAACGCGACAGTCCAGACAGGCCCCGGGTTGCCTCGGTGGCAGTGGCAAGCCATCTCCATACACTTCTCCGGGGCGGTGCAGCGAGACCAACGTCTGTCTTTCTGGCTCCTCGGCCCCCGGGTCAACCTGGTGCTGTCGGTTCTGCAGGTGCTCCTGCTGGGGGTGCTGGTCCTCTGTGTGCTTGGCTTTCCTGGCGGCTTCTGGCCTCTGGGGCTGAGGCGGTGGCTCCGTCGGGCGCCCGCCGCGGCGACCGTCCTTCTCCTGGCGTTGGGAGCCCCGTCGGTCGCCCAGGCCCAGGAGGAGAGTGGCGAGCCCCCGACGGTGGACCAGGAGGAAGTCGAGGTCCCCGCACCAGCGCAGTCGCCGCCGAAGGCCAGGGCACCCAAGCGGCTGGAGCTCGACTCGAAGCTCCTCGAGCAGCTCCGCGTCCGCCTCCTCGAGCAACCCGAGTGCGCGCCCTCGTGCGCGTCGAGCCCACGCCTGCTCCTCGAGGCGGCTCCTCACGTTCTGCGGCTGAGGCTCGAGGTGCTCTCGGGGGCGGAGACGGCCGTGCCCTTGCCCGGGAGCGCCCAACAGTGGGTGCCTCAGACGGTGGTGCTCGATGGTCGAGCCGCTCCGGGCCTTCGACGCCAGCCCGATGGCACGCTGTGGCTCGCCGTGGGGCCGGGCGTGCATCAGGTGATGATGGAAGGGCCGCTCCCGCCTCGCGAGACGGTGCAGCTCGCGCTTCCGCTGCGGAGCTACCGGGTGGAGGCGAAGCTCGACGGGTGGAAGCTCGACGGGCTGCACGAGGACGGCGTGGCCGACGAGAATCTCCAGCTCACTCGGCAGGCGACCGGCGGGGCGAAGGAGGGCGCCTCGTTGCAAGGCGGCACCCTGCCTCCCTTCGTGCGGGTGGAGCGCACCGTGGTGCTGGGCCTCAAGTGGACGGTGGAGACGACGGTGCGCCGGGTGACGCCGACGGGCAACGCGGTGGTGCTCGAGGTTCCGCTCCTACCAGGCGAATCGGTCACCACCAGCGACGTCCGAGTGCAAGGCGGCACGGCCCTCGTCAACATGCCGGCCAGCGTCACCGAGGTGAGCTGGAGCTCGGTGCTCGATGCCAAGCCGCCCCTCGAGCTGACGGCTCCCAAGGCGCTCTCGTGGTTCGAGGTGTGGCGCCTCGAGGTGAGCCCGGTGTGGCACGTGACGCTGGGCGGAATTCCGGTGGTGCACCAGCAGGATGCGAGCGGCGTGCGGCTGCCGGAGTGGCGCCCGTGGCCCGAGGAGCACGTGCGGGTCGACATCGTTCGCCCTGAGGCGCTCGAGGGTCAGACGCTGACGGTCGACCAGTCATCGCTCACCGTCTCACCCGGCGCGCGGGCCACCGACGTGACGTTCACGGCGAACTTCCGCTCCTCGCGCGGAGGGTTGCACCCCTTCACGCTGCCCGAGGGCGCGAGCCTTCAAGACGTCACCATCAACGGCGCCCAGCAGCCGATTCGGCAAGAGGGGCAGACGGTCGCCATCCCGTTGGTGCCCGGCTCCCAGTCGGTGGCGCTGTCGTGGCGGGAGACGGGGGGCATGACGACGAGCTGGCGGACGCCGGCCCTCGATGTGGGCACCCCCACGGTGAACGCCAACCTCGAGGTGCGGGTCCCCTCGAGTCGCTGGGTGCTGCTGGTGGGCGGGCCCGGGCTGGGGCCGGCGGTGCTGTTCTGGAGTTTCCTCCTGGTGCTGCTGCTCGTCTCGGTGGGCCTGGGCCGCGCGAAGTGGACCCCGCTCGCCGTGCGTCACTGGGTGCTCCTGGCGCTGGGGCTCTCGCAGGCGCCGATCCCCGCCATTGGTTTCGTGTTCGCCTGGCTGCTCTTCGTCGCCTGGCGCGAGAAGGAGCTCGACCTCGGCCCCGCGTGGTTCGACCTGCGGCAGTTGGCCATGGTGGCCGGCACCGTCGTGGCGCTCGGGATTCTCGGAGTGAGCGTGTACGACGGGCTGTTGGGCGAGCTCGAGATGCAGGTTCGGGGGAATGGTTCGGACGCGTCGCTGCTGCGCTGGTTCCAGGACCGAACCGTGGCCAGTTACCCCACGGCGTGGGTCCTCTCGGCGCCGATGCTCGTCTATCGCGGGGCGATGCTGCTGTGGTCGCTGTGGATGGCGCTGTCCCTCGTGAAGTGGCTCAAGTGGGGCTGGGTGTCGTTCTCGGCGGGAGGGCTGTGGAGGCGGAGCCCCAAGGTCGTGCGTCCTCCTCCGCAACCCCGGAGTCCGACTGGGCATGGAGGGGCGACTTGAATATTCTCTCGAGTCCCGCGTTGAGTCGTTTCATGGGTTACCGCTCGCTCCGGATTGTCCTGGTTGCAGCCGTTGGAGTTGGAACGACTGCCGTTGCTCAGGAGGTGCAGGAAGAGCAGGCGCCTCCGCAGCAGTATCAACAGCCGCAGTATCCGCCGCCGCCGCCGCCACAGTACGTCCCACCGCCGCCGCCTCAGCGACCGCCGAGGCCAAAACACCGCGCGTTCGATCTCGCGTTCATCGGAACTGGGAGCCTCGGGGTCACCAACCCCTCCGTCGGTTACACCGCGAGCTTCAGGGCTGAGATGGACATCAGCCGGGTGGGCGTCGAGCTGGCGTTCAATCACTTCTACTCGCCGGGCTGGGCCAACTCCGAGGTCAACGGGATGACCGGGCTCCTGGGGTATTCCATCTACTCGGGCCCGAAGGGGCGGTTTCGGGTCTTGGCCGGCGCCGACGTGGCCATCACTCCCTCGGTCGTACAGGTCGGTCCTACCTTCGGAGTCAACACCCGCCTGGGCATGGGGCTCTTCGGGCTCGACGCGGCCGCCATGGTGACGCCGCTCCCGTTCCGAATGTTCGAGGCCCGCGTCGCTGGAGTCCTCAAGATTCTCATCCTCGAGGTGCATCTGGGCTGGAGGTTCCAGGTGCTCGATGCTTCGGAGGGAGGCTCGTTCAGGACGTTTCTTCAGGCGCCCAGCGTGAACGGTCCGTACGTCGGCGTGGGGATACGGATTTAGGTTGGGTTGGGAGTGGGCTTGGCGCTGAGCCTGAGGCACCGCTCATCCGCAGTGGACGGACTTCAGTCTGGGCGTTCGTTCCCCCACTCTCCCCCGCCCCTCGCCCGCCGGGCAAGGGGGGCCCGCTCATAGGGCCGCGGGGCCCTGGACCACCGCACTGGCCACGGTCGCCTTCTGGGTGGCTCAACGTTGGCTGGGCGTGCCGGCTCGTTCGGGCCTTCTCCACCGCACTCGTTCCCTCTGACTCGAGAGCTTCAGGGTTCAGGCAAGGCCCTCGGTCTTGCCCCCTCTGCCGGTCAACGACACCCGTGGACCCAGGCACCATCGCTCCATCATCATAGACAGTTTACTGTTCAGGCATCGGCCCGACCGCGGAGGTCGAGCTGGCCCCCCACCTCGAGCGCGTGCTGCAGGCCGCCCACCAGACGAACCACATCGGCTCGCGTTACCTTGGACCCCGGGCCGTGCTTTTCGAGGCGGTCCAACGAAGCATTGGCCAATACAACCGAGGTACCTGTGAAGGCGACGTATCCGTTGGGGGCCCCTCCTCGCCGCAGCGTGAGCACGTAGTCCCCCGCCTCGTCGAGATCGCGCCGGGCCAGTGCGAAGATTTCACTTTTGGGCACCTGAGGTGGCAGGTACACCCGCCCATCGCGAGCGTCGTCGCCGGCATCCTTCAAGATGTTCACCAATTGGAGCCCCTCACCGAAGGCCACCATGTGCCTCGCCAGCGCCGCCGCCTCACTCTTGAGGCTCGTCGCGTCGTCGACGAATACCTCAGTCAACAGTTCACCGACGATGCCCGCGACGATGTAGCAGTAGTCCTGCAGGTCCTTCACCGAGGTGAGCCGCAGATTCCCTCGCTCGTCGGCGCGCCCCACCACCTTCGCCATGCCCTCGCAGGTCCGGAGCGCGTGCCGCAGCACGATGGCCCTGGCCGTGGGAGACATGCCGTCACACTCGGCGATGACCGCCCCCGTCTTCCCCAACAGCTCGAGGTACCCCGCGTGCGCCACCGGCGGCCGATCGAGCCACCGCTCCTCGAGCACCTTCGCTCGCTCGCCCCGCGGCCCGGCCTCGAGCCCGAGGAGCGAGGAGAACTCTCTCAGCGCTTCGAGCCGTGAAGCCCGTGGCCAGTCGGTCGCGTCTTCGAATGTGTCTGCGATGCGAAACAAGAGATATGCCACTGAGACCGTCTTGCGCGTCGGCTCCGGCAACATGGGAATGGCTAACGCAAAGGTGCGGCTGGTCTTTGCAAGCAAATTGTCCAGATCCACGCTCATGGTGACCTCTTTCGTCAGCACTTTTTGGGTCACAGTCACTGTCAGTCGTCAGCGAGTGAGTGCTGGTACGGTGACCCTTATCACTTAGTTGAGCGCGCGGGGTCTCGACAGTAAAGGAGACACGCCAACCGAGCCCGGCACAGGGCACGCCAGAAAGTGAGTAGACGATGTCACCAGAAGTGATTGTCGTCGGGGGAGGATTCACCGGCACTGCCTTCGCCGCCGCCATGGCCGCCAAGGGAGCACGAGTTCAGGTCTTCGAGGGTTCTCCATCGACCATCACCGCTTTTCGCGGCGAGCTGATTCACCCGCGCGGTGTGCGGGCGCTCGACTCGCTGGGCCTCAAGGAGCCGCTGTTCGCCGCCGGTGGCGTTCCCGTCAGCGGCTTCGCGGTGACACCGGGCGCCGATCGCCCCGCCGTCCTTCTGCCCTATGGAGAAGACCGGGGCCCAGGCCTCGGAATCGATCACCCCGCGATGGTGCTGGCCATGCGCCGCGCCGTCTCCGAGCGCCAGAACGTCAGCATCACCGTGGGTGAGCGCATCGTCGACTTCGCCCGCGAAGGTGAGCGCATCGTCGGCGTGAAGAAGGCCGACGGTACGGTCGTGAAGGCCGACCTGGTGGTGGTGGCCGACGGGCGCGCGTCCAAGCTCCGGCCGCTCCTCGGGCTCGATCCCAGGATTCGGCTTCTCTCCTACACCATCGCCGTCGGCGTGAAGGGGAACCTGCTGCCCCACGCTGCCTACGGACACGTGTTCTTGGGCGGGCCAGGGCCCATCCTCGCCTATCCTTACGGCGATGGGCTGGCCCGCTTCTGCATCGACCTCCCCGTGGGCCTGGCCAAGGGCAACGACGCCATCGTGGCGGTGCTGAAGAAAGACTACGCCCCCTTCGTGCCCTCGCCTCTGCGCGAGGCCCTGGTGCAGGTGCTCGAGACCGAAGCCTTCGAGGCCTGCGCCACGCACTCCATCAGCACCTACGCCTGCGCCGCGCCGGGAGTCGCCCTCATCGGTGACGCGGCGGGGTGCGGCCACCCGCTCACCGCGTCGGGCATGACCAACGCGATGAACGACGTGCTGGCCCTCGCCGAGCTCGTCGCCACCCAGGGCCCGACGGATCGAGCGCTCGAGCAGTACCAGCGCCGACGCTACGACTTCATTCGCATGCGCGAGCTGTTTACCGACGCCCTCTACGAGGTGTTCCGCGGGCACGACCAGGGCTCGAAGTCGCTCCAGGCCGGCATCTTCCGGTACTGGGCAGGCTCGGAGCGCTCCCGCACCGCCTCGATGGACATTCTCTCGGGCGAGGAGCTGCGAACCTCGCGCTTCGTCGTCGAATACTCGCGGGTCTTCGGGCTCTCGGCGCTGGATCTCCTCGAGGGCATCGCGCGCGAACCGGACTTCGCCGAGGGCTCACGGAAGATTCGCTCGCTGATGGCCACCAGCTTCGGCCGCATGGAGGACGTCGTCGAACGCACCGCGCGCAAGGTGGTCGACCGGTACCGGCTCAAGCTCCATCGTGGGCAGAGCCAGGCTTCTCCATGAGCCTTCAGAGTCTCTTTCAAGGAGCACTCGATCGCGGCGCGGTGAAGGGCACCGTCGACGATTACGCCCGACAGTTCGACGAGGCCGGCGCGCAGAGCCGCAAGGGCCACGCCGCCGACCTGGCCCGCGACTACTACCAGCTCGTCACTGACTTCTACGAGTTCGGGTGGGGCGAGTCGTTCCACTTCGCGCCGAGGGCCTTGGGAGAATCGGTGCAGGACTCGTTGCTTCGCTACGAGTATCACCTGGCCGAGCGCCTCGGGCTCCAGGCCGGCACGCGCACGCTCGACGTGGGGTGTGGGGTCGGCGGGCCCATGCGGCACATCGCCAAGAAGACCCAGGCCTCGGTCACCGGCATCACCATCGCGCCGTATCAAGTCAGCCGGGGCCGAAAGCGCACCGAGAAAGACGGCCTCTCGCACCTCTGCAGCTTCGTCGAGGGCGACTTCAACACCATGCCCTTCGAGGAGGGGACCTTCGACGCGGCCTACACCATCGAGGCCTGCTGCCACGCGGCTGATCGCCGAGGTCCGTTCAAGGAGGTCTTCCGCACCTTGAAGAAGGGCGGCCTGTTCGCGGGCTACGACTGGTGCATGACCGAGAAGTACGTCGCCGGCGACCCGGACCACGAGCGCATCAAGCTGGGCATCGAGAAGGGCAACGGCATCGCTTCGATGGTGAGAGCGACCGACATCGACTCGGCCTTGCGGGAGTCGGGCTTCGAGGTGCTCGATGCCAAGGACTGGGCCGCGAGCGCGCACCCCGACTTTCCGTGGTACTCGCCGCTGGATGCCGGGTGGTCGCTCAACGGGTTCCGCAACAGTCGCGCCGGAGCGTTCCTCACCCATCAGTTCGTCAAGGGCCTCGAGCGGTTCCACCTGAGCCCGCGCGGGACCGTCACCACCCACGACGTCTTGCGGCTGGCCCAGCGCGCGCTGTGCGAGGGCGGGCGGAGCGGCATCTTCACCCCGAGCTCCTTCTGGTTGGCCGTGAAGCACTGAGGGCTACCTGACGATGAAACGCCTCGTCGCGATGGCCGTGGGGAACTGCCTGCTCGTGGCGGGCTGCATCGCCGACATCATCGGGGCGCCGTGCGAGACCCAAGACACCTGCCCCTCAGGTCAGTACTGCACGGCCGCGAAGCGCTGCGCCCCGGGCGACAGCTTGACCGGCGTGGGTGTCGACGGCGGCTTTCTGGTTGTGGCTCCGGGCTCCATCGGCGCTCCGTGCTCTGCCGACGCCCAGTGCGCCAGTGGCTGGTGCTTCACCGACAACCCCGGCGGTGAGTGCACCAGCGAGTGCCAGGCCGACGCCGAGTGCGGGCCGAATCGCTGGTGTGTCGACGAGGGTGACGGCACCAGCACCTGCTACCTCACGTGCGTGAGCGCGACTGGCTGCCGGAGCGGCTACCAGTGCTCGTCGGGGATCTGCGTGCCTCAGTGAATGGTCCCTTCGTCGTGAGATCGTGCGCAGAATGGCGAAGACTCCAGGCTCCAGGTGAGGCTCTGGTGATGGGCCCTGCGCAACTCTACCAGGGGGTGCGTCGTTCTCGGTTGTGCACTCGGGCGAGTCGTGGAACATGTGGGGATGAACATCAAGAAAGTAGTCACGGGCGCGATGGCTGTGGTGATGGGCCTCTTCGGGAGTGGCTGCATGACGCGCCTGACGATCCCGACCCGAGAACTCGCGAACCTCGATGGCTACGACATCCACAATGAGCGCTCGGTGACGGTGGTGACGGGCACAGCCATGTATGGCAGCAGGGGGATGCCGACGATGGCGCGGGTTCCGGTGACCGATCGCCCCTACCGGCTCATCACCAATGAAGGAGACGCGGTGGATTTCACCTCCAGGACCCTGCTGGGGCTGGTGACAGCGGGGCAGCCAGAAGAGAGGAACCGCTACCGCGAGGTGCACGTCACCGACACCACCTTCCAGGGCATCACCCGGAATGGCCAGAGCATCGAGGTGCCGCTGACCAGCATTGACGAGGCGTCAGTGACGACCGTCAGCATCGGCAAGACCCTCGGTCTGGCGTTCGGCATCGCCGGTGCGGTCCTCGTCGCCAGCGCGGTGACGACCATCGTGCTCATCTCGTCGATGCACTGAAGTTGTGAATAGGCGAGGGAGCCATTGATTTGGCCGCGCCGTACGTCGCACCGCCGGCTGGTCGGACGGGCTCGAGGCCGCCCGACGGAAAGGGTCGGCACAGTGACCTGCACTGGTGGCCAGGTGGCCGAACCCGCGCGGGTCGGACAAGCTCCCACGAGCCACCATGACAAACTTCTGGGACGAACGGTACGCCGGCGACCGCTTCATGTACGGCACCGAGCCGAACGAATTCCTGCGGGAACGGGCGATCGCCCTGCCGGCCGGCGGCCGGGTGCTTTGCCTCGCTGAGGGAGAGGGCCGCAACGCCGTGCACCTCGCCGAGCGCGGCTTCATCGTCACCGGCGTCGACGGCTCCGCGGTAGGCCTCGCGAAGGCGCGCGGCCTGGCCGGGCAGCGGGGTGTCACCATCACCACGGTAGTGGAGGACCTCGCCCGCTACGAGCTCGGGGACGGATGTTGGGACGGCATCGTATCCATCTGGTGCCACCTCCCGCGGCCGCTGAGGGCCTCGCTGCACCCGCGCATCGTCCAGGCGCTGGCGCCCGGGGGCGTGCTGCTGCTCGAGCACTACCATCCGAGGCAGGTTGGCTACGGCACCGGTGGGCCGCCGGACCCGGCGATGCTGGTGACGCTCGCCGAGCTCCGCCACGACTTCGCTGAGCTCGATGAGCTCCATGGGGCCGAGACCGAGCGGGACATCGCCGAGGGCTCGGGGCACCACGGCCGCAGCGCGGTCACCCAATTCGTCGGCAGGCGGCGCTGAGGTCCGTTCCGCGACCCGCGAGGCCGCACCACCGTCACGGCCGGATGTCGGTCAACAGCCGACCGAGGGGAACGACGCGCACCTTCTCGTGGAGGGAATAGGTGCGCGCTCCGGGGTACAGGACCTCGAGTGAGTCGAGCCGGAGATCGGTCACCGCGGCCCGCATCGACGGCGTCAGCGCCGGCGCGTCGGAGTACTTCACTTCGAAGCCACGCCGCTCGGCTCCGCGGACGACCAAGAGATCGAGCTCCGCGCCGGCCTGGGTTGCCCAGAAGAAGCACTGTTCGGGACGCGCCCGGAGGTGCCGTATCACCTGCTCGAGGCAATGGCCCTCGAAGCTCGCTCCGCACTTTGGGTGGCGCTCCAGTGCCGAGAAGGACTCGATGTCGAGCAGCGAGTGGAGGAGCCCAGAGTCTGCGACCCAGACCTTCGGCGACTTCACCTGTCGCTTCGAGATGTTCTCGTGCCACGGCGGCAGGAGTCGCACGACGAATGACTGGGCGAGCACGTCGACGTAGCGACGCACGCTGGTATCGGCCACCGCCATCGAGCGACCCAGCTCCGACCAGTTCAGCACCTGACCATGGACGTGGGCGAGCAT
>PMBV01000012.1 GCA_003153055.1 Myxococcales bacterium
GCCCGTCTTCCGGTTGGTCAGCTTCAGCTTCCGCGCCCCCTCTGACTCGTCCAACTCCACTCGAAACGTCGGCGTCGCCAGCACCCGGTTGTCGGGTGGCGTCTTCTTCGCCTCCTCGGGCACCTCGCTCTCCCCGTTCGGCCGACCCCAGTGACCGCCGAGGAAGAAGGGATGGTCGACGTCGCCGTGGCTAAAGAAGACGGCCACCTCGGCGCCCACCTCGGGCACAGCGAAGAAGCCGGTGTCCTTGGAGCCGCCACCGACGGTGCCCAAGGGCCAGGCCCAGGCACTCTCCGGCTCGAGCAGCCCGGGGATGCAGACGCGCACCCGGCCGAGCTGCTCCTCGTCGTCGCGCTTGGTGACGTAGCCCACGTACATCCCGAGGAGTCGGGTGTCGTGCGCGTGGATGTCATCGTCGAAGCCACTCACTTGGGCACACTCATTCCTGACTCCGGATCCTCCGCCCCAAGGGGACGGCCCTCTCGTCGGTACTCGACGTGCGTGGTGCCGGTGGCCGGGTCCACGACTTCCACCTCCGTCATCGCTCCGCCCGTCGCCGGTAGAGTCCGGTTGGGACGCCCACCCTGGGCGGCGGAACCGGCGCCGCGGCGGGTGCCGACTCCGTCGCGAGTCAGCTTCAGGTCCACCACGTACCCCGAGGAGGAGATGACGTGCCTCGCCTCCGTGACGTAGTACTTGCCCGACAGGAGGCTTGAGATGCCCCGCACCTCCACCACCTCCTTGGCCCGCAAGGTTGGGTTGCCCACCACCTGCATCGACAGCCTCACCGTCTCGCGCTCCGCCCGTCGGAAGCGGGCTTGGGCCTCTCGGTCCGCCGCCGCTGGCGTCGCAGCCGAGGTGGGGTGCACGCTGGCGGTGGCATTGCGCTGCTGCAGCGAGGTGGCCCCCGTCTCTGGGTCCACCACCTCGATGACGTCGGCCAGGGTGTCCCTGTCCACCGTGCCGCTGTTGGCCTTCGACTCCAGCGTCGTCTTGGTGAGGGGATTTCGGCCCCGTACGTCGACTCGGCCGACGCGCCTGGTGAGGTCCGACTCGACGTCGATGAAGAGGACGTCCCCACGGCCCGGGTCCGAGTACCAGGTGAAGACGCGCGTGGGAGGCTTGCCCTGTTTGCGGGAGTGCCAGTGGAAGCCCCTGTCATCGACGAAGAATTCGAATTCCTCGCGTGCCGCCAGCCGGCGGAGGAAGCGGGCGTCCGTCTCGGCCACCTGGTTGATGGTGTCCAGCACCTCGCTGGTGTTCTGGACGTCCAGGGACTCGCCCTCGTAGCCGTACTCGGCGGCCACCTCCCGGGCCACGGTGCCCCGGGACTTGCCCTGCCAGGCGCGCGTCTTCGCGTGACGATTCAAAAGCACGCTGGTGCCCTGGCCCTCCACCGTCAGTGTCTCGAAGCCCTTGAGCTTCTTCACGACGACTCGCCGCGATGGGGCCATGTTCCCCGGGTACCCCCAGGAGACCTCGAGTGCCGCGCCGCCCACCAGCTCCTCCTTCTCGAAGAGCGAGAGGTCGAAGTTGTCCAGCTGGAGGGAGACTTGGTCCACCTTCAGCACCGCCTCCTCGTAGGTGAAGGAGAGGATGCGGCCGTCCAGGTTGAGGGGTTCCCCACTTCGGGCTTTCTCGTTGGGGAGCGCGGTCACCCGCACCCCCGCGCCACTTCTGTCGGAGGCGCCCCTCATCCGTCGAGCCTCCTTCGTTGCTCCCCCAGGATGACGTCCGTCAGCACTCGCGTGCTGGGGATGAAGAGGCAGCGGCCGAGCTCGAGCTCCAACGTCCCGTCGATGATGGGGTCCGGTTGGAAGTCGGCGATGGCCCACCAGAACCCGCACGCCCGGGGCAGCGGCGCAAAGTACCTCCCGGCCAGCCCGAAGAGGCTGTCGCCCTGGGCCACGGTGTGCTGGCGGGTGTCCGAGTACTCCTGGAAGCCGAAGGGCTCCCTCTCGGTGAGGAAGAGCCGCCCGGCCTCGTCACGGACTCCCACGGTGAAGGAGTGCCTGGAGCCGACGAGGGGAGCCATCAACCCGGCTCCTTGCGCAGCTCCTCACTCGTCACGCGAGTGTCGAGAATCTCCTCGAAGGTGACGCTGGCCGTGTAGACGAGGATGGCGCCATCGATGGCGAGCTGCCGGTACTGGAAGTCCACGCTGGCGACGACGCACTCCACCGTCACGACGTTGGGCCAGATGAAGAGCACCCGTGGTGGCGCGGTCGCGAAGACGCCCTCGGTGCCCTTCGGTGGAACGGTGAGGGCCCGGAGGAAGCCGCGGAACTGGAGGATGTCCACCTGGGAGGGCTGCTGCTGGGCGAAGAATCGGTCCAGGTAGAAGTCGACGCCGGCCAGTTGCCGGTTGCTGGTGCCCTGGAATTGAAGCACCTGGTGCGAAAGGCCTGGGACGGCGAGGCGGGTCCAGTTGACTTGGAGTCTCTCGGTCAGCTGCGTCGGGTTGAAGAGGCACTCCATCGACTCGCCGCTCGTCACGTTGACGAGGAGGCACCTCGGAGCTCGGGCGAGTGCGGCAGAAAGGGGCACGTGGGGGCAAAGCCGCGGAGCGCCGCATCAGGGGACAGGCCTACTTCCCGACGGCTCGCATCGCAGCATCCATGGTGTCGCGGACGTCCTGCCGATCGAGGACTTCCACGAAGGTGATGCGGCCGTCGACGATGTCGACCACCACCATCCCACTCACAGGGGAGAGCAGCAGGCTTCGGTGTCCGGCGCCCCATGGCCCATTTGGCTTAGGGACCGTGTAGAAGCCGGCGCAGAAGTCATCGCCGCAGCCACAGGGCGCGACGAATTCGAGACTGGCACACGAGGCGGCGAGCTCCTGGTGCCCGGAGGCGAACAGGAGGCCCTCCAACTCCTGGGCAAACCCCGGCAGCACCTCGGCAACCCTCATGAGGATGCACTTACCAGCTGGCGATGCCAGTCCCAACGGGGGGGCCCTCAGTACGCCGGCACCGAGGAGAATGAGCGGCCCGCCGAGTCGCGGTCCGCCCGGTGCACCGCCGTCGCCAGCGTCTGCCCGTCCACCTGAAGCTGCACCACCACGGGCGGTGACGAGGCCGGAGCAGCAGGGGCCACCGGGAAGGACGCGGCCACCGCCGGTGTCATCGCGGCGACCGAAGGCATCGTTGACACGGCGTCGGCTGGGAGGATTCCAGGGACGCCTGACGTCGGCGCAGGCGGGCGCGTGAAGCTCGACGCCTGCACCCCCGCCTCCACCGCCAGGTCCGCGCGCATCGCCTCCCGGAAGTCCCTGATGCCCTGTTGCCAGTGGGTGCCTCCGCCGAAGAGTCCCGACAGCCCGTCCACCACTCCAGCAATGGCCTGGGCCAACCCCAACACGACGCCGGTGATGGCTTCGACGGCTCCGAAGGCCACCAGCTTCATGCCCGCCCAGATGCCGTCCCAGGTGTCACTGAAGGAGCCACGGAGGATGAGAATGACTCCGTTGATGATGTCGGCCACCCCGTTGAAGACGTCCACCACCACATGGAGGGCGGCGTCGATGAGGGAGAGCGCCAGGGTGACGGCGGCCACAAGCATACCCACCAGGGTGATGGCGGCGCCGATGATGAAGGCGATGACACCCCCAAGAAACCTCCACACGCTGCCGTAGCCCTGCAGGACGGAAGTGCCTCCGAAGAGAAAGCCCGTGACGTCGGCCACCTTCACGCTGAGCTCCGCCAGCGCGTCTCGCACGACGTCCGCCCCGCCACTCACCCACTGCCAGCCCTCGGCCATGCCCTGGGCCACCTCGCCCACCACCGTCATCGCCTTGGCGAGGAGCTCGAAGACAAACGCGAGTGCCCGCCCCACGCGCTCGCCTACCACCCCGAAGGCTCGGAACTTCGACGAGGCCGTGTCGGCGTCATCTCGCTCCGAGAGGAAGCCCAGGCTCGTGCCCAGCTGCCGCAGGACGCCGACGAAGCCCTCGATGGTGGGCCTGGCCGCGTCGAGGCCTGCGGAGAAGCCCTCGCCGATGCCCGAGAAGAGGCTTTGGATGCGGTTGACCCAGAGGAAGACGTTGATGAGGAAGTCCTTCAGCCCCTGGTTGCCGGCCCGGCCGAGCT
>PMBV01000016.1 GCA_003153055.1 Myxococcales bacterium
CCGAGCATCTTTGCCAGCGCCATGACATTCTTGCGCTGGGTGGCCGTCACCAGCCTCGACTCGCGGGCGAGGTTGTCCTGGTAGAATGTCAGCACGTCACCGACGAAGGCGAACATCTCGAGGAGGATGTTGCCGAAGCTGGCGACGTCGAAGTCCGCCCAGTCTGGGAAGACGCTCTTCACCAGGGAGATGAGACGCGCACGTAGGGCGTCGAAGTCCTTGGATGTTTGCTCGATGGACTGGGGTAGCAAAGCCACGGAAGTAAGCCTCCGGGGAGGCAAAGCCACGGGCGCAGNNCGCCGCCCCCACAGGAGGTTGTAAAACTTGGCACTGAGAATCAGCGGTACGGCGAGTGAAGTCGCTGCGTATTTGGCTACCCTTGGCGACGACGTCGAGGTCTCCATCACGACGGAGCAGGCACCTGCGCCGAAGGCTCCCATCCAGGCCAAGCGAGGCCCAGGACGGCCGAAGTCCCAGCCGGCCAAAGCGGCGCCCGTGAAGGCGGCGCCCGTGAAGGAGGCTCCCGTCAAGGCTGCATCGAGCCAAGCCTGCGCCGTCATCGGGTGTGACAACCCAGTTCGCTCCAAGGGCTACTGCGCGGCGCACTACCAGAAGTACAACAACCTCAGGAAGACGGGCCGGGCTGCGGAGTTTGGCTGGACCGAAGACGCACCGCCGCAATCGGTGACGAATCCAACCCTTCCTCGAGGTCGCGCGGGAGCCAAGGCGAAGGCTGACTCCAATAGCGATGGCGTTGAGTCGAATTCGGAGGAGAAGGTGGTGAAGGCCGTCCCCCCGAGGATTCGTAGGGCTGGGAGCAAGTAGGCCGCACTCAGCGGAATTCCGAGGCCCGACGCCCTGACTTGGGTGCCGGGCTTTGGCGCGTCTGGGGCTGGCCAGAGGCAGGCAACTGGCGTGATCACCGGACGTAGAAGTTCCAATCAAGAGCGAGACGCTTCGGTGCTCCGCGCCCAGCTGCTCGGCGCAAAGCGATGGGCTCTCTGGGGTAGCGCACGACCGACGGCAGGACGAGCCTGCTTGCTCCCAGAAACCAGGCCTGGCACGCTCTTAGCCCCCATAGCAGAGGAAACTAATGAGGCCCTGTCGTCTCTTGTTCGCGCTTGCCATCGTGACGTCTGCCGCTTCCGCCTTCGCCGCCGACCCCGTAGCGAAGGGGACCGCCCAGGCGCTTCCCGTCATCGGGAAAGTGCCGGACCACAGGATTGTTCACGAGGTCCGAATGCCACCCGATGGGCCGCTGCGTGTCTTCATCCTTGTGGACCCGGTCAATCCTGCTGCCCCTGAATTCAAGCCGAATATGCGAGCCTTGGTCCGAAAGGTCGCGAAAGACCATCGAGTACCCATAACCATCGAGATCTTCGACAACGGCAAGGCGATGGATATGTACTACCGAGGAGGCATCCTATTTGAGCACAAGGGTCCCTACAGCAAAGAGGAGGTGGCCTTCACGGACACACATGCCGTCTGTCTCTGGGGTGAAGTCGACGGAGACAAGGTCCTCAACGAACTTCTCTTTTTTCCGGGTGCCCCCTCGAATTCGCTGTATTCCAAGAACGCGAGTGAAGAGAAATTCGACCCACGAAATTAGCACAGCACACATAGCGGCCTCCAGAATCAGGAATCCAGGTGGCCCCACCTTGATCCGACGCACCTACACGCGGCGTTGCTGGTGACCGCGTGCGCCACCCCAAGGGCGGTCGTGGCGATGTGCCCTGGCGTCACCGCAGAAGGACGCATTCACTCGAGACTCGAGCGAGCGACCACAACCCCTGCGAAGGTTGTCCGATCTCGCACCTGCACCCGAAGTGTCAGGGACTCGCCTTCGCCGCTCACCTGAACGCCAACCAGCTCGACACCAGGCAACCATCGCTTGAGCGCATCGCGGATGTGCACCCGCGCCAGCTCCTTGAGGGCGGCGTCGTTGCGGCGGTGGCGCAGGAGCGCGAGGCCGGCGCCGAGGGACGTCCGCCAAGGCAGCTCGCCCGAGGACTGGGCCGTCGCCCCCTCGGTCAGCAGCACCTGGCGCACCTTCGAAGCCAGCAGCGCCTCGCCGTCACCAGTCGCAAAGTCCCTCTTCTTGTCGCGCCTGAACGGGATGAGCAGATTCATGTGACTGGGCTCAGGGCAGAGGGATGGCTTGGCGGATCTGCTGCAGCGTCTTCACGAGTTCGTCGAGCGGCTTCACCATCTCATCGAGCGACTTCCCCGACATCGAGGAGAGGTCCGGCGCTGTGGGTCCACCCACCATGCCCATGAAGAGGTTGAGGATGCCAAGCAACGTCCCCACGGCGCCCATCCCCTTGGCGAGGTTGGCTGCCTCCTGCTCGAGGTTCGCCCGCGTGCATGCCGCGATCGCCGCGAGCCCAGCGTCGTTGAGCTCCGCCGCCCGCTGCGTCATCAGACTCAGCTTCCGCGCTTGCAGCTGCAGGAAGACGAGCTGGTTCCGCAGGGTGGAGAGCGTGTCCAAGACGAGGTCGACGACGCCGAGGATGGTGTACGGCAGCGACAACTGCGGCACCAGACGGAGCAGCTTGGCCACCTTCTTCGCCATCTCCGCCAAGGCCGTCACCAGCTTCGTCGGGTCCGGCGGAGGCCCCAGCGACTCGGGGATGGCCTTCACCGTGTTGACGACGGCGATGATGGCGTCCAGCAGGTTGAATACCGGCATCAGCGGCGCCAGCGCCGGCTGAATGACTTTCAACAGGTCCTGCTGCTGCATCGTCACCCCACCGGGCAACGTCATCGACAGCGGCTCCGGTGCGGCGGGGATTCGGACGAGAGTGGGTAGACTCATGAGGCTCCGTTTCAGATGGCGTCGCCGGTGGGCCTGACGACCCGGCCCGCGATGGTGATGAGGGGGGCCTCGATGGAGATGGCGCCCACGGCCTTCAGGGTGAGGGCCGTCGTCGCCTGGAGGGTGACGGTGTTGTCCTCGGCGTCGAAGACAAGGCTGTCGCCCGTCTTCCGGTTGGTCAGCTTCAGCTTCCGCGCCCCCTCGGACTCGTCCAACTCCACTCGAAACGTCGGGGTCGCCAGCACCCGGTTGTCGGGTGGCGTCTTGCGCGCCTCCTCGGGCACCTCGCTCTCCCCGTTCGGCCGACCCCAATGGGCGGGTATGAAGAACGGGGCGTCGACGTCGCCGTGGTTGAAGAAGACGGCCACCTCGGCCCCCACCTCGGGCACCGCGAAGAAGCCAGTGTCCTTGGAGCCGCCACCGACGGTGCCCAATGGCCAGGCCCAGGCGCTCTCCGGCTCGAGCAGCCCGGGGATGCAGACGCGCACCCGGCCGAGCTGCTCCTCGTCGTCGCGCTTGGTGACGTAGCCCACGTACATCCCGAGGAGCCGGGTGTCATGCGCGTGGATGTCGTCGTCGAAGCCACTCACTTGGGCACACTCATTCCTGCCTCCGGGTCCTCAGCCCCAAGGGGGCGGCCCTCTCGCCGGTACTCGACGTGCGTGGTGCCGGTAG
>PMBV01000539.1 GCA_003153055.1 Myxococcales bacterium
GTACTCGACGTGCGTGGTGCCGGTAGTCGGGTCCACGACTTCCACCTCTGTCATCGCTCCGCCCGTCACGGGGGTAGTCCGGTTGGGCCGGCCACCCTGGGCGGCGGCACCAGTGCCCCGGCGAATGCCCACCCCGTCGCGGGTCAGCTTCAGGTCCACCACGTAGCCCGAGGACGAGATGACGTGCCTTGCCTCCGTGACGTAGTACTTGCCCGACAGGAGGCTCGAGATGCCCCGCACCTCCACCACCTCCTTGGCGCGCAAGGTTGGGTTACCCACCACCTGCATCGACAGCCTCACCGTCTCGCGCTCCGCCCGACGGAAGCGGGCCCCTGCCTCTCGATCCGCTGCCGCCGGTGTTGCGGCCGAGGTGGGGTGCACGGAGGCGGTGGCGTTGCGCTGCTGCAGCGAGGTGGCTCCCGTCTCCGGGTCCACCACCTCGATGACGTCGGCCAGGGTGTCCCGGTCCACAGTGCCGCTGCTCGCCTTCGACTCCAGCGTCGTCTTGGTGAGGGGGTTTCGGCCCCGTACGTCGACTCGGCCGACGCGCCGGGTGAGGTCCGACTCGACGTCGATGGAGAGGACGTCTCCTCGGCCTGGGTCGGCGTACCAGGTGAAGACGCGCGTGGGAGGCTTGCCCTGTTTTCGGGAGTGCCAGTGGAAGCCCCTGTCGTCGACGAAGAATTCGAACTCCTCGCGTGCCGCCAGCCTGCGGAGGAAGCGGGCGTCCGTCTCTGCTACCTGGTTGATGGTGTCCAGCACCTCGCTGGTGTTCTGGACGTCCAAGGACTCGCCCTCGTAGCCGTACTCGGCGGCCACCTCCCGGGCGACGGCGCCTCGGGACTTGCCCTGCCAGGCTCGCGTCTTCGCGTGACGATTCAGAAGCACGCTGGTGCCCTGGCCCTCCACCGTCAGCGTCTCGAAGCCCTTGAGCCTCTTCACGACGACTCGCCGCGGTGGGGCCATGTTCCCCGGGTACCCCCAGGAAACCTCCAGCGCCGCGCCGCCCACCAGCCCCTCCTTCTCGAAGAGTGAGAGGTCGAAGTTGTCCAGACAGAGGGAGACTTGGTCCACCTTCAGCACCGCCTCCTCGTAGGTGAAGGAGAGGATGCGGCCGTCCAGGTTGAGGGGCTCCCCACTTCGGGCCTTCTCGTTGGGAAGGGCGGTCACCCGCACACCGGGGCCACTTCTGTCGGAGGCGCCCCTCATCACGTGTCCCTCCTGCGCGACTCGCCCAGGATGACGTCCGTCAGCACTCGCGTGCTGGGGATGAAGAGACAGCGGCCGAGCTCGAGCACCAGAGAGGCATCGATGATGGGGTCCGGCTGGAAGTCCGCGATGGCCCACCAGAAGCCGCAGGCCCGGGGCAGCGGCGCGAAGTACCTCCCGGCCAACCCGAAGAGGCTGTCGCCCTGGGCCACGGTGTGTTGGCGGGTGTCCGAGTACTCCTGGAAGCCGAAGGGCTCCCTCTCCGTGAGGAAGAGCCGCCCGGCCTCGTCACGGACGCCCATGGCGAAGGAGTGCCTGGAGCCGACGAGGGGAGCCATCAACCCGGCTCCTTGCGCAGTTCCTCACTCGTCACGCGAGTGTCGAGAATCTCCTCGAAGGTGACGCTGGCCGTGTAGACGAGGATGGAGCCATCGATGGCGAGCTGCCGGTACTGGAAGTCCACGCTGGCGACGACGCACTCCACCGTCACGACGTTGGGCCAGATGAAGAGCACCCGCGGCGGCGCGGTGGCGAGGACCCCCTCGGTGCCCTTCGGTGGAACGGTGAGGGCCCGGAGGAAGCCGCGGAACTGGAGGATGTCCACCTGGGAGGGCTGCTGCCGGGCGAAGAAGCGGTCCAGGTAGAAGTCGACGCCGGCCAGCTGCCGGTTGCTGGTGCCCTGGAATTGAAGCACCTGGTGCGAGAGGCCAGGGACGGCGAGGTGGCTCCAGTTGACTTGGAGTCTCTCGGTCAGCTGCGTCGGGTTGAAGAGGCACTCCATCGACTCGCCGCTCGTCACGTTGACGAGGAGGCACCTCGGAGCTCGGGCGAGTGCGGCGGACAGGGGCACGTGGGGGCAAAGCCGCGGAGCGCCCAATCAGGGGACAGCCACCTTCGAGCCGGCCCCCAAGCCAAGGAGCTTCAGTACGCCGGCACCGAGGAGAATGAGCGGCCCGCCGAGTCTCGATCCGCGCGATGCACCGCCGTCGCCAGCGTCTGCCCGTCCACCTGCAGCTGCACCACCACCGGCGGTGACGAGGCCGGAGTGGCCGGCGCCACCGGGAAGGACGCGGCCACCGCCGGTGTCATCGCGGCAACCGAAGGCATCGTCGACACGGCGTCGGCTGGGAGGATTCCAGGGACGCCTGACGTCGGCGCAGGCGGGCGCGTGAAGCTCGACGCCTGCACCCCCGCCTCCACCGCCAAGTCCGCGTGCATCGCCTCCCGGAAGTCCCGGATGCCCTGTTGCCAGTGGGTGCCTCCGCCGAAGAGTCCCGACAGCCCGTCCACCACTCCCGCAATGGCCTGGGCCAACCCCAACACGACGCCGGTGATGGCTTCGACGGCCCCAAAGGCCACCAGCTTCATGCCCGCCCAGATGCCCCCCCAGGTGTCACTGAAGGAGCCGCGGAGGATGAGGATGACTCCGTCGATGATGTCGGCCACCCCGTTGAAGACGTCCACCACCACATGGAGGGCGGCGTCGACGAAGGAGAGCGCCAGGGTGACGGCGGCCACAAGCAGGCCCACCAGGGTGATGGCGGCGCCGATGATGAAGGCGATGACGCTCCCCAGAAACCTCCACGCGCTGCCGTAGCCCTGCAGGACGGAAGTGCCTCCGAAGAGGAAGCCCGTGACGTCGGCCACCTTCACGCTGAGCTCCGCCAGCGCGTCGCGCACGACGTCCGCCCCGCCGCTCACCCACTGCCAGCCCTCGGCCATGCCCTGGGCCACCTCGCCCACCACCGTCATCGCCTTGGCGAGGAGCTCGAAGACAACCGCGAGTACCCGCCCCACGCGCTCGCCTACCACCCCGAAGGCTCGGAACTTCGACGAGGCCGTGTCGGCGTCGTCTCGCTCCGAGAGGAAGCCCAGGCTGGTGCCCAGCTGCCGCAGGACGCCGACGAAGCCCTCGATGGTGGGCCTCGCAACCTCGATGCCGGAGGTGAAGCCCTCGGCCACGCCCGAGAAGAAGCTGCGGACGCGGTTGACCCAGAGGAAGACGTTGATGAGGAAGTCCTTCATCCCCTGGTTGCCGGCCCGGCCGAGCTCCTCGCGCACCGCGCCGGAGAAGCCACCGTCCTCGAAGAGCTGCACCAGCCCATGGAAGGCCAACGAGATGCGCTCCCCGACTCGCTCGAAGAAGTCCGCCACCCCGCCCACGTTGCGTCGGAAGGCCACGACGAGCCCGGCGACTGCCAGCGCCAGCGCGCCGAAGAGGAGTACGGCAGGCAGGATGGTGGCCATGACGCCGCCCAACGTCAGGCCCACCGCCTTGAGGCCGATGGCGAGGAGGGCCACACCCGCCTTGGCCGAGATGAGGGCCCCGACGAGGGCCACCGTGGCTCCGGCGCCCACCACGAAGGCGGCGAAGGCCCGCTTCACCGGTGCCGGCAACTGACGGAAGACACCCAGCACCGCGTTGACGACGTCGACGACGATGGTGACGAGGGGGCGGAACACCTGCGCGAAGGGCTCCCCGGCGACAATGGCGAGCGTCTCCATCGAGCCCTGGAGTAGGCGTTTCTGGCCCTCGAAGGTGTTCAGCATCTGCTCCCGGAAGCGGGCGGCCGTCCCTCCGGCGTTGTCGAAGGCGTCCCGGAGGTACTTGATGGCCTGGGCCCCACGCACCGTCTCACCGGTATTCGTCCTGACGCCTGTCGTCAGCTGGCCGAGAATGGCGCTCAAGCCACCCAGGGCCTCTTGCCCAAATGTCGCCAGGAGGAAGGCGGAACGCTGGGCCTCACTCATCGCATCGAGTCGGGGGCCCATGTCGCCAAGTACGTCGAGGAAGCCACGGAAGCGGTTTTGGCCATCCGTCACCGCTACGCCGATGCCCCACAGGTGCTGCTGCACCTTCGGGTCCGCCATCTTCTCCATCGCGGTGGCCACCGCCGTCGAGGCCCGCTCCACGCCGGGGACGACGTTCTTCACCAGGCCCAGGCTGATGAGCGTCTCCGACATGGACTGGTGCAAGGACTGGGCGCCTCGGGCGGCAGTGCCGAGAGCCAGGGGCAGCTCTCCGGCCGACAAGGCGAAGACGTTGACGGCCTGGAGCATCCTGTCGACGGAGATGGCCGCCTCGTCGATGGAGAGCCCGAAGGCCTTCATCGCCTGGGCGGCAAGCCCCGCTGCCTGCTGTGGTGACAGCTCACCCAGGGAGCCGGCGGCCAGGTCCAACACGGGGATGAGGAGGCGAATCGACTCCTGGGCGTTGAAGCCCGCCTGAGCGAGCTCTCGGAGGCCCAGGGTGGCCTCGGTGGGCGAGAATTGGGTGGCGATGCCTGCGTCGATGGCGGCGTCGCGCAGCTGGCCCAACTCCTTCGTGGTGGCGCCCGACACGGCGCCCACCGCGGCGATGGCCTGCTCGAAGCGCCCTGCGGCGTTGGCGAGCGAGAAGGCCGCGCCCACGGTGGCAGCCCCAGCAGTGAAGACGCCGAGGCCGACGCCCAGCTGCTGGAAGGAGGACTTGATGTTCTCGGTGCCGAGCCCGACGCGCTTGTCGAGGGACAGGAAGTTCCGCTCGAGGTTGGAGAT
>PMBV01000546.1 GCA_003153055.1 Myxococcales bacterium
ATGCCCTTGAGCTTGGGGTCCTTCATCTGGTCGACGGGGATGCCACGGCCGTCGTCGACGACCTCACACCCGCCGTCGGCCAGGAGGGTGACCTGGATGTGGGTGGCGTGGCCGGCCATGGCCTNNTGTACATGCCGGGGCGCTTGCGGACGTGTTCGAGGCCTTCGAGCGCGGTGATCGAGCTGGCATCGTAGGAGTCGGTGGTCTGGGCCAAAACGGGACCTTTCAGAGCAGGCTTCGGAGGCAAGAGCGAGGGTGCTTCACGGCATCGACCGACCGGGAAAAGTGCTGGTCAGGAGCCTGAATCACGATTGGTGCAGCCTACCAGAGGGGTGAGACACCTCGGACCACCCTCGCGGTGTTTCTCGGCGGCTCGGAGCAGGCGAACCGAGGGTCCCGCGACAACCCTCGCGGGGCCATCGCGACGGCCTTCAGGAACGCGGCGCGGGACGCCCGCTGCGCACTCGGACCTCGATGGTCGTGACCTCGTCGGAGCCGGTCGCGGCGGCGATCCGATCGAGCAGCTCGTGCTCGAGGAACCGCAGCTGGGTGGCCCAGGCCGGGTCGGCCACCGCCACCACCAGGGTGCGCTCGCGGAGCGCGTGGGGCCGGGCGTGGGGGGCAATGGCGTCACCCACGATGGCGTCCCAATCGGCGAACAGGGATTGGGTGAGCTTGGCCGAGGGCGCTCCCAGGCTGCGCACGAGGCGGTCGACGCTGTCACCCAGCGGCTGCGGATCGCCTCCCGAGGAGGACGGAAGTGGCTGCCAGGGCATGCCCGAGTCTGCCAGATTCAGGCCCAGAGTCAGGCAGCGGTCACGGTGCCACCCTCGACCACCAGAAGGGCGTCGGGAGCCGCGCCCGGAGGCAGGCCGCTGGCCGTGCTGAGCAGGGTCTGGCCCGGCGGCAGGGACGCCAGCAACGCGTCGCTGCGCCCGGGGTCCAGCTCGGAGAACACGTCGTCGAGCAACAGGACCGGTGGGCTGCCCGCCGCGGCGGTCACGACCCGGTGGGCGGCCAGGCGCAGGGCGAGGGCCAGCGACCGTTGCTCGCCCTGCGACGCGTGGGTCCGCGCCGGGAGCCCACCGATGGCCAGCTCGACGTCGTCACGATGGGGCCCGACCAGGCTGACGCCGCGCCGGAGCTCGTCGCGCCGGGCCGCCGAGAGGGCCGGCCCCAGCCCCTCCTCGAGCCATGTGGAGCGGTAGATCGCGGTGACGTCGGCTCGAACATGAGCCACCTGGTCGTAGGAGTCGGCGAGCACCGGCACCAGCTCGTCGAGCAGGGCCACCCGCTCGCGGGCCAGGGCCTCCCCCACCTCGATCAGCTTGGCATCCCAGACCTCCAAGGTGACCTCGACCTCGGGCGTCATGCGCCCACCCGACTGGCGCAGCAGCGCGTTGCGCTGGCGCAGCACCCGCTCGAGCTCGGTGCGCAGCGCATCGCGCTTGGGCACCGCGGCGACCAACGTGTCGTCGAGGTAGCGCCGCCGCTCGGCCGGTCCGCCCTTGACCAGCTCGAGGTCATCGGGGGCGAACACCGACACCCGTAGGGCACCCAGCAGGTCGCGGGCGCGGGGCAGGCGCTGCCGGTTCACCTGGATCCGGCTCCGCCCTCCGGGGATGATCTCGGCCTCGATCAACAAGCTGCGGCCCTCTCGCTCCGCCTCGGCGCGCACGGTGGCGCTGGCGGCCCCGGATCGCACGAGCGCTTCGGTCGGCGCGCCCCGGAACGACGTCAGGGTGGCGAGGTAGCCCACCGCCTCCAGCAGGTTGGTCTTGCCCTGGCCGTTCTCCCCGACGATCGCGGTCAACCCGGGCGCGAAGTGCACCTCGGCCTCGGTGTAGCTGCGGAAGTCGGTGAGCCAGAGGTCTCGGAGGAGCACCTGGGTGGGACTAGGAGACCCGAACCGGCATCAGCAGGTAGAGGAAGTCGTTGCTGTCGATCGAGCGCAGCAGCGCCGGCTTCATGGCATCGGTGGTCTCGAGGGTCACCTCGTCGCCGGGCGTGACCTCGATGCCGGCGATCAGGTACTCGGGGTTGAACGCCACCGTCAGCTCGGCCCCTTCGTACTTGGCGTCGAGCGCCTCGTGGGCCTGCCCGACCTCCTGGGCGATGGCGACCAGCTCGAGGCCCTCGGCCCGCATCACGAGTCGCACCGGCGTGGCGTCGGTGGCCAGCAGCCGCATGCGCCGCACCGCGTCGAGCAGGGCCTCGCGGGCCACGGTGAGCCGGTTCGGCTGACTGGCAGGGATAAGGCCCCGGTAGTTGGGGAACTCGCCTTCGATGAGTCGAGTGGTGAGCCGATCGGCGCCCACGGTGAAGGTGGCCTCGCGCTCGCCCAGGGTGAGCCGGACCTCGTCGGCCCCACCGAGGAGGCGACCGAGCTCCTTCAGCGCGCTGGAGGGGACCAGCACGCTCTGGCCCTCGCTGAGCACCGAGGTACCCGGCAGGTCCCGGACGGCCAGGCGGTAGGAGTCCGTGGCGACCAGGCGGAGCCCGTTGCCCTCGGCGCTCATCTGCACGCCGGTGAGGATCGGGCGGGTCTCCTCGGTGCTGGCCGCGACCGTGACCTGTCGGAGCGCCTCGGCGAACTCCGCGGCCGGGAGCACCACGGCCTCCTCGGCCGGCTCCGGCAGCCGAGGGAACTCGGTGGCCGGGATGGTGCGCATCGTGAACTGGGCCCGCTGGGCCTCGATGCGGGCGTCCTCGCCCTCGACGGTGATCTCGACCTTGCCGGGCGGAAGGGCCCGGGCGATGTCGCCGATCAGCTTGGCCGGGATGACCGAAACGCCGTCCTGCTCGCCGGTGACGGTCTTGTCGACGAGGATCGTGGTGTCCAGGTCGCTGCCGGTGAGCCGGAGTTGGT
This sequence comes from Myxococcales bacterium, assembly GCA_003153055.1. Next base: position 2,870 of record PMBV01000546.1, read on the forward strand.
TTCCCGTGAGCTCGAACCGGATGCCGCTCAGCACCGGCAACGAGCTCCCCCGGCTCGTGACCGCCCGACCGGCAGCCGAAACCGCCTCGACCAGCTCATCGCGTTCGCATCGGAACTTCACGTTGGGGCTCGCTTTCCCTCACCCGTTAGGTGATTGATGTGTTCTTCGTACTCGTAGTGATAAGGCCTGTGGATTGTGGAGAACTCGGTGTTCTCCCAGGTCAGGCGATGTTTGGATTCCGGTCGGTCATCCCCACTGGCTCACAGGTTGGCATGAGCTGGCGGGCTCTCGTGGGATAACAAGCCGGTCGTCCACGGGCGGCGCGGCGTCGTCCACAAGCGATCCACCGGGTTGTCCAGAGCGTCACTTGCCGCTCCGGATGGTCTGGGTGAGCTCGGTGACCTGGTCGTAGATCTGGCGTCGTTCCTTCATCAGGGCGCCGATCTTCTCGACCGCGTGGATCACCGTGGTGTGGTCGCGCCCACCGAACTCGCGGGCGATCGCCGGGTAGCTGAGGTCGGTGAGGTTGCGGAAGACGTACATGCCGATCTGGCGGGC
>PMBV01000129.1 GCA_003153055.1 Myxococcales bacterium
CGCGTGCCGTGCTTGACCAGCACGCGGGCGCCGGGAAGGAGCGGTCGGTCGGCCAGCCAGCAGACCATCGCGTCCAGCTCGGTCACCGGTACGGGAGCATCCGCCACGGAGGAGATCAGTTCGCCGCGCGCAACGTCCACGTCGTCGGCGAGGCGCAACGAGAGCGATGCGCCGGTGACGGCTTCGCTGAGCTCCGACCCCGGCGAAGTCGATGCCGGCGATGTGGGTGTGCACGCCCTCCGGCAGCACCACCACCTCCTGGCCGACGTGCGCGGTCCCGCTGCTCACCCGTCCGGCGTAGCCGCGGTACTCGACGTGCTTCCGGTCGCGGGCAGCCTCCTGCGGACGCAGGGTGAGCTGCACCGGGAACCGGAAGCCGACCCCGGGATCGCTGGCCACCGGCAGCTCCTCCAGCAGCTCGAGAAGGCTGGGACCGTCGTACCAGGGCATCCGCTCCGAGCGGTCGACGATGTTGTCACCGATGAGCGCTGACACCGGCAGGGTGTGCACGTCGGTGATGCCGAGACCGGTCGCGATCGCGGCGAGTTCGTGTGCGATCACGGCGTACGCTGCGCCGTCGTACTCGATCAGGTCCACCTTGTTGATGGCGATGACGCAGGGCTTGTAGTGCGAGATGATGAAGTCCGCGAGCTGCTTGTCCAGCTTCCCGATCTCCACCGGGCCGTCCAGGAGCATGACGACCACGTCCGCCCGGCCGATGGCTTGGCGCGCGCGGGCCGCGCTGTAGAAGTCTATCGATCCGTGGACCTGCTTGGGGCGGCGCACGCCGGCCGTGTCAATGGCCGTGAAGCGCATGTCGCCGATGCGGAAGTCCACGTCCACCGAGTCGCGCGTCGTGCCCGGGATCTCGCTGACCAGCACGCGCGGCTCCTGCGCGAGCTGGTTGACCAGCGTGCTCTTGCCCGCGTTGCGCCGGCCGACGAAGGCGATCTTCACGGGCGCATCGCTCGGCGTCTCGGGCTCGCCGGCCCCGAGGGCGAGGAGCACGGCGACCCACGACATCACAGCATCCACCCCAGCGACAGGTTGAGCTCCCACCACCACTTCACGTCGCTTCCGCCGAGGCCCGAGAAGATGGGCAAGGCCAGCATCACCCGCGGAGAGAAGAACAGGCCGGGCTGAAAGTACACGTCGAGGGAAAAGCCAACCAGCGGCATGTAGCGGTTGTCGTCGAGCTGCATGCCAGGCAGGCGGAGCGGCGCCATGTTGTCGAGCTCCTTGGCGGTCAGCCGGGGCGAGAAGATCGCCGTGGCGACCTCCCCGGCCGACGCCCCGTTGAGCGCGTCGGCGTAGAACATGTACCGGAGCCCCACGTTCACCGAGAAGACGAGCTCGGCGGCCGAGATGAACCCCAGCCGGGGAGTCACCACGCCCTCGGCCAGTGGGTAGCCGAAGTTGAAGTCGAGCTCGAAGCGGCTGGGCCGGCCGACCTGCCGGTAGGGCGTCATCGCCAGCTTGTCGGTGGAGTCACTGCCCCACACGAAGACGCGGCTGAAGCCAATCTCAGCCATGAGATCGCCCAGGGGCATGCGCGCGAACCCGCCGACCCGACCGCTGGCGAAGTTATTGAGCTCGAGGAGCTGGCTTCCGAAGGCGCCCACCCCCACCGTCTTCTTTCGCCAGTCGAAGCGCACTGCCCGAGACGCGGTGCCCAGCATCCGCTCCGTCAGCGCATCGAAGGCCGTGCGGTGCCGCTCCAGCGCCGGGTCGTCGAGCTTCGCGCCGGGCACGAGCTTGGGCGTCTCGGTCCGTGGTTCATCTCCCGGGGCCGCGGGCAGCCCGACGAGGACGAGAGCGAGGAGGCTAATCACGGGGAAAGCCTCCCTCGCCGAGCTGAGGAAACTTCGGCGGCGCGTAGCAGACGTGGGTGAAGACGGGGACGAACAGCCGGTGCGGATCGTACACACCGCTGGTGTCGAAGGTCGGGTGAGTGCAGAAACGAGTGCACTGCCAGAGCACGCGGTCGAGGGGGAACGTGTCTTGATCCCAGATCGCCGACCCATACGTCACGTCGCTCTCGCTCTTGATGCCAAAGGGCACCGAAAAGGAAAACGCGCTCAACTGCCCGGCGAGGAAGGTCTCGTACCGCATTCGCAAGAGGTACGGGAAATCCCAGGCGAGCCCCAGCTCGTACTCCGGCTGCGGAGACTGCTGCTGGACGTCCGGGAGCATTTGCAGGGGCAGTGGATCCTGGAAGACGGGAACGCGGAAGACGACGGTCCCGCTCGGGGCGCAGTACGAGAAGGCATCGGTGGGCGCGGCGCTGATGTGCTCGTCGTTGAAGAAGGTGGCCACGCCGTAGGTTCCCAAGGCGATGTTCTCGGAGACCGGCGTTCGCTGGGGGGCGACGAAACTGAGGTCAGTCACCTGGCCGGCCTGAGGCTCGCCGTAGCGAGCGATGAACGTGAGGTACTGGCTTCGAGTGGGCAGAATGGGCAGGTTGTTCAAGCGCAATGGCCCCAGCACGAGGTCGGGAGTGGCAGGCAGGAACGCGCAGGAGCGGGCCGACGTCGAGGGGACCTCGTCCAAGGTGACGCGGGTGTCTGCCGGGCACCACAGGGCCAGCGGCTTCAACGCATCGAGCGTAATGGCGTGGGCGACGCTGTCGAACACGAAGGCCCCGCTCACTCGTGGAGAGCTCTTGTCGCGCTCCGGCGAGAGCACCTGAACGAGGACGTTCTCAAGCATCGAGGCCAGCCCTCCCGTGGGGTCGTCGTGGTGCAGGGCGATGGTGAGCACCATGTCTTCCCCGCCCGCCCGCGCCGCGTCGATGCGACTCTGGAACCGCGTCGCTAGCGTCGACGCGAAGTCGGGGGCGCCCCAGTCGTCGATGCAGACGACTTCCGGCTGGGTGAGCATGAGCCGCTGAAGCTGCATCGCACGGTGCGGCTCGGAGATGGTCCAGTTGCACGGCGCCAAGAGAAAGCCCACGGGGGTGTCGCGGCGAATGGGGGTCTTCAGGGCCGGGAAGGACGGACGGACCTCGGGGTTCTTCCGAGCCAGCGCCGGGGCCACGATGCCTCCGATGGCGTCGGTGACCGAGGAGCGGGCACAGACGACGGGCGCGTCCGCCGCCGCCACGGGGAGCTCGGCCTCGTCGAAGACCGCGCGGTCGCTGGTCTCCAGGGCGCCCCCGTCGAGAGGCGTCAGCGTCGGGGGGCACTCGATGGCGAAGGCGTAGCCGTAGGGGTTGTTCGGGTCGTCGCTGGTGACCGCTCCGTAGCCGCGGTGGTCGACGCGAAACCACCTCCGGAGCCCGAGCTCCTGCACCTGCTCGTTGTACAGGTTTGGAAACGTGTGCCGGGCCCGCCACTGCACCCGCCGGTTGGTCTCGTCCATCACCCCGTAGACGAGGAGGCTCCGGGAGCCAGGCGCCGGGCCATCGGCCACGAAGTAGACGGGCGGAGAGGTCTCGAGGGCCATCAGCCCGTCGCGGTGGTACCGCAAACGAAGAGAGACCTCGAGCGGAGGGAGCTCGACCTTGACGCTCGCGCTGCCACAACGGGCCTTGTCGCCACAGTCCACCGCCAGGTGAGTGTGCACCATGGGGAGCTCCTTCAGGGGAGTCCACCCAACGGTCTCGCGGTCGGTGCGGTAGCGCAGCTCCATCTGGCTCTCGTCTCCGAGTCCTTGATCAGCCTCGACCCGGTAGAAGACGAAGAGCGTCTGCTCACCGGCGAAGTACGTCACGTCAGCCAAGGGGAACCCAGCGTCGACCTGCACCACGGGCATCTTCTCGCAGCCGGCCAGCGCGACCACCCCCATCACCACCGCTGCTCGATGCTCGAGGGCGCGCATGACCGTCAGCCGAGGAGCTCGGCAAAGGAGACCTGCCCCTGGGCGAGGAGCCGCTTCACCGCCGACGCCAACTCCTCGCGCCCTTGCCGCGCCAGCCGCTGTTGCTCCTTCCTCGAGGTGAACCCCATGTTGGCGCGCACCGCGTTCTGCAACGTGTGGGGCAGCAGCCCCATGAACTGCTGTTGCCACCCGGCGTCTTGCAGCGAGGTCCAGCCGGCCAGCCCCCGCACGTCGACCTCGAGCAACAGGTCGGCCTGCCGCTCGGGTGGGAGCCGGAGCACCATCTCGGGGTAGAGAATGTCTTCGTACCAGCGCGGGTGCACCCCGCTCGCCCGGCGGAAGGCCTCGGCGAGGAGCGGCTGGCGATCGGCTGGCTCGATGAGCGGGAGCAACACCGACAGCGCGCCGGCGGCGTCGAGTGCGCGGCCTCGATCCAAGAGTCCGTCGGAGGCCGGAGCGGGCTCGGGCGGCACCTCGTGCCCACTCCGCACCGCGTCGAGGGCGGCGAAGAGGTACTGCTGCTCCTCTCGGGACATGCGGTTCGTGACCAGCAACTGTTTGGCGACGCCCCATCGGAGCTCAGCCGAGAGGGTCCGGGCGACCTCGTCTTGGAGATCCGACGGCACCAGAGCGAAGAGCAGCGCCCCGTGCCTGAGTGGCAGCCGCCCCATCAGCTGGGCGAGCCCCGCGCTGCCGAGCTCCTCCCTCAGGCTCCTCAGCGTCTCGGCATCAGTCTGCGCGAGGAGCGAGGCCGCGATGGCGTGCTGGTCGAGAGTCTTGAAGAACTCGGCGTCGGAGGGAAGCCGGGCCTCGTCGACATTGCGGAGGAACTCAGCGAGGTCGACCTTCTTGCCCGCCAGCTCTCCATCGGATGGGAAGGCCGACGGCAGGCGATCGCCGAACACGAGGATGGCCTTGGCCAAGAGGGCCAGCTCTCCCTCCCGGAGCCACTCGCGCAACAGCTCCACCACTCCGTCACTCTCCTTGCCCAGCTCGGCCCTGGCCACTCGGTCGGTCCACTTCCGCCGCTGCTCGATGAGGGCCGCGGACTCCTCCGCCACCGGAGCTGGGGCCTCAGCCGCCTGAGTCGCCTGCTCCGACTCGGGCTTGGGTTCGTCAGCCTTCTCGACTGGAGTCACCCCCGCCGACGCGAGGAGCTGGGCCGCCATCGCCTTCTCTTCGAGTGACTCCCTGCCCAGCCGCCGCGAGGCCCAGATGATGGCCAGGGTCGCCAAGGTGCCGAGGACGACGGCAATCATCCACGAGAAATGGGGCAACAGGCTCAGCCACAGCTCACGCACGNNTGGGGGGGGGGTGGGGGCGGCGGCGCCACGGTCTCGGCGGGCTTCGGGGCTGGCGGAGTCGGCGGGGGCGGCGACTCGCTCAATGAAGGAGAGATGGGCTCGAGGAGCTGGCGCCCCACCGACACCACCAACCAGCCCTTGGACAGCCGCTGCTCGAGGCGCTTGGTCAGAGCCTGCACGTCGCGAGGGGCGACCGACTTCTCATGAGCGAACTCGCAGTGCGCCTGGGTCAGGTACTCCTGGGGAGGCACGCTCCCGATGCCCTCGGTCTGCCCGAGGCCCGGCAGCGACGACGAGCGCGGGAGGTCGACGACGACATGGTCGCGGTACACGCAACCCTTCGAGACGCAGCGCTCGGGCGCGCAGTCACGGACCAGCGCGAGATCGAACTGGTTCTCCAGCGCCCTGAGCTCCATCAGGACCGTGGGGGGCACGTGCTTGTCGGGGAGCGGCGCCGGGGCCGGCTGAGCGACGCCGACCAGGGGCACGGCGAGGGCAAGAAGGAGCGCAGGGCGTCTCATCAGTAGATCCTCACGACCACGCGGCGGTGCCGGGCCAGCCGCTGTTCGGCGTTGAGCCCCTTGAGCTGCTCGTCAGACAGGGGCTTGGTGTCGGCGTAACCCTCGACGCGAACGCGGGCCCGGGTGATGCCGACGTCTTCGAGGCGCTGGCGCACCACGATGGCCCGGGCGCTGGAGAGCTCCCAATTGGTGGCGAACGTCGCGCCGTTCACCAGCGGCGTGGAGTCGGTGTGCCCCTCGACGGCGAAGAGGTACTTGGACGAGTACGGAGCCAGGAGCTGGAGCATCGACAAGACGGTCTGCTCGAGCTCAGGGCGAAGCTTGGCCTGCCCCGAGTCGAACACCAACCCGGAGTTGAGCGAGAGCTCGAGGCCGTCGGCGGTGACGGTGGCGTTGACCAGCTCTTGCAATTGGTTGGCGGCGATCTTCGCGTCGAGCTCCTTGCGAATGGATTCAAGGCTCGCCGGGGTGTCAGACCCCGAGAGGCTCTTGACGATCTGCTGCATGCGCCCCTTGTTCAGGTTGGCGGCGGTGAGCAGCACCACGAAGAAGAGCAAGAGGTTGGTGATGAGATCGGCATAGCTCAGCATCCACCCTTCTTCATGCCCCTTGGCCCGTCGTTGCATGGCCTCACCCTCCGCCGCGGACGACGAGCTCGTTGACGCTCTTCTCGCAGCGCTCGAGGAACCCCAGCCGCTCGTCGAGGAGCCCGTTGAGGAAGTGGCCCACCGGCCCCGCCATGCCCGCCCCGAAGGTGACGCCGTAGAGGGTGGCCAAGAGCGCCAGCGACATGGCCGCGCCGATGTTCAGGTTATCGGCCGTCATATTGCGGAAGAGCTGGATCATGCCGGTGATGGTGCCGACCATGCCGAAGGCGGGCCCGAGCTTCGACAGCATCTCCCAGTTGTTGATGGCCGGCTGCCAGCGGGCGATCTCCTCGTGGCGCAGCTCGAGGAACACCTTGGCGCTCGCCACGTCGGGCGACCGGTTGAGTATGAGGTCGACCATCTCTTTCACCGCGGCGAAGGTGCTCTGCTCGGCGACGGCCAGGGCACCGCTCCGCTTCCCCTCGCGCCACAGGCTGTAGATCTGCGCCCGCTCGGCCTCCATCTGCGTGGTGGTGCGGCGAAACAGGCGCAGCCCGGGAATGAGCTCGCGCAGGCAGGTCACCGTGCGCAGCGCCGTCACCGTGTCGGAGCTGATGAGCACCGCGGCGGTCGACCCCACCACCACCATCACCATCGCGTGGAGATCGAACGGAGAGATGACCTGCTGGTTGCCTCGATCGCCGAAGCCAAACCAGACAATGAAGCCCAACAGAAGAAATCCAAAGATCTGCACGTGGTGGTCTCCTACTGCTGTTGCCGCTGCAGCTCTTCCAGTTTCTTGCGAACCGTGGGGTCGCTCTCGACCGCTTCGGCCTGCTCGTAGATCTCGATGGCCTTGTCGCGCTCGCCCATCATCAGCAGGAGCGAGGCCTTGGCGCGGAGGAACTCGGGGTGCGACTTGTAGCGTTGGAGCACCGTCTCGCACCACTCCAGCGCCAAGGCGTAGTTGCCGCCCTTGGTCGCCTCCTGCATGAGCGCTCGGGCGCGGGTGATGCTCACCTCGGGAGCCCCGTCGTCGACGCGCAGCCCCCGGGCCCGGTAGGCCTCGACGAGCGACGCGTCGGCGGCGGTGGGCGGCGGCGGCACCACCCGCGTCGACGGAATCGTCTTCACCTCGCCGGTGCCCGCGCCGTGCTCGATCAACACGCGCTGCCCGGTGGCCAGCATCGGCACGTCGACCTCGGTGATGGTGGTGCCGTCGTTCCACCGCACCTTCATCACCGTGGTGGAGCCGAAGCCGAAGGGCCGCACCAGCGTGCCCTCTTCCTTCAGCGCGGGGTGCTTCTGCGGCGCGGGGTCGAGCAGGTAGTAGGTGTAGTTCCGCGCGGTGCAGGACTCGAACAGCAACAACCCGAGGAGCAGGAGTCGGTTCATGGCAGGAACGGGAGCAAGGAGACGTTGAGCAGCGAGATGCCGATGCCCACCCGAAGGTTGGTCGACAGGGTGGCCGTGACGGCGTAGTTCGAGGTGGCGATCGGCAGGCGCACCACCAGCACCGCGGTGAGCAGCGGGTCGAGCACCCGGCCAGCCCCTTGGGTGAAGGCCTGAATGAGCGCGGTGGGAACGCTCACCAGCACCTTGGCGCCGACGGTGAGGTTGAGCGCCTCGGGGATGACCCGGTAGTAGCAGGCCCCCACCCCCACCACCGGGTCGAAGATCGACAGCGAGACGCCCGACAGGTTGGCGTTGGTGGCGCCCCACTGCTCGGTCCAATCGAGCGACACGTGCTGCCCGGGGAACAGGGTGATGTCGATGAAGGTGTGGGTGAGGCTGTCACCGCGGCTGCGGCGCTCGAGCTCACGAGCCAGCGTCAGGTTTCGACGGGTGGTCGCCCGCTCGGCCAGGCTGGGGTCGAAGTTCTCGGCGTAGACGATGCGGCTGTTCTTGAGGTCGACGATTCTGAGCGACACCCCCTGGGGAGTCTCGTCGATCCACACGGCCGTCTTCGCCGGCTCCGAGAGCCCACGGCTCGCCTCGTCGAAGCGGGTGATCTCGGCCGCGTCGGCGTCGGTGGTGCGCTGCTCGAGGTGCCCGCCCTCCACCCGCACCCGGGGCGCCATGCAGGCCTCGCACCACCTCAGCGCCCCCGAGCCGAACACCCGCGCCAAGGTCGCCAACACCTGCGTCGGGAACCACGCCTTGGTCTCCTCGAAGGCGGGCTTCGCGCTGACCACGATGACGGGCACCAGCTCCTTCTGCGTCAGGGCGTGATCCTCGAGGCCGATGGTGAGCGCCTCCTCGAGCCGAAGCAGCGCATCGCGGCTCGTCTCCCGCTGCGCCGACGCGGCGGCGGGCACCAGGAGCACCAGGAGCACCAGGAGCGTCACGCGACTCAGAAGCAAAACGAGGCCTCCAGTCCGATGGTGTGAAACTGAATGACGCCAAGGTCGATGAACTTGCCGATGGCGGGGGCGTTGTTCATCGCCGGGGCCGACTCGAGGAAGACGATCACCCCGATGCGGTTCTTCACCCTGAGCTCGAGCCCGAGATGGAAGGCACCGTAGATGAAGGTCGGGTTGGTGTTGGCGCGGATCTGGTCAGCGAGGTCTTGAATGGTGGGGATGGTATCTTTGAAGACCCCGGCGCTCAGCCCGTAGACCCCGATGACCGCGCCGCCGACGAAGGCGTACAGATCCGGCGTGGTCAGCGACGTGACCGTGCCGGTGAGGAGGCGGGCGATGCGCGCCTGGGCCAGCCAGCCGACGTGGAGCTGAGGTGCCCAGCTCACGCCCCCGGAGATGGTGCCGGTCCATGCCCGCGCCTGCGTCAGCGCCACCTCGAGGCCTGCCTCGAGCCACACCATGGGCAGCGCCTTGAGTGGGCTGCCGGACGCCGCGGCGAAGGTCCGTACGCCCAAATGAATCGGCACCAGGAAGACGCTGCGGCCGGTGAGCGCGTCGAAGAATTCCTTCTGGGCCTCGGCCCGGCTCTTCAGGTGCTCCGGGCTCCTCAAGAGCGCGGGCGTCGAGGTCGACGTCGACAGCGTCTTGGCGAAGACGATGGGCAGTGCCGGCTCGAGGGCGGTGACCCGCGCCCTGAGCACCAGGGCGGCCCCTTCGACCTCGAAGTCGAGGAACAGGGCGTGGTGGGCACCCGAGAGCTCACCGGCGGCGGTCAGGGCCCCAGGCTGGTCGACGCCGCGAGACACCACCGTGCCCTTGGCCGATGAGCGCACCATGACCGCGGTGCACTGTGGGCAGTGGGCCAGCTGAAGGTGCGACTTGGGGTTCTTGCCCACCAGCGAGACGAAGTGGTTCTCGAGGAGCGCCTGGAGCCCACTGCCAAAGCCGATGGGCACGGTGAGATCGGCCAGCACCACCAGGGTGTCCACCTCGAAGGCCGGCTGCTCGGTCCACTGGAAGACGAGATCGTCGAGGAGATCGAGGGCCTGGAGCTGGATCTGCGCGGCCACTTCTCCCCTCAGCTCCTCGATCTGCGCCCGCTGAGCCTGGGCGACCTCCGACTCCTCGGCCCGGCTCGCGGTGGTCAGCACGAGGAGCACTCCAGCCACGCGGCCCTTCATCGCAGCCACCTCCACACACCCGCCTGGCACAGCCCGGCATGGAGCTGCGTCTCCCGGGTGTCGACGATCATCAGCCCGAGGAAGAGGTCTTTCTCAGCGAGGACGTGCTCGGCGAAGTACCGGGCGCAGGCCAGCGGGTACGCCTCTTGGGGCCGGAGTCTCCTCAAGACCGCCACGTCCCCCACGGCCAGCACGGGCACCCGGTCGGACACCCGCCGGCGGTGCTCGGCCAGCTCGGTGCGCGCGGCGACGGAGATTTTCGCGGCCACCATCGGCTCCGGGTAGAAGGCGTCGACGTGCCAGGTGACGTCTTCACCGTGCAGCGCGGTGGCCGCCTGGGTAATCTCCTGCACCGAGTCCTGGAGCGTGGAGAGAATGGCCTCGTCGCGGGCCGGCCGCTCTCCGGGCAGCATGAACTGCCGAGCACAGAGCAAGGCGTCGGCCTGCTCGAAGGTGCCGCCACGGGCCGAGGCCTCGGGCACCGTTCCTGGCTCGAGCTCGTGGGCCCGCTCCCGGCTCATGCGCACACACTCGTAGCCGCGGGTCTCGGCGCGGCTCCGCCAGAGGCTGGCCGGGTCGTTCGCGCACGCCGCCGCCCAGGGAGCCAGGGCGAGCCAACCGACACTTCGCCGGGACAGGAGCTGTCTCATTTGGCCGGGGCGGGGGCCGGGGCTCGGTCGGCGAAGCCTCCGAGCACCTGGGAGCGGAGGCGGGCGTGGAGCACCAGCTGGCTCAGCTGGCCGTAGAGGTCCTTCGACACCTCCTTGTTGACCGAGGTGCCAGTGACGCGATCCGACGGCGAGCGCACCAAGAGATCGAGCACCCCGTTCACCGCCCACACCGCCACGCTGAAGTACCTCACGAAGCGCGCCTCGAGGGCGTCGGCCACCAGGAGAAACCCGTCACCGTCTCGAATGGTGACGTCCTGCGAGAGGCTGGTGTCGGTGATCGCCGGCAGGAGCGTCGCCGAGGCGATCGACAGGACCCAGAGCAGCACGCTGTTCTCTTCGTGGAGGACCCTGGTCTTGAGCTCCATCACCAGCTCGGGTTTCGTCGGAGTGCCGCGGGACGCCGCCGCCCTCACACCGGAGGCCGTGTCACGGGGTACCTCGACCTCGACGGTCGCGCCCTGGTTGGTGAAGAGGGTGCTGACGTTGCGACAGAGGCGATCGGCCTGAGACGCCTTGAGGTTCTCATCGGAGACGCACCGCACCAACAGGTGGAGCCCTTGAAAGTTGGCCACCTGCGGGTTGATGGCAATGGGGCGCTGGAGGGCCACCAAGGGCTGGTACACCGTGACGCAGCCCGAGGAGGCCGCCATGACGACGAGCCACGGGAGCCAGGCGGCCCGGCGGAGAGATTCACTCATGGGTGTACGGAGCCGCGGGCTGCAGCCCCCCGCGCGGCCAGGGAGCCAGGTGAAATGGCGCTGGTCATCATACCCGGCTGTCGTCCCTTGCGGCCACATGCTTCTCTCCCTCCCCGAATAGAACCCCCGAACGAGCATGCCGTTGAAGCCCGCCCCCATTGCCTTTGCGAGCCCTCTTCCACAATGGCCCCAAGGTCATGACATCGGCTGGGACGCAGCCGGGTCAATCGTGGGTGGGGAGCGAAGGCCTCGCTCCCGACCCGAGGCTGCGACTTCAGGCTGAGGTCTTGCCCACCACCCGGAACCGGGGCACCCAGCTGTTGAGCTGCGGGACCCTGGCGGCGAGGATGAGCGAGGCGATGTGATCGGCCTTGCGGACCTCGGAGGGGAAGCGAACGACTTCCGAGCCCTCGCTCCCGATGGACACCACGCCGTTGACCAGGAGCACCTGGTAGACGAGCTCCTGTCGGCTGCCCCAGAAGACGACGCGCTCGTAGTCCTTCAGGTCGACCGCCAGGGCCGAGAGATCGATGGCGTGATCGGGGTTCTGGAGGATGTCCTGGATCGCCGCCACCACTTCGGGCACCGCGATGGCCGGAGAGAAGGGCTTGACGCGCTCTCCCTGGGCCGGCTCGTAGCGGTAGAACGGGGTCGACAGCGTGAAGCGCTTGGCGCCGTCCATGAAGGCCACGTGGGTGCTCTCGTGGGCCTCGAGGAGCAACAGGTTGTAGCCCTCGAGCTCGACCGGCAGGTTGCTGCCCGCCTCGAGCACGCCTCCGAAGGTGCGGAGCATGGCCTGGTGCACCTTGTCTTTGTTGCGTTGAAACCGGGCGGCGACCTCTTCGTCTTCCAACAGGAAGGTGATGATGTCTCGCGCCGACTTCGCCGGGCCGCTGAACTCGTAGCCGCTCCGGGCCAACTGGGTGTGAATGACACCCGTGTGGACCTTGGCCGCGCGCATGGTGTCGGCGAACGTCTCGAGCACCCGGTCCATGTCGGCCGGCTCGACGAACGGGTTGCCGCAGAACGTGCTCGCCAGAGGCTCGTAGATCTGGTCGTACACCTCGCGGGTGAGCGGCACCTTGGCCCCACCGCAGTGGAGCCAGTACAGGTTCTTCAAGATGTCGTACTCGGCGGAGTGAATGGTCAGCGTCTCTTCGCCCTGCTTGAACCGCAGGCCCTTGAACGCCACCTCGACGATTTCCCGGGCGGTGAAGACATCACCCGAGCCGTCACGGAAGGCGAGCACCACGGTGAGCTTGCCCTCGTTCATGCGCTCCTGCCACTCGAGGATCTCATCGATGACGTGGCGGTAGCGCACCACCAGCTCGCCCTTGCCGGCGAACTCGAGGCCCGCCCGGAGTGAGGGCTGGTCTCCGCTGGTGCCCTTGTTCTTTCTCAGGCCGCGCACCAGCACGCTCTTGATGACGTGGTGCGGGTCGTCAGACAACGCCACCGCGCTGGCCCGGGGCGCCTGGTAGTTGTTGATGTAGAAGAAGCCGTTGACCCGGGTTGGCACGAGGAACTTGTGCGGGTCGCAGATACCGGGAATGGTGACCCGCGGGTTCTTCGGGTGGTCCAAGTTCGAGTAGCTGCCCCGCTTGAGCAGGTCTCCGAAGCGCGCCTTCCAGCTCTCGGTGATGTCGTTGAGCCGGAGGAAGTCGCCCTGCTCGGTGCCGAAGGCGTACACCTGCCCGTCTTCGCCCCGCCACAAGGACAGCATGTCGCCCGCGAGAATGTCGACCTGCTTGAGCTCGGCCGCCGCGGCCTCACCTTGGGCGAGCTGATCCATCATCGCGGTGATGGTCTCGCTCTTGCCAGTGCCCGAGTCGGCCGAGAAGACGAGCGTCTTTCTCAGGCCGTTCTTGAAGGTGATGGTGATCATCGCCCCGTGCACCGGCATGCCGCCCAGCGCCTTCACCAGCTCGTTGTGCAGGGTGAGGAGCGTCTTCTTGAAGAAGCCGACGTAGTCGGTGTCGTCTTCTCGCGCGACCCAGGCCGTGGGGAGGATCTTCCCGTCGGAGCGGCGATCGAGGATCCACCCGGTCTTGTAGCCGTCGCCCACGCACTTCGAGGGAATGCCGAACAGCATCACGGCATCCCACTCGGCGAGGTCGAGCTTCTCGCGCACCTGCATCTCGCCCAACTGCGGGAACAGCCGCATTTCGTCGGACACCAGGTGGAAGTCGGACTTGTGGATCAGCATCAGCATCTTGAACGGCCCCACCGGGACCGCCTTGCAGACGTAGTCCCTCAGGTTGGCGGCCTGGGCGAAGCGGGTGAGGCGCTCGCTGAAGTACGCCAGCGGCGGCCGGGCCTGATCGGCCTCCGACACCTCGACGGCGTCGCGGCGGGTGAAGCCGTAGCGGTAGTCCGACACGCGCTTGGCGGCCCCGGTGACGAAGTTCGGCGCGGGATCCAGCGGAGCCGTGGCGCCAGCGAAGGCCGTGCCGTGGATGATCTCCTGCAGGTACGAGGGCAGCGACGGGTGGGCCCGCACTCCCTCGAGCTCCTCGAAGCCGATCTCGAAGGTGCTGGTAGCGTCGACCTTCTCGTCGGGCACATCGAAGGCGTGCATCAGCTCGTTGATGAGATCGTTGACCCTCCGCTGAATGCCCTGGAGCGAGGCCACCTTCTCGCCGTGGCTGCCGGTCTGCAGCTTGGCCGAGAGCACCTTGATGGTGTTCTGCCCGTGCCACTCTTTGTACAGCGCCAGCAGCAGGTCTCTGAACACGGCGTCGATGAGCTGCCGGTCGTGGTACGCCGCCAGGCAGGCCAGGGGCCCGTACTGGGCTTCAACCCGCTCGAACGACAGCTCCATCAGCTCGGGCCGGCCCTGCCACACCTTGCGCAGGAGCCTCCGGTACACGACCCGGAAGGCGCGGCTCTGGAGCAGCTCGTCGACCGAGTCACAGGGCTGCCAGCCGACGAAGATCTTGTCGGCGACCGACTTGCCCTCCTCGATGCAGTAGACGAAGCCACGCTCGCTGCGCCTGATGGCCTGGCCCTTCTTGGCGGCCTTCTTCCCATCGAGGCTGAGCAGCGGCGCGAGGTCGGTGAACAAACCCGTGAGATCGCCCTCGCCGCCAGGAGCGAAGAGCCCCGGCAGGGCGTCGACCTTCCGGCCCGTGGCGTCGAACTCCTTCCAGTACTTCCACAACAGGCCGAGGTACGCGGTCAGCGCCTTCTCGTAGCGAACGTAGCTCTCGGAGTCGCCCTTGAGCTCGCCGCCAAGGGAGATGCGCACGAAGCCCTTGCCCGCGTAGGTGACGTCGACCTTCCGATGCCGGGTGATGGCCCGGAGGAAGTCCTGCACGCCCCGGTCGTCGGTCGGGCCGCAGAGCCGCAGGCACGCGTAGAAGGCGCCCGTGGGGGGAATGATCTCGGCCTCCGGCGCTGCCGTCTTCGCCGCGTTGATGAAGGCCTCGAAGCGGCGCTGCACGTCGCTGCGCAGGCGCACCTCGAGGCGGAGCTGCTTCACCTTCTTCAAGAGGTCGCTCACGCCCTCGGAGACGTGCTTGACCGTCGCCCCACGCTGCTCGAGGCGCAGCAGGTCTTCGTAGCCCGCGAGCACGGTCTCGAAGACCGCCACGGGGAACTCCTCAGCGCGGGCGTCTTGCAGCATGGTCGCCGACAGCTCGCGGAGGCTCGCCGAGGCCCGCGCCCGGTCGGTCGGGTCGACCAGCCGCGCGGCCAGGTCTTCGAGGTCGCCGGTGATGCGCTTGGCCGCCAGCCCGCTCTCGAGCTTCAGCCGGGTCAGGTAGAGCGACAACAGGTGCGGGGCCGAGGCCCGGGCCGCGCAGAAGTCGACCACCTCGGGGTCGTTGGAGTGGATGATGCCCGTTCGATCGCCCGAGCCCTGCAGCCCCTTGGTGGTGGCCGACGCGGTGATGATGCGCACGGGCCCCATGAACTGGCTCTTGTGACGCTCGTAGAGCTGGGCCAGGCTCTTGTCGCCTTCGCGGGCCTTGTGATCGCTCACCACGAGCTTGTGGTACGCGTTGTCGTCCACCAGGGTGATGCCGTACTCGCTGGCGATCTGCAGCAGCTTGAGCAGCGTCTCCTTGCGGTAGGCCACGCCCGTGGGGTTGTGGGGCGTGTTGAGCACGATGAGCATGCTCCGGCAGTACAGCCGGAAGATCTCAGGGAAGCTTCGGTAGAGGTAGCGCAGCTCCTCGAGCCGCTTGAGCAACGCCCACGGGTCGAGCTCGAAGCGCTCGTTGAGCGGCACGCGAATGATGCCGCTGGTCGGGTAGTCTTTGTCTGGGAAGACGTCGCCGTAGCTCCACGACATCTCGGCGATGACGAGGATCGGGTAGAACGCCCCCCGCTCGATGAGCTTGAGCAACGCCTCGATGTCACCCACCGCGGTGGGGTCGAGCTCGCCCTTGAGCTCGTCCATCGCTCGCTGGGCGCCTCGCACCGCGTCCTGCACTGGGGCCACGAGCTGGCGCATCTTGCGATCGTAGACGCCGATCTGCTTGCCGTAGCGGTCCTCGAGGTGCCCGTGGAGAGCGCCCAGGCCGGCCTTGCTCATGGTCTGCTTGAACAGCGCCGCCGCACCGCCGGTGAGGTTCTTGAACACCGCGTCGCCCAGGCCTTGCTCGGCCTTGCGGCTGGCCCGGCTGGCCACGTCGGCCGCGCGGTAGAGCAGCGTGCGGGTGAGGTGCTCGAGGCGCGTCGCTCCCGGCCGATCAGCGTTCCACTGGGTGGGCGCCAGCGCCAACAGCTGGCTCTGCTTGATGGCCGCCTCGATCTCGTCGGAGCTCGTGGTGGGAATGGCCAGCTTGGCCTTCAGCGTGGCGAGGCGCTCACGGCAGGTCGCCAGTGACTTCTCGCAGAACTCCTTCACGTCGCGCTTCACGCCGTCGCTGTGGTACTCGCCCACCAGGCTCAGCGAGCCGCGGCCACCGCCAGGCACCACCACCGCCTTGTACGAGTCGCTGGGCAGGCCACCGTAGAAGTAGCGCATCCAGTCAGACGTGACGCGCTGGGTGAGCTCGTCGCCCAGGACCTTGCGATCCTCCGGGGAGCGGGTGGAGACCTCGCGAAGGAACCCGATGATGCGCTTCAGCTTGACCAGCGCGAGGTAGTCGAACAGCGCGTTGCGGCGCCAGTCGTGGGCGCGGATATCGTCGACCTGCGTGGCGACCACGCCCTCGGACTCCAGGGCCTTCAAGGTGCCATCGGTGGCCTTCTCGATGGCGAGCAAGACCTTGGGGTCGATGCGCTCGAGCACCCGCCTCAGCGTGAGCTGGGTGTTGGCTGGGCGGCCGGCGAAGCTCGTCTGCACGTTGCGCAGGGTGCGCGCCACGTGGGGGAACAGCGTGTAGACGATGGTGGTGTTCGACAGCGAGGCGCGGGGCGAGCAGTCGACCAGCAACAGCCGCCCGAGCACCGCCCGCCAGGGGTTGTCACGCCCCGGAGTGCTGAGGAACAGCCGGTGGGGAATGTGCGTCACCCGGGCCACGAAGACCTGGTTGGGCTCGGACTGCATCTGGGCGACCAGATCGCCGTCGAGGCGATCGACGCCCTCGACCACCCGCACGGCGCTCAGCTCGCTGGGCCCGAACTTGTCGAAGACGTGGTTCTCGATGAGGTGAATGACTCGGTCGGGGCTCTCGGTGATGACGACCCGGTTGAACAGGGTCGCTCCCTCGAAGTTGACGAACTCGGCCGCCTCACGGAGAAACGTCGCCTCTTCGGAGGCAGTGCTGTAGTGCAGGCTGCCGTCGATGAGCTCAGACAGCAGGTTCAGCACGTCGCCCAAAGCCAGGGGGTCGCAGTCGACCGTCTCGAGGAAGCCCCGGAGCTGCGCCGCGTCTTTTCCGAAGACGATGCGAGAGACCAGCTCGCGCATGACGACGGTGACCGGCGGCGTGCCGATGGAGAGGCTGTACCGGGAGAGCGCCTCGACGTGCGAGGCCGCCAGCACCTGAGGCGTGTCGCCCAGCGGAACGGGCCGGCCGACCTTGCGGCGCAGGTTGGTCTTGAACTCGTCAGCTGCCTCGACGATGCGGAAGATCGCCGAGACGCCCGTGGAGGGCATGATCTGATCGAGCAGCGTGTAGCCCAGCCCATCGAAGACCTGCTCGTACTCGCGGACCTGGCGAGTCACCGCCTCGCGCTCGCCGACCGAGGTCTCGGCGACGTCGTCGGGCAAGGCGAGGATCTTGTCGATCTCGGGGACGAGCTGGGTGTGGGCGCGCCCTTCGTGCATCGACGTAGCGATGGACTTGAGCGCCCGAATGCGTTCAGCGAGCGCTGCGACCTGCTGCATGGAACCAGCCTCCTTGATGGCCGCGGGGCGACCGTCGAATCTCAGAACAAACCGCAGGAGTGTATCAGAGTCGGGTCGGAACTGGAGAAATTACGACGCATGGCGCCAACGGCCCAAACCGAGGGGCGCTCCTTCTACAAGGAAATCCAGTATCAGTGCAGCTGCCAGAATCGCGAGACCGTTGCGACGGGCCTCGATGAGGGCGATCATCGGGTTCACCCTCGCGGCAAGGAGCTCACCCTTGGAAAAGCACACGTACCACACGAGCGTACGATGGGAAGGGGAGCGCCGAGGCACCTTGAGCTCGGGCGAGCTCCGGGAGATCGAGGTGGCGACCCCACCGGAGTTCCCCGGGGGTCACCCCGGCCTCTGGTCTCCCGAGCACCTCTATACCGCGGCGGCGGAGATCTGCCTGATGACCACGTTCCTCGCCATCGCCACCAACTCCAAGCTCGAGTTCAAGGACTACAGCTCGCAGGCGGTGGGGACGTTGGAGAAGACGGAGGGTGGGTTTCAGATGACGGAGATTCTCCTGCGGCCCAAGGTCGTGGTGGGGTCGGCCGAGCTCATCGAGACGACCAAGCGGCTCCTCGACAAGGCCGAGAAGCACTGCCTCATCTCGAACTCGATGAAGACCCGCGTGCGAATTGAGCCGGAGGTGGTGGTCGGCTGACTCTTGGTCGAGGGCAGAAACCCTCCCGAGCCGAGAGCACCACTTGTGGGCGCCGAGCGGCGAGCAACGTGAAAGCAAGCAACGTGACGGCAAGCCCCGCGGCGCTTGGACCTCGCTGCCCAGTGGTGTGGACGTGTGATGATGTGAATTACTTCTCAACACTGGGAGCGTGCCGCGCCTCGGGTTGTGGCAGCACCTGCCGCTCGGACTTCAAGTGCAGCCCGGGTTGCTATTGTCCTTGAGCTGCGCCTTTCCTCGTTGAGAGACTGACTGCGAGGAAGGAGCCGCTGGACCTGGTGGCGGTGGCCCTGGTCCGAGTCACCGACACCGGCTTCGCCGCCCAACGTCCGAAGCACTCGCTCCAACCTCCTCGTCGCCCGGCGGGGGCGGCGAGTGCGGCGCGCCGCCACTGCGTCGGCCTCGGTGGGCGCCGGACCCCGTCGAAGCACCCGCTCGACTTCGAAGGCGACGGCTCCGGTTTGGGGCCTCGAATCCAACCAGGCGGGCCGCCCTCCGCCGGTACGAGAAGAAGGCCCGGACGAAACTCGAGTGTGATGGCGCCGGAGGTCGGTGGTCGGCTGACGACCTCATCCGAGCCACGGGCCTCGCTCGACCGCGGGGACGTCACCACGAAGGACCGCGCGGGCCCTCGTCAACGCAAAGCCGAGCAGGTTCTCGCCCAGCCACTCCAGCGGGCGCTTCAGCGCCGGGCTCGATGCCTCGACGCCGACGCCCCACACGCGATCGGTCGGGCTCGCCTCGACCAAAATGGAGTTCTTCGTCGAGAGCAGAAACGCCTTGAGCGCTTCGTCTTGCCGGAACTTCTCCTGGCTGCCGAAGGACACCAGCTCGAAGCGGTGGGCGCGCCACGTCGCCTCATCGAAGCCGCGCACGCCCCGCCCCAGCCGCTTCACCTTGGCCGGGTTGGGCTCGGCGAGAATGCGCCCCAACGATTCCCCGTCACCGAACAGGCGGGCCTTCCCCGCCATCATGAACTGCTCGGCGGTGAGGTACGTGACTCCGTCGACGGTGAACCGGGAGCGCCACCACTGGCTGAGACAGCTCTCGGTCAGCTCGCCTGGAGCTCCGGGCTGGTGGCCGTAGAACGGCCGGAAGGCGAAGGTGCGACCTGCTCGGTGCGCCTGGTGGAGGGCTTCAAGGGAGAGTGGGAGCATGGCGGCGAGACGGCCGGCGACGAGTCTGGCTGACCCGACCGCCTCGCTCAACGTCGATCCCGCCTACGGGGCTCGCACACCCGGCGAAGACGACGCTCTCGAGATGGCCGTGTGGAGCACGAACGGGGCCCCGCTGGAACTGGGCCTCAGCTGAGAGCGGCCACCCAGAGCCCGTCGGTTGGCTGCACGTTGCCGCAGTGGGCGCAGATGAACGTACCTGGGCCTGCGTCGCGAAGGGTTCCATGTTGGTGGCAAGAGAGGCAGTAGCCGGGACGAACGTCAGGCGTTGGCCACTCCCAGATCGTCTTGCCGCCAGGGTCTGCGACGAAGCGAACGCCACCGAAGAGTGAGTGGAGACGAGGTCCATCGAGCCCGGTGAGCGTCAGAACCAACGAATGGTTCAGCGCGCCGAAGACCGGTGCCGCAACGTCCGCGAAGTCTGTCGCGACGACGTCGTCTACCGTCACCGAGGCCTGCCTCCATTCTGGGCCGTTCACACCACGGAGGCATCGCACGCTTTCCTGATCCAGAGCGTACCGGCGGCCATCAAGCTGGGTGGAAACGAGAACCATGATGGGATGGGTTTCCACCGGGAGCGGCGAAGGAGCAGCTGTGGCGACTGCGAGGAGCCTAGGAACCAGCGCGTCGAACTCGCCCAATGCCGTCTCGCTCGGGATGCGACCTGGCACGAACAGCGCGCGTACATCGCCAATCTCAGCGCTACCCCGTCGCTCATTGGACCAGGTCTGCCGAAGTGCGTCGAGGCTCCGAACCATGGCCTCTGCCTCGGTTCCCGTGGGCGCCAGCACATCGAGGTAGCAAATGACGTCATTTCCGCCCGGAGGCACCTCGAGTTCTTGGGCTTCCAGTTCCCCAACATCGGCGGTCCGCAGCAACTCGAACGAACGAACCGCGGCGTTCGCGTACCGGAACGCATTGATGCCGGTTTGGCCGGTTGCAGGCGATAGGACCTTCTGTGCGGTGAGGTAGAGCACCTAAGCCGCCTTCCGTGGCCGAATATGCCGACGGGGTGCCGTTGGAAGGTCGCGGCCAAGCGCGCCATGGGATTCGCCTCGATTCGGTTCGGACCTCACCCACGCGTAGAAGGAGTTCGTGTCCTCCGGCGTGTGGGTTACGAGGGACATCGGCTTGCCGGTGTGCTTCCTGACGCCGATGAAGAGATCCCAGAGGGTCTCGCGCAGCGCCATGCGATCGCCCTTCGCGACGTCGAACACTTCAACCGTCCACTCGCGACCGTCGAAGTCGCCCGCGCTCGTCTTCTTGTCGACCCAGCGAACAGGTCGACCGTTGGCTCGCCGCCGAACAAGGTCGAGGATGGCATCTCGCTCATTGATCATCGCAACACCCGGCGCCGAGGAGAGCCTCGACGATGAACTTGGCGTTTTGGACGTACCCGCGCGCCTCGTCCTGCGTGCAATCGTCGGCGTAGTAGTCGGCCTCCTACGGAGCTCGCACGCCCGGCGAGGACGGCGCGGTCGAGATGACGGTATGGAGCACGAAGGGGGCCCCGCTGGTCCAGTCGGGAGAACGGTTCATCGAGACTCCGTCGACGCTGCTCAAGGACGCCGGGTAGGTGAAGCTGTCGACGGTGGCCCCGGTGGCGCTCTTGATGGTGACGGTGTCGCCCGAGTTGCCCAGGCCCAGCGTGCCTGTGGAGGCAGCGGTGGCGTTGGAGAGCCCGGCGGGAATGCCCGTGGCTCCGCCGAAGACGACCCAGGCCGCGCCGGGAACCAGCGTCGGCCCCGCGGTGAACGTGTGACGAACCGAGGTGCCGTCGCTCACCGTCCAGCCAGAGAGGTCGACGGCCGTGCCGCCCACGTTGACCAGCTCGACGAACTCTCCGGCGACCGCGCTGCCCGGCTCATTGGCGCAGATCTCATTGAGCATCACCGCGCCTGGGCCAGGGGCCACCGCCGTCACCGAGAAGGCCGCGTCGGAGCTGTCACTCACCGTGCCGTCGGCGCTGTTCACCACTCGCACTTTGGCCGTGGTGGTGGCCGGAGCCGGCGCCGTCCAGGAGAGCGTGCCCAGGCTGGCAGTCACTCCCGTGGCGATGGTGGAGAAGCTGGCGCCATCGGCCGCGTACTGCACGTCCACCGTGGAGACGTTGGTCGACTCCCAGCGGATCTGCGTGGAGGCGCCCACGGGGAAGGACTCCCCGCCGTTGGGAGCGAGCACGTGCACGCTGGCCACCGGCGCGTCGGAGTCGACGGAGAAGTCCCGCACCACCGCCATGTGCTGCATGTTGGTCGCCGCCGAGTCGGCCGAGAGCGCGGGGGAGAGGTCGGTCAGAGGCGCGTAGGTGCGGGTGTCGATGACCGCGCCGTCGGCGAAGCTGGTGGTGCCCAGCACCGTGGCCGTCTTGCGCCCCTGCAGCAACGGGCTGGCCAGGACCCAGTCGTAGGGCTTGTTCCGCGCGGAGTTGGTGTCGCCATCGCCGTGGGTGTCGACCGGGTACGGGGCGGCGGTGACGAAGCGGCTCGAGAGCGTCGAGAGGGCCGCCTCGGTGCGGCTCGAGGTGTTGAAGTCGCCGCCGAGGACAACGTAGTCGCCGGCCGGCACTGCGCCGTTGATGAAGGACACCAAGGCCGCCGCCTCGCTGCTGCGATTGCCGGCGCTGGTGGTGAGGAGGTGCACGCTGATGGCCCAGAGGTCGACCGGCCCAGGAATGTCGATGCGCGCCCACACGAAGTCCCGGTTGGACACCAGGGCGTCCTTCCATTCACCGGAGGCTTTGATGGGGTACCGGCTGATGATGCCGTTGGGAATCTGCGTCGGGGCGCCGCGCACGTAGGCGTACGAGGTGCCGAAGGTGCTGTCGACGAAGGAGCGGAAGTCGGCGGCCGTGTTCGCGCCGTAGTTGAACTCCTGCATCATCACCACGTCGGGGTGCACGCCCTTCAAGATGCGCGCGCCCTCCCCAGGGTCGTAAGACTGGAGGTTTCCCGAAGAGAGGTTCGCCGCCACGACCCGTACCTTCACCTGACT
This sequence comes from Myxococcales bacterium, assembly GCA_003153055.1. Next base: position 22,282 of record PMBV01000129.1, read on the forward strand.
CAGCGCTCGCTCCACTTCACTGGTGCCATCGGGCGTCACCGACGCATCGAGGGGCCCACAGGCGATGATGAGGAGCGAGCTCAACGCCACGACGAACGGCGGATTGGTTGCCATGGGGTCGAATACGTCGCACAGCCGCGGTGCCTCTGGCAACTGATGCGACGAAGCCGTGACCACTTGGGCGATCCATCGCGAGGGCTCGGCTCGAGTATGGTGGCCTCGGTCATTGACGAAGGGAGAGGACATGAGCCCCCGACGATTCGCCGAGCACCTCGAGCCGCCGTACTACGCGGTGGTGTTCACCTCCCAGCGCACTCCGGGTGACGTAGGCTACGGGGAATTCTCCGATCTGATGGAAGCCCTGGCGACCCAGCAGCCCGGCTTTCTCGGAGCCGAGAGCGTGCGCTCACCTGATGGCTTCGGCATCACCGTCTCGTACTGGAGGTCGGAGGAGGCCATCGCGGCCTGGCGGGCGCACGCCGAGCACCGGGTGGCTCAACAGACGGGGAAGGACCGATGGTACAAGCATTATGAGGTACGCGTGGCACGGGTCGAGCGCGGCTACCGGGGCCCATAGACCTCGACGTATCGTCTATCAGTCGAGCGAAAGGCCCTTCGCCTGCATCACCCGCTCGCGCGTGCGGAAAGTCGAAACTCAGCTGTCGCGCTGAGCCCTTCGGTGGGTTCCCCTTTCTCCATAGACACAGCAGAAGAAGTCGTACATGTTGACTTCTCCAAATACAAGATTGGAGGTCGGATGAGGTCGGTTGCCTCCTGGTTGCTCGTGCTTGGCGTCCTTACGCTGATGGAGTGCCGGCCATTTCGCGATTGCTCTACTGACGCCGATTGCCCGGTGCCGCAGCGGTGCGAGATGAGTGTGAAGGTTTGCGTGTCGTTCTTCCCACCGGACGACCCCTCGGATAGCGGGACGTCGGACGGCGGGATGTCAGACGGTGGAGGCCCCGCGGATGGCACGCGCCAGGACGCTGGCGCCCAGGAGGCCAAAGATGGCGGATGCACGACCGACGCCCAGTGCGGCCTCCACGCCTTCTGCAGCCCTTCGGGGTGCGTCGCCGATGACGCCGCACCGAGCGTCCGTCTTACCGCGCCGCTGGCTGGGACGTTCCCGCCAGGGCTCATGACGCTCTCGGGCGACACCGACGACGGTACCGGGAGCGGCGTGACGAAGGTCGTCTGCGCGGTCCAGGGGGCCGCCGAGGTCACCGCCACCCTACTCGGGAACGGCCACTTCACTGCATCGGTCGCACTGCCTGCAGAGGACCGGAGTTTTCGGCTCACTGCGGTGGCCACCGACCACGCCGGCAACCAGGCGAGCGCCTCCGTGGACGTCACTGTGGACACCAGGGCGCCGCAGTTGGCCATCTCGACGCCCTCCCTGGACGCGAGCTGCACCACAGCGCAATGCGTGGGAGCGGTGCTGAACCTCCAGTCGGGTCCGTCGCAGTCGTTTTCCGGAACCGTGTCTGCCGTGGGAGGCCTGTCTTCGTCGGGAGACCTGGTGGCGTGGATCCAGGACCTCCAGGGCGTGGTGGTGAGTTCGCTCACGCCCACGGTCACCGGAGGCGACTGGGCCGCCCAATGGAACAACCTTCCCAGTGATGACGGCAGAGGCTACGACTTCGTGATCCGGGCGACGGATGCCGCAGGCCGCGCGACTCAGGTCGTCCGGAGGGTCTGGGTCGATCGGGTCGCCCCTCTCGCCATCGCCGGGGTCGGCGGCCAGCGGCTGGTGTCGAGGACGGCACGGCTGGTCACGTTCTCTGAGCCGATGGACAGCGCCTCGGTCATCGCCGCCGCGAGCCTGAGCCCCGGGGGAGCGCCTGGGGCCAGCTTCGGCGCCTCGGCTGACGGCAAGAGCTTCGGCTTCTCGGTCCCCGGAGATCTCTCCACGTATCAGGTCTATCTGTTTGCGATTACGACGGGCGCCATCGACCGCGCGGGGAACCCCCTGGCCTCGCCGGTGCAATTGCGGTTCCTCACCGAAATGGCACCCGTGCCCAACCCCCTGCAACTGACCGATGCCACCCACCCCAAGCTTGCGCTGGACGTTGATGGTAGGCCTTTCGTCGTCTACACGGTGGTGAGCACCGGCGCGCTGCGCTTCGCGTACTGGGACGGACGGGGCCTACAGTCGGCGCTGGTGGCGCTCACCTTCCCCGGCGCCACCCACGCCGCCGCGGACCTGCTGGTCCTTGGGCAGCCGGCCGCGGATCTCACCCTCACTCCGAGCGTGGAACTCCTGGTCGGAGGGCCCGGTGGGGGTGATGTCGCCTATGCCCGCACCCTCGACCTGGTGAACTGGGGAGGCCGAGGCTCCGCTCCCGACCTCATCTCGACCAACGGTGCGACCACCAGCGGTTCGGCGAGTTTCCTCCTCGCTCCCGGCAGGGGTGGGCTGCAAACTGATATCCTCTACGCCACCGACACCGAGGTGAGCCTCGCAACTCCGGCGGCGACCGGCTGGAGCACCACCAGCCTGGCATCGGTCGGCACTCCCCCGCTCCTCGGTGGCGCCAGCGGAGCGTGGTCCAAATCCCTCTACGGCATCGAGCCAGGCGTCGCGACTCTCATCGGCACGACCGGCTTGTTTGCCTTCACTTCGCCAGCTGGGCACCAGCAGCTCTTCGCGCCCGACCTCACGCGCGTGGGCAGCGCCTTCGTCTTCGCTCAGGAGGTTTTGTCATTGAAGGGCGCCCCTCCAATGCAGCTCTACTGCAGTGCCAAGCCATCACTGGCGGGAACATGGCAGAAGGCCGACCTCGGAACGCCGTACCTGGCCGAATCGCTCAACCAGGTGGCCATCGCGGTCTCTCCCAGTACGGTCGCGGTGGCGATCGCGCAGGCCAGCGGGCTCCGCATCGCGACGGCGCCCAATGGCGCCTGTACCGGCGCGCCCGTCGTTGGCAGCTGGTCGCCAGCCATCACCGGCACCGAGCCGGCCCTGGCATTCGGACCCGGCGACAGCCTGTGGAAGGCCTACAGCTCGGGGTCGCTCGTCGTTGTATCGCATTGAGCGGCAACGACTCGGCAGAGGCCGGGCCTCAGGGGCCAGTGAGCCGATCGAGCACGGCCTTGCCCATGTCCTTGGTCGACAGGCTCCCGCCGAGATCTCGAGTGAGCTGACCATCGGCGACCGCGCGGGCGACGGCCTTCTCCACCGCCACGGCCTCCTTCTCGAGGCCCAGCGAATACCGGAGCAGCATGGCCGCGCTCATGATGGTGCCCACCGGGTTGGCAATGCCCTTGCCTGCGATGTCCGGCGCCGAGCCGTGAATGGGCTCATACACGCCCAGCGTGCCCTCGCCCAACGAGGCGCTGGGGAGCAAGCCGATGGAGCCACCGAGCACCGACGCCTCGTCAGTCAAGATGTCGCCGAACATGTTCTCGGTCACGATGACGTCGAACTCCGCCGCGTGGGTGATGAGACGCATGGCGCAGGAGTCGACCAGCTGGTGGCTGAGCGACACGTCGGGGTACTCCTTGGCCACCTCCATCGTCACATGGCGCCAGAGACGGCTCGACTCGAGCACGTTGGCCTTGTCGACCGAGGTGAGCTTCTTCTTCCGGCCTCGGGCGAGCTCGAAGGCGCGACGAACCACCCGGCGGATCTCCATGTCGGAGTACTCCATCGTGTCGAGGGCCCGCTCACCGGTCGCCGTCTTCTCTCTCAGGCGGGGCTGACCGAAGTACACGCCGCCAGTGAGCTCGCGCACCACCAACATGTCCACTCCGACCAGGCGCTCGGGCTTGAGCGGCGAGGCGGCGGCGAGCGAGGGGTACAGCATCACCGGGCGGAGATTGGCGAACAGCCCCAGCGCTTTGCGCAGCCCCAACAGGCCCTGCTCCGGGCGAACCTTGGCAGCGGGGTCGTCCCACTTGGGGCCGCCGACCGCGCCGAGCAGCACACCGCTCGAGGCTCGACAGGCCGCGATCACCGCATCGGTCAGCGCCGTGCCGTGGGCGTCGATCGACACGCCACCCAGCAGGTGCTCTTCCCAACTGAAGGTGTGACCAAAGCGGGTGGCGATGGCCTCGAGCACGCCGCGCGCCTCGTTGACGATCTCCGGGCCGATGCCATCTCCGGGCAGCAGGACGATGTGTGCCTTCATGGGTGCGTGCTCCTTCCGCGTGCTCTGGCGGGTGCGATGTGCGCCGCCGGTGGTGACTTAATCAACACTCAAGTCGCTGCAGCGTACATGCAGAGACCTCCGACGTCAACGCTCCCCCCTGGGCCCCGCCCCCAGTGCCTCCAGCCTCGCAATCCAGGCCCCGAATCGGGGGCAGGCCGAGCGAAGCGCGGGAAGCCCGGCGTCCTCTACGGCCAGAGGCCCGTGCACGGTCTTTCGATAGCTTGGAATGCGCATCAATCGCTTGGATGGCGCCGTACTCTCTCCGTCGTTGACCTCCTCGGGCGACATGCTCGCGAGCTCGGCCCGGAGGCGTTCTACGGCTTCGAGGTCCCCCGCGTCTTCGAGGAGCTTCGTCACCGAGCCCAGGGCAGCGAGGACCAGCGCTTCGAACTCGTGTCGCTGAAGATACGGGATCAACCGAGGATCGTCGACGTCCCTCGACATCGACGCCTCGAGACTCTCCGCCCTGCGGCTCGTATTGGGAATGCAACCGTGCTTTTCGAGCTCAGGGAAATCCACCGGAAGCCCATACAGGTCGAACATCGTCGTGAAGCGGACTTCATCGCCTGACTGTTCACGGATCAGTCGCTTCAGGTCTCGCCGCCAGTGCTTCCACTGGCCTCCGCCGCGTCGCTTTCGACCACTCGCGTCACGACTCGTCGCGACGATGATCGCGTACGCCCAGACACCAAGCCCCTGAAGATGCGGCGTGATCACCCGCTTGACGAACGCCTCCTCCGTCTGCCCTTCGACGAGAACATACAGTCTCGTCATGGGCGCCCTCCGAGAACGTTCTTGTCGAACAGCTCGGACAGAGAATAGTCCTCGAGCCACCCCTTCAGTGCGTCCTCGTCCAGCCGTTTGAGCTTCGTCACGGCATCTCTCCGCTCGGCCACCACCACCTGGCTCGCCTCGAAGGCGTCGAGCACGCCCGGCGACTGCGTCGACAGAAGCACCTGGCGCCTCGTCGACACGCTCGAGACCAAACCACAGAGATACCCCAGCGCCGCCGGGTGCAGCCCGAGCTCGGGCTCGTCGATGCACGAAAGGAGTGGGAGCTTGGCTTCTGGCTGTCCGAGCGCCGCGATCAGCGCGATCGCACGCAGCGTCCCGTCCGACAGATATGCTGGCCCGAAGGTCTCGCCTCGCTCATCGACCCAGTCGAGACTGACTCCACGCGGGTCGGCCTGAGGGACAAGTGTCCGAACAAACGGCGCGACCGACTGAACAAGCCCTCCAATTCGTTTCCAGGCTGCCTGGTCAGCGGGATTCCCACTTGCCCCGAGCGCGAGCAGGAAGGCGGGCAGGTTGCTACCGTCAGACCTCAAATAGCCGTCAGCAGTGTCGTTGAAGGCTCGAGTCCTCAGCGGTGAACGTCGTGAAGTATCGTGAAAATGGTAGAAGTTGATTTGTCTCAACAGCCAGCGCACGGTTCTTGTGGTGGTGTCCCTCTCCGATTCCTCTCCGAGTCGAGACTCTCGGTGGCCAGCGCCGAGACTGCGCCAACTCCAGGCGTGCTCCGGGTCTTTTCGATATCCGGCCTTCTCGGACAAGAACAGGAGGCTCTCGTCGGCGCCGTACCCGAGCCGAGCTTCGTAGGCATTCTCGTGGCCATCGTCATGTTGGAACTCAATCAGCAGCTCGATGGCTGGCGTATATCGAGGCCCGTAGTGCATCAGATAGGTGGCTCCGCCCCTCTCACTGACGAACAGCTGGAGGGATTCGAAGGCCAGCAACCGCAGCATCTCGAGCGCCCAAAGAAAGTTGGACTTGCCCGCGCCGTTTGGCCCGATCAGCACGGTGACGGGCGAGAACTCGAGCGTCTCGTCTTTGATCGATCGAAAGCCGGCGACCTTGAGGCGTTTGATGCGCTGGTTCATGACTCGTCACACTCTCCTGCCGGAACCGGGGAACCGGTTCGTCAGGACGCTCTCACGCCCGGCGCCCGACGGGAAGGCATGACCTGGCCCACTCGGCGCGCTCGGCCCCCAGGCCTCAGGGCGCGCGCTGGCGGAGCCTCAGCCCGTACTCGATGGCATCAGTGAGCGCGAGCCAGGAGGCCTCGATGATGTTGAACGACGCGCCCACCGTGCCCCAGGTGCGCTCGCCATCGGAGGTATCGATGAGCACGCGGGTGACCGCCGCGGTGGCGTGTTCTCCGTCGAGGATCCGCACCTTGTAGTCCTGCAGCTTGAGCCGGGCGACGTCGGGGTACACCGGCACCAGCGCCTTGCGGAGCGCGGTGTCGAGGGCGTTCACCGGGCCATCTCCTTCAGCCGCGGTGTGCACCACCTCGCCGTTGAGCCGCACCTTCACGGTCGCCTCGGCGAAGATGCCGCGCTGGTCGCGGTGCTCCACCGTCACCATGAAGTCGATGAGATGGAACAGCGGCTTGTACTGGGGTGACCGCCGCAGCACCAGCAGCGCCACCGACGCATCGGCCGCCTCGTACGAGAAGCCCTTGGCCTCGTTGTCCTTGATCTCCTTGAGCACCTCGCCCACGTCGCCGCCCTGGAGCAACTGGGCGACGTCCTTGCCGAGCTCCTCGGCCTTGGAGAGGAGGTTCCCCCGGCCGGACAGCTCCGAGACAATCACCCGCATCTCGTTGCCCACCAGCGAGGGCTCGACGTGCTGGTACGAGCGGCCGTCGCGGCGCATCGCGGCCACGTGAATGCCTCCCTTGTGGGCGAAGGCATTGCGGCCGACGTAGGCCATGTACTCGTCAGGCACCTGGTTGGCGACCTCGGCCACGAAGTGGGCCACCTCGGTCACCCGCGTGAGCGCCCCCTGCGGCAGGCACCCGAAGCCCATCTTCAGCTCGAGGTTGGGCACGATGGCGCACAGGTTGGCGTTGCCACAGCGCTCGCCGTAGCCGTTGATGGTGCCCTGCACATGCCGCGCGCCGGCCCGCACCGCGGCCAGGGAGTTCGCCACCGCGCTGTCGGTGTCGTTATGGCAGTGGATGCCGACGGTGGGGCTCTGGGGGCCGAGCTTCGTCGTCACCTCGCGCACCCACCGCTCGATGTCCCACGGGAGCGAGCCCCCGTTGGTGTCGCACAGCACCAGGGCCTCGGCGCCGCCGCGGGCAGCCGCCTCGAGCGTGGCGAGCGCATAGGCCGGGTCCGCGTGGTAACCGTCGAAGAAGTGCTCCGCGTCGTAGGCCACGCGCCGCCCCTGCGAGCGCAGGTAGCGCACGCTCTCCTCGATGATGGCGAGGTTGTCGTCGAGCGTCGTCCTCAGCACCTCGGTGACGTGCAAGGCCCAGGTCTTGCCCACCACCGTGCACAGCGCCGTCTTCGCCGCCAGCAGGGCCTTCAAGTTGTCGTCGTCCTCCACGCGCACGCCCACCCGGCGGGTCGCTCCGAAGGCCGCGACGATGGCCGTCTCCCACTTCATGTCGCGGGCCCGGGCGAAGAACTCGGCGTCCTTGGGGTTGGAGCCTGGCCACCCGCCCTCGATGAAGGCCACCCCGAGGCGGTCGAGCCGCTGGGCGACCTTGAGCTTGTCCTCCAGCGAGAGCGACAAACCGGCGCGCTGCGTGCCGTCGCGCAGCGTGGTGTCGTAGATTTGAACCCGTGGCTGGCTCATCGAACTAGCCACCCCGCGCCGCTTCGAAGGCCGAGATGCGCGCCTCGAGCGACTGGAGGTAGCCCAGCTCGTCAACTCCCTCGATGAGGCACTTTCGAGAGAACGGATCGACCGGGAAGGTGGCGCTCGACCCGTCGGGCAGCTTCACCGTGGTGGCCTCGAGATCGACCGTGACCTCCACCTGGGCATCCTTCGCCACGAGCTGGGCCAGGCGCTGGTGGGTCGCGGCATCGACGGCCACCGGCAACAGGCCATTCTTCAGCGCGTTGCTCTTGAAGATGTCGGCGAAAGACGTCGAGATGATGACTCGAAACCCGAAGTCGACCAGGGCCCAGGGCGCGTGCTCCCGCGAGCTGCCGCACCCGAAGTTGTCACCGGCCAGGAGCACCGAGGCACCCTTCGCGCTGGGCTGATTCAAGACGAAGGCGGCCTTGGGCGACCCGTCAGTCTCGTAGCGCCAATCGTTGAACAGCTTGGTGCCCAGGCCGGTCTTGCTGGTGCCCTTGAGGAACCGGGCCGGGATGATCTGATCGGTGTCGATGTCGTTGACCAGCAAGGTCACGACCCGTGAAGTCGTCGTGCGGAACGCAGCCATGGTCAGGCGTCTCCCAACAGCGTGCGGACATCGGTCACCTGCCCGGTCACCGCGGCGGCGGCGGCGGTCAGCGGAGAGGCGAGGAAGGTGCGGCCGCCCTTCCCTTGCCGGCCCTCGAAGTTCCGGTTGCTGGTGCTGACGGCGTACTGGCCAGCGCTGATCTCGTCTCCGTTCATGGCGATGCACATCGAGCACCCGGCCTCTCGCCACTCGGCGCCCGCGTCCTTGAAGATGCGGTCGAGGCCCAGCGCCTCGGCCTCTCGCTTCACCGGCACCGAGCCAGGAACGACCAGGGTGCGAACCCCGGCCTTCACCTTGCGGCCCTTGAAGACCGTCGCCGCCTGTTGGAGATCAGACAGCCGGGAGTTGGTGCACGAGCCGATGAAGACGACATCGACCTTCTGCCCCACCATCGGCTGCCCAGCCTTGAGCCCCATGTACGCCAGCGCCTTCTCGAGGGCCTGGCGCTCGGCTCCTTGCACGTCTTGGGGGTCGGGCACCCGCCCCGTCACCTGCATGCCCATGCCTGGGTTGGTGCCGAAGGTGATCATCGGCCCCAAGCCAGCCAAGTCGACGGTCACCTGGCGGTCGAAGCTCGCGCCCTCGTCGCCGGGCAGCGTCTTCCAGCGCGTCAGCGCCTGGTCCCACGAGGCGCCTTGGGGAGCGAACTCCCGGCCTGCCAGGTACTGGTAGGTGGTGTCGTCGGGCGCCACCATTCCGGCCCGCGCGCCCGCCTCGATGGACATGTTGCAGACGGTCATGCGGCCTTCCATCGACAGGCGCCGCACTGCCTCGCCCCGGTACTCGATGACGTGGCCCGTCGCCCCACCGACGCCAATCTGCGCGCAGAGGGCGAGGATGAGGTCCTTCGCGGTGACGCCCTTACCCGCCGAGCCCACGAAGTTCACCGCCAGCGTCTTGGGCCGCCGCTGCAGCAAGCACTGGGTCGCCAGCACGTGCTCGACCTCGCTGGTGCCAATGCCAAACGAGAGCGCCCCGAAGGCGCCATGGGTCGCGGTGTGCGAGTCACCACAGACAATGGTCGCGCCGGGCTGGGTGAGCCCCAGCTCGGGGCCGATGACGTGCACGATGCCTTGTTTGTCATTGCCCAGGGCGTAGAGGCGAACCCCGTGGGCCGCGCAGTTTCGCGTGAGCGTGTCGAGCTGGGCCTTGGCCTCGGGGTCCTTCACCCCACCGGGAATGGTGGGCGTCGAGTGATCCATCGTGGCCACCGTGCGCTCCGGCCGGCGCACCTTGAGCCCCCGGGCGCCGAGGCCAGAAAAGGCCTGGGGCGAGGTCACCTCGTGCACCAGGTGGAGGTCGATGTAGAGGACCGCCGGGCACCCTGGCTCTTCGGCCACGAGGTGAGAGGCCCACACTTTCTCGAACAGGGTCCGTGCCGTCACGCGGTCTTCTCCACCTGCTGCAGCTCAGCGGTCGCTCGCTTCGCCAAGAGGATCTTGTTGAGGGCGCTCAGGTACGCCTTGGCGCTGGCCACCACGATGTCGGTGTCGGCCCCGTGGCCCAGGTACACCCGGTGCCCTTCGCTCTCGTACTGAGGGTTCTTCGAGATGCGCTCCAGCGAGCTCTCGACCTTGACGGTCACCTCGCCCAGGGCGTCGATGCCCTTGGTGACGGCTTGCACGGTGAACTCGAGCAGCGAGCTCTTCGATTTGACGATCTGATCGATGGCGTCGTAGGCCGCGTCGACTGGGCCGGTGCCGATGGCGGCCTTCACGTGCAGGGCGCCGTCGGGGCCCTTGAGCCGCACCGTGGCCGTCGACAGCCCCCAGGTTCCACAGGCCACCTGCATGCCGTCGAGCGTGTAGAGCTCGACCGGGTGGTACAGCTCGTCGGCCACCAGCGCCTCGAGGTCGGCATCGGTGACCGTCTTCTTCTTGTCAGCCAGTTGCTTGAACCGAGCGAAGGCCTTGTCGAGGTCGCTGTCGATGAGCGGGGAACCGAGCTGGGCCAGCCGCACCTTCACCGCGTGCCGCCCGGAGTGCTTGCCCAGCACCATGCGGCTGGTACTGGCGCCCACCGTCTCGGGCTTCATGATCTCGTAGGTCGCCTGGTGCTTCAGCATGCCGTCTTGGTGAATGCCCGCCTCGTGCGCGAAGGCGTTGGCGCCGACGACGGCCTTGTTGGGCTGCACGGGAATGCCGGTGCAGTTCGATACCAGCTTGCTCAGCCGAACGATGTGCGTCGGGTCGATGCCGGTCTTGAGCCCGAACATCGGCGAGCGGGTGTGGAGCGCCATCACGACCTCTTCGAGCGCGGTGTTCCCGGCGCGCTCGCCGATGCCGTTGACCGCCACCTCGACCTGCCGGGCCCCAGCCATGACACCCGCCAGGCTGTTGGCCGTGGCCAGCCCGAGGTCGTCGTGGCAGTGCACCGAGAAGGTCACCCCGTCGGCCCCCGGGACTTCTTTCTTCAGGCGGGCGATGAGGGCCCCGTACTCGGTCGGCAGGGTGTAGCCGACGGTGTCGGGAATGTTGAGCGTCGTCGCTCCAGCGGCGATGGCGATGCCCAGCACCTCGATCAAGAACTGGGGATCGGAGCGGCCGGCGTCTTCGGGAGAGAACTCGATGTCTGGGCACAGCGAGCGGGCGTGAGCCACCATCTCGCGGACCTTCACCTTCACCTCTTCACGGGTCAGCTTGAGCTTGTGCTCGAGGTGGAGATCGCTCGTGGCGAGGAAGGTGTGAATGCGGGGGTGGACAGCGTCCTTCACGCCTTCCCAGGCCAGGTCGATGTCGCGCCGGGCCGCGCGGGCCAGGCCACAGATGGTCGGCGGCTCGCCCGAGGGAGTGAGCTCTGCGCCCCTCGCCCGGCCGACGGTCGAGGCGATGCGGCGAACGGCCTCCAGGTCGTCGGGGGAGGCGGCGGGAAAGCCAGCCTCGATGATGTCGACTCCCAATTTGGCCAGCGCCACCGCCACCTGATGCTTCTCTTCCGACGTCATGGTGGCGCCCGGAGACTGCTCTCCGTCGCGCAGCGTGGTATCGAAGATTTTGACGTAGTTCGCGTCTGCCACGACCTTATTGCGTCCTTTCGGTCTCGAGCTCGGTCGCCGGTACCTGGGCGTTGACGAACTGGGGGTTGGGGTTCAACGTCTCGGGGCCTCGGGTCATGGCGACGAGACCCGTGCGCACGACCTCGGTGATGCCGAAGGGCTCGAGCACGTCGAGCAGCCCGTCGATCTTCTGCTCGCCGCCGGTGGCCTCGACGATGAGGGCGTTGGGGGTGAGGTCGACCACGCGGGCGCGGAACACCTCGCACAGCTGGAGCACCTTGGCCCTCGCCTCGATGTCGGCGTTCACCTTGATGAGGGTGATTTCACGCACCACGCAGGGCTCGTGAGTCACGTCCTCCACCCGGAGCACGTTCACCAGCTTGTAGAGGTTGGCCACGACCAGCCGGGCCGAGGTCGGGTCGGTCTCCACCACCACGGTCATCCGCGAGATGCCGGGGACCCGCGTGCGACCCACCGCGAGCGAGACGATGTTGTAATTCCGCCGGCTGAACAGGGTCGTCACCCGGGTCAGCACTCCAGGCTTGTCTTCGAGGAAGGCGGTGAAAATGTGCTGCGACGGCGGTGAGCCCGCGTTCGTATCCATGTGATGTGCGCTCCGTCTCTTAGCGATCTTGCCCGGTCTCGGCGATGGGGCTGGGCCGGCGAATCATGTCAGCGAGATCGGCACCGGCAGGCACCATCGGGTACACCGCGTCTTGCTGCTCGACCCTGAAGTCGATCAGCACGGTGCCCTTCTCTTCTCGGGCCCGGCGTACGGCCTCGGGCACCTCGGAGCGCTTGGTCACCCTCAGGCCGACCAGCCCGTGGGCCTCGACCAGCTTCACGAAGTCGGGGCTGATGATGGGAGTGGCTGCGTAGCGCCGCTGGTAGAAGAACTCCTGCCACTGGCGCACCATGCCGAGGTAGCCATTGTTGATGATGGCGATGTTGAGCTTGATGCCCTCTTGCCGAATGGTGGCCAGCTCGCAGGCCGTCATCTGAAAGCCGCCGTCGCCGGCGATGACCCAGAGCTCCGATTCGGGGCGGCCGAAGCGCGCACCGATGGCCGCCGGCAGCGCGAAGCCCATGGTGCCCAGGCCACCCGAGGTGATGAGCTGCCGAGACTTCTGGTGGTGGTAGTACTGGGCGGCCCACATCTGGTGCTGGCCGACGTCAGTGATGACGACGGCCTTGCCTTCGGTGAGCGTGTAGAGGTCGGAGATGACGTGGGCCGCGTAGAGGTGGCCGTTGTCGGGCAGGTTCTTGATGTCCCGCACCGCGGTCTCACCCTTGAGCGCGTTGATGTGATTCACCCAGTCGGGGTGCTGGGCCTCGCCGACCATGCTGAGCAGCCGGTGGAGGACTTCTTTCAAATCGCCCACCAGGCCGACGTCGGCGTGCACGTTCTTGTGCACCTCGGCGGGGTCGATCTCGATGTGGATCTTTCTCGCGTTGGGGGCGTACGTCTTCAGGTTGCCCGTCACTCGGTCATCGAAGCGCATCCCGAAGGCGAGGATGAGGTCGGCCTCCTGAATCGCCTTGTTCACCCACGCCTCACCGTGCATGCCCATCATGCCCAGGTTCAAGGGGTGCGCCGCGGGGATACAGCCGAGGCCGAGCAGCGTCATCGCCGCGGGCGTCTGCGTTCGCTCGAGGAACGAGATGACCTCTTTCTCGGCTCCCGACATGCCGATGCCGTGGCCGCCGAGCACCACCGGGCGGCGCGCCTTGCGAATGAGGTCAACGGCCTTGGCGTACTCCTCGAGCGGGGCCTCGAGCACCGGTCGATAGCCGGCCAGCTTCACCGGGGAGTCGTCCCACAGGAAGTCGATGGTCGCCTGCTGGGCGTCCTTGGTGATGTCGACCAACACCGGGCCGGGCCGACCGGAGGCCGCGATGTAGAACGCCTCCTTCATCGCCTGCATGATGTCCTCGGCGCGTGTCACCAGGTAGTTGTGCTTGGTGACTGGCATCGTGATGCTGACGATATCGGTCTCCTGGAAGGCGTCCTTGCCGATGAGCGACGAGGTCACCTGGCCGGTGATGAAGACCACCGGAGAGCTGTCCATCATCGCGGTGTGAATGCCGGTGACGAGGTTGGTCGCGCCGGGGCCCGAGGTGGCCACCGCGACGCCCACCTTGCCAGTGGCGCGGGCATAGCCGTCAGCCATGTGGGCGGCGCCCTGCTCGTGCCGTACAAGTACGTGGTGAATGCCGTAGTCCAGCATCGCATCGTAGGCGGGGAGGATGGCTCCACCGGGGTAGCCGAAGACCGTCTCGACCCCCATGTGCGTCAGCACTTCCCAGATGATCTGCGCCCCTGTGCGCCGCGCGGGCACCCCCTGCGGGCTGCCATTGGGCTCATGACTCGCAATCGCCAGCTGCTGTGATGACATCACTCGACCTTTCCTCCGCGTAATGGGTCGCGGAAGTAACCGGCGATGCTGTCCCGCTTGACACGTCGAGTCAAGGGCGCATGCGATTCTTTCGAGCTTGACGGAGATCCTCCTCGGGTGTCCCGCGGACACCGGGTCGTCGTGGTCACGCGACAGCAGAGGACCCGCGGCGCAGGCGGCGAGGTGATTGATTCGTCGGGCGATCGGCTCGGTACGCCAAATGCGTTGGTCCGAGGCCATGGCCAACGCCCACCTCCCGTTGCTCGCCGTGTTCCTCGGAGCCGCCGCCGTCGCGCAAGACCGGCCCGCCGCTGTGCGGGTGTGCCTTTCGTTGCCCGACGGAGTGACCCTCTTCTCTGCCACGCCTCGGCAGGACTACCGCCCGCTGACCTCTGACGGCTACGTGCTGGACCTCGAGGTCACCCTCGACGGGCAGGTGCCCGAGAAGCTCACCCGGGTGAACGCGAGCTGCGTGCAAGCTTGGTTGAGGGCAAGGCCTGTGCGGTTGGTGGCGGTGGGTTTCGAGCGCACAATGCTCAACCTCGCCGCCCAGGAGCACCCGGTCGACCTCAAGCTCAAGCCCGACCTCTGGTACGACGGTGGTCAGCTCGTCATCGCCCGCGCGCAGTGGGCGACCGTGTCCACGAAGCTCCCCGGCCAGTTCACGCTCGAGCGCCTCTCGGGCCCCAGCTCGAGGCCTATGGCCGACCTCGAGCATCTCCCGGCGGGGCGCTACCGGGCTACCTATGAGCCACCGGCGCCGCCTACCCACCCGTGCAGCTCGACGCTCCGGGCCACTGGTATCGGCACCGTGAGGGCTGACAACAAGCCGGCCCTCTTCGCCGAGTTGGTCGAGCAGTACCGGGCGGAGATTCTGCCCGGCGCCCTGAGCGGCATGAAGATGAGCTGCACCGACACCGAGACGCTGGAGGTCGACGTGCGCCTTGCCGATGGGGCCTACGTCGATCCGATCCACCCGGTCGTGCGGAAGGTTCAGGCGCCCCATGAGATGACCCGGTATGGGTGGCGCATCGACTCGACGCGGCTCGCGTTCGAGAATGGACAGACGGTCACGCTCACGGCCGGCCAGCACGCCGTGCTCGAGGAGTTGCAGAGAACACCGCCCGCCTCGAAGCCGGAGGCTCCGAAGCCTCAGCAGGTCCCGAGCATGTAGCCGGAAGCCTCGGAGCGCCCCTTTCCCCTACGCCTTCAATGGGGCGACCGTCAGCGCAGTCGCCCAGTCCTGAACCAACGGAAGGAGTACATCCCAGCGGATGTGCCAGTTGGAGCGCCCGCTTGCGGCGTCGATCCGACTGGAGCCGTCAGACGAGGACACCTTTCCCCCGCCAAATACCGTGCGGAAGTCGTCGTCCCCGAGATTGAATTGGTAGTTGGAGCCAGTCGACAGACCGTTGGCAGCCAGGGGACTCGCCGGGCCTGCGTTGTACGCCGCCGCCGCGCAGGCGAGACTCGCACCGGACATCCGATTCACCTCGATGGGCGTTCGGTCCCCATGGGCTGAGATGGCCTTCGCCGCGATGGCGTTCTCCCGGTAGATGTCGGCCGCGACGATGGAGGACAGGAAGAGGTCGGCTCCCTTGCTCGGCCCACCGCGAACGAAGGGCCCTTTCACCACCGGAGGAGTCGACTGAGCGTACTTCTGGAGGCGCCGCTCGAGGTCAGCTGCCCCGTGGGCATTGGCATCGAGCCCAAATCCGCACTCCACGTGGAGTGGCGCAGCGTCGCCGGTGCTCTCCGTGATGTGCAGCACGGCGATGATCTCCCAGGACACCCGGGTGACCTCCTCGGCGACTCGGTACAGGGCGAAGCGATCGCCGAATCGCTGTGACAGCGCAATCAGGGCCGCCTTTCTCAGCGCGTTTGGCTCGACCTGCGCCTCGTCGGTGAACTTGCGCCGCAAGGTTTCCTTGAGCAGCTTGCCCGGTTCGCTTTCGCGGTACGCGCCGACTGCCTTCTGATTCGGGACGAAGGACAGCCCACCCACGGCCACCAGCGGAGCAGTGGTGCCCAGGAGGTCCATCTGCCGGGTCGCCACACCAGTTGCCATCGACGGATGCGAGAAGACGCCCTCGGAGAACGGAGCGAAGCCGTCCTCATGAGTCTCGAGGTCGGTGCTCGCGAGATAGGAGGCGCAGTCTTGAAAGACGACATGCTCGCGCTCGCCAAACTGAGCGGCGAGAAACCGCACCGCGGCAAACACGTGAAGCCCCGGATAGGCATGCTCCAACGCGCCCCGGCAGGCCGCCAGCCGCATCAACACGGCCTTGAACGCCCCCGCGGGGCCCGAGAGGGAGCTCCGGAGCGCCGCGGCCGCGCCGACCTGAGGGTCGAGTTGACCGAGCAATTCCGAGAGCCGCGAGATGCGATTGAGCTCGCGGTCGGCGCTCTTCTGCGTCTGGAGCCCGTAGAGGTCGACCTCCAGCTCGATGTTCGTCTCGGGCGCGAAACCAGCAAACCGTCCATCGACCGCAAGCTCACCCCGCGTATTGACGCCTATGCGAAGCGCTTCGAGCACCGGGTGGGCGACCTCGCAGAGCGACTGAGGTTCGGTCCAAGCAACCTGTGGCGGCGGCGGCTGCTTTTTGCCATTCTGGGAAGTAGGAACGGGCCGGCTGACACCGCACCGCCAGGCGAAAGAGTGCGTCTGGGGTGAGTGTAATCGATGGTACAGAAACTCCGAGAGCGCCAGCTCTCCCTGCAGCCGGCCCCCTGCGTGGTACCCGATCGCCGCGGCCTGGGAAGACACCGTCGTCGGGAGAACCACAACCGTCTCGCTGTTCCTCACCCGGACGAGGCTTGGATTCCCGGGCACCCCAGCGATGGGGGTCGCGCGGACATACTCGGCGATCTCGAACCGCACCTCGACCCCCGTGGCCCACGGGATGGGGCCCACCCCGAGCGTCCCCGGCTCGCCCGCGTTCCGGACAGTGCCGCGCCGGCTCTTCCAGTCCTGTTTGAGCTGTATCGGCAGCCGAACCTGGAGCAGCGATTCTGACGGAGCAATCGTGAGTGTCGGGCTGCCGAGGAGCTCCAGGGTGATGCGGTACCCCAGCTTGCCCTCTCCAATCCACCCCATCTCGACGGCGTCGAGCGCCAGCGGCAGCTCCTTGTACGGCGGCCTGCTCGCGGTGTCCCTTGGGTCTCGCTCGCGAATCTCGAACTTTCCGCCGCCGACCGGCACCGCCAGCGTCCGCCTGGGGTGAACCCGGGGCTGATCCATGCCGCCGAGAGCCGACGATTCGTGGCCGGCGGAGAACAGCCACTCCAGAGAGCACGGGATGGCTTCGACCAGGTTGTCGCCGCGCCCGGTGACCGGCGGCCGAGTCTGGAGCTCCTCAATGACAAACTGGGTCGACGCCGGAGCCAGGGTGATGTTCGGAGCCACAAGCAGCCGCACTGCGCCGCGATAGCCCAGTTCGAGGTCCGCGGTCGGGTCGCTCATGGCACTTCTCCTGGCACGGCGGCTGGGCCCGGGTAGGTGCCGGTGCGTTCGGGCAACCGGCCCTTCTCGCGGCCGTCGTACTGGGCGCGCAGCTTGAGCTCGAAGCTGTACGTCGCCCCGGGCTCCAGGTCTTTCTCGTCGAGAGAGGCCAGAAACACGCCCTCTTCATCGACGCTGCCGAAACCGCCACGGGTGGGCACCTGGTAGCGATGGGTTGGGAGCTTCGGTTGCTTGGCAGAGGTGGGTGGCACTGCCGGGCCAACACGCTCGACGGTGAGCTGGAACTCAGGAATTGCGCTGGGGTCGGTGAGGTAGCTCTGCGTGCCAGCCTTCTCTGCCCGCGCGACCCCGCTCGTCCCACACCGAAGCTCCACGCGCTTCTTGCTCCGGTCGCTCGAGACGATGAGCGTCGAGTCGGTCCACTTGGGCTCATAGTCCTCGGTCCGCTCCACGGCCGGCGGCGATTCCTCGCTCCACGGTGGCGCAATCGGCTCGACCTTGACGGTGAGCTTCTGGGTCAACGCCTGGGTGACAGGGATGCGCACGGTGAGCAACCCCGCGGTGATGGACTCGGCCTTCACGGCCTCGTAGTCCTTCAGGGTGGTGAAGCCACTGCCCAGGTCCACCGACACCTTGAGCTTGAATCCAGCCCATGCCTCGGCGGCCCCGAGGAGGCGGGTGCCAACCTCGACCACCGGCTTCCGCGCGCGTGTTGTCCAGGTCAGCGTCGGCGTCGAGAGTGCGATGAGCCGAAAGACCCGCTCCTGAGAAGGGGGAAACTCAAGCTTGCCCGCGGCCCGCTCGATCAACTTGTCGAATTCGGCGGACTCGACCACTCCCTGTACGGCTGTGAGGGGGGCGGGGTCGTCTGGGGCGGTGATGTGCGGCAGCGCCTCGGCCCCCGACCTGAGATAGTGGAACCCGTTGGGGATGACCAACTGAGCGCGGTAGTGCATTGGTTCCCCCGGCCCCAGCTTGAGGGCATCGGCGAGGAGCCGGAGGACGGAGGAAGGGTGGAATCGAGCCACCAGCGTCCGTTCTGGGTCCGGGCAGACCATCAGAAGCGTGCCGCCAGACGGCCACGGTTCCACCACCACGAAGCGTCGCGTCTCCCGGGCGGCTTTCAGCACCGCGGCACCCTCTTCCTTGATGCGACAGGTATACCCGTCGATGCCGAGGAAGGTAGGGGAGAGGTGCTTGAGCGGGGCTCGGAGCAGCGTCAGCGCATCGAGGAGCACCAAGCTCAGGGCAAGCCGAGAGGGCTTGTTGGCGTAGTACGCCGTTCGCAGCGCTGCCGGGGTGATGCGCCCGATGGCTGCCTTGAGATCGATGACGTAGTGGTGCCGGGCGTCACAGTCGAGCATCGCCTCGTGGGGCGCGAGTCGCTCGCAGCGCTCGCGCGCGACGAGCGTCGCCTTGGTGGCCGTCAGGGTGAGATGGCCCGCCGCATCGCCGTCGGGGACGACGGCCACGAACTCGGGCCCAGCCTGGAGAGCAGCGAGGACCTTCGCCGCATCCTTCTTCACCGGGAGTACCCGCACCTCGAGCCCATCCGGAGAGATGTGCTCGACGACGAGACCCCCGGCCTTCGTTCCGGCGACCAGGGCATCGAGGAGCACGCAGGCGAGGCGGATTTGTGTGGAGACGCTTTTGAAGTCGCCGAAGCTGAGACCGTCGGCCAGCTTGGCGTCGACATAGGGTTTGCCCCGAGCATCGTTCGCAAGACCGACGATGACCTTCTCGTCGGGGGAGAGCTCCAGCTTTGCGCGCTCCAAGGGAAAGGGCCTCACGGAACCCGCGGCTGTGGTCGGGGCGGGCTCGGCTGGCGGGCCCGGCGCCACCGCGGCGACGGCCAAGCCTTGGCTTCCGGGCGTGAACGGCCCCTCCCCGGTGCTCACCTCGAAACGGAGGAACCCCTCGAGCCTCGGAACCGGTTCCTTCACCTTGACGGCAAGCTGCAGCGCACCGTCGGGGAGCTTGTGGAGCTGATCCAACCCGATCGCCAGCTCCTCGTCGGAGAACGCCAGGGACTCAGGCGCAGGGATGCTCAGCTTCTGCGGGCCAAAGAGATCGCTCTTCTTCGCCGCCCTCGGGGCGGTCTCGAGCGTCCATTCGCCCCAGAAGTCCGTCGCAATCTCACGCACCAACACCCCGTTCGCGTCGGGCTTCTCCTCAGCGAGGAAAAGCGTCTTGTCCCCTTGCTTCGCCGTGACCTTGACGCGCGCGGCGTCGTCCGCATCGTAATCGTCGTCCACCACCACTGCGTGAACCATGCCCCCCAGCTTGGGCGGGCCCTTCACCGCCCACCCCGCGCACAGCGGCTGTCCGTCGGCCTGCCCGAAAGAGGGCGCTTGCCCACCCTCGTTGAGCCGCGCCAACTGCAGGCGGTCGACAGCATTGAGGAGCCACGTCGCGGTCACGGGGTGAAGGTTGTCCACCCTCCCCGCCGGAACGAGGCCCTGCGGGCCGAAGAGCTTGACGGGCTCCTTCGACGCCCCGGGGAGGAAGCCCCCGTTCGCCCCGTCGTAGGTCAGCCGTCCGATAGGGACCTCCTTCTCGGGGTCGCACCACGCCAGTTCGTCGAGTTCCGCGGCAATGCTCACCTTGATAGACAGCTTCTCGAGGGCTGCGGCGACCTTCTTGAAATGCTGGGGGCTCCACTCGATGAGGTGCCTGAGACGGCTGCCGCGCCACCGCTCCTTGGTCGCGTCACGCAGCAGCAGGACCTCGCTCCCTTGCACTTGAGAGCCCGCTTCCGCCAGGAGGCCGCCCCGAAGCGTCACCCGCAGGACGTCCGCCTCGGCGGGCACCACCAGGGGAAGATTCAGGAACGACTGGTCTGCCGGTCCCCGTGCGGCGCGGAACGTGTCGGCGTCGATGGCCAACGGCCTCGGCTGGCAGCGGGCGTGGCTACGGTCCTGGCAACACTTCGAGCGATCGCACCCCCGCTGCGGCAGCAGAGGCTTGAGCACCCCACCGACGCGAGTGAGGAAGCTCAGCTCGACGAGGTAGTGCTTGCCGTTCGGTGGAGGATCGACTCCCGGGGGCAGTGCAGTCAGCGCCTGAGCATTCTTCTCTGGAGACATCAGGCGCTGCGCATCGAGCTGAAGCAACATGGGGTAGCTCGGCGTGCACCCGGCCTCCCAGGCGGGTCTCCCCGTCGGCTTGGGGGCAAAGGACGTCGAGGCGTCGAGGAATTCGATGACATTCGTGGCGTACTGGCCCAGCGCGAGGTCCGGGTCGAGTGCGGGAAAGCCCTCCTCGAACTTCCTCCGGTCAGCCTCGGGCAGCGCCTTGCAGAGCGAGGACTTCAGGTCATCCGTGTCGATGAAGGCGTTGTCGTTCTCGTCCACCACCTCGTGGAACTTCACGCCGTCGGCCTTCTCCAAGCCCTCGGCCTTCGCTCGCTCGGCGGACAGCTCTACCTTGCTCGCAAGTCGCTCGAGGAGCGCGATGCCCGACTCGCCCGGGCCGTCAACCGGGGCGAACAGTTGCCAGTGGAGGAAGCCTGACTCAAAGGGCCGCCTGGCGAGGGTCAACGGCGCCTGGAGGCTCGCGGGCAGCGGCGACAGAAGCCCCACCGTCTCTCCAGCGGCGACGGGGAAAAAGCGATCGTTGAAGCTCACCACCTTCCCCGCGGCCAGCGCTTCGACGGCTTCGACGAGTTTCGCCGGGGAGGGCTTGTACAGCCACGCGATCGTGCCGTTCTCCTTCACAGTGATTCCGGAGATGTCCGGGTGGCTGACTGGAAATCGCTCGCCCTTGACTGCTCCATCTTCATCCACTTCGACCTTCGTCGCCGCCCAAACCAGCTCACCCAACTTCACCGCCGGGCTGGCGCCAGCGCGGGGAGTCAGGGCCGCGGTCGGGTCGTCTATGACGCGAACGAAGGCCCCAAACCGTCGCTCCACGAGCGAGCGGAACCACTTCACGTCGGTGAAGTAGCGCTCATTCTGGGGGAGTGAAACCGGCTGCCCAACCCCTTGCTGCCCGTAGACGGGCGAGCGAACATGCATGGAGAGACTGTAGAAGGCCGCCGGTTGCCCCTTGTCGGCGTGCTTGTCGTCCAGCTCGATGAGTTCGTGGCGCACCAGTACGAAACCAGGCCAGTTCCCGAGGTGGCTGATTCGCTCCTTGTCGAGGATCTCCACTGGCGGGAGCCGCGCTGCCACCACGTGACCCGGAGCGAGCGCTCGAACGGGGGTATCGGAGGCGCCCTTCTCTGGGAAGAGGTGAATGCCACCATGAAAATTTCGCTGGAGGCCAACGGCGTAGTACCCGCCAACCCCGCGCGTCGAGGTTTCGTTGTTGGCGTAGTTCTTCCACAGGTTGGGCGAGGCGTCTTCGCCGTCGAGAGGACAAGCAAACTTCGGAGCGGCGCTCTTCAGGTTGATGCGCGCCCAAAGGAAGTTCCTCATGCTCGAGACTTCACCCCAGGTAATACCAGTGGGCGTCACCTGTTTAGCCCACTCAAGAGGGGGCCCATCGCCAGCAGGGAGGCCGTGTAGTCCATCCCAAAACCCGCCATGCCCAACGAATCCCAGAAGCTGCTCGTTGCCGAGTCTTCGGAAGCAATTCGACTCAAGAGTCAAGCACTTCCCTCGCCTCGGATCGCCACTCAAATCTGGCGCATAATCAACTATGAAGAACGAATGACTCCCAATAGAGCATATATACCAAGCCCCGGGCTCTGGGGCTGCATCTCGAGACGAGACGACCGTCGCGAAGTTCGCACACAGCCAAGCGGCGATCTCTGGTCTTTCCTGATAACTTCTGGGAAGCCGCTCCGTACCTTCCCATGGCTTAGGTAGATGCTCCCATTTACCCCAGTTTGAATTTGCCCACATCTGCCACTCGGGGCGGAACACCCAATGCGGGCCCCCGTCTTCCGCCATTTTCGCCGCGGCGCCGAGCAAAACAGACGAAGTAAAACTACTGCAATTTGTCTGGCGTTTATAGACAAGCGGCTCAAAGATACTACTAATGGTCTCCTCGGATGGCCATGGGGAATCAAATATAGCCTTGGTCGATCACTGGCGTATCGAC
Source organism: Myxococcales bacterium (assembly GCA_003153055.1). The sequence goes on from PMBV01000129.1 coordinate 44,537, forward strand.
CGAAGAATTGCCAAAGGTATTGTTGGCCCTGGTGGCTGGCAAATCCTGGCTTTCTGTGGATCGGGATTGGCCGGCCACTGCAACGAATAATCCCACCCCTTGAACAGCTTCACTGTGGCCCAAAGCTGCCGCACTTCGAACTCAAATCTTTCATTTGACACAGCTACTCCGGGACCGTGATTGCAGCGGGAATCGCTCTCTCTCCGACAACGACAACTACTGCGAATTCGGAGGAGCCTGGCCACGGCCGAGGTACCACCGGCCCGACGACAGGAGCAAGCAGGCGTGCTGCTGCCTCAGCCAGTTCCTTGGCCCGATCGACGCCGGAGTAGAAAATTTCGGTTTCAACACGCAGGCGCCGAGCAGGCTGCCCTCGAATCAACACAGGAAGACTATTCGCTCCGGCCTCCCTCCATTGTGGCCAGTACGCACTCTGAAGACGAAGCGCCACAGCACTGAACAGCTCGGAAGCCCTTGCCCCCTGAACCAGCTCTAGCGTCATGTTATCGGCGTGATCGCGACGACCATGCGGTAACCAGAACCCTCCCTGCTCGTCAATGCACTCCTCGAAATCAGGCATACAGAGATTTGCAGCAAACGTAAGCCCACCCCTCGTTGTCTTGGTTACCAAGTAATCGAACGAAGGCTCAAGTTCCTTGACGGCGTTGTTACATTGCCCCCGAATATGAAGGCCATCCACACTCCACCTCCCCCCACACGAAGACGTTGGATTGTAAAGCGCCCGAACAAAGAAAGAGTGATCTGGATACAGTTCGACTGTGGCCCCTCGACACGCCTCGCACATGTAAATGAGATCAAGCCTTTCACTAGCAGCCCACACAAGGAACTCCTTCAGCCGAGCCGGAGTCGCCTTGACGGGAAGCTCATAGAACGGCCTCAGGGTGCAGCTGTGCGACGCCGTGCCATCTGCATCNNACTCCGAATGACGAACGAAAACTCCTTCTTTGACACTCGTCCACGGTCGTCGATCTCTAGGTCGCAGGCCCCCAACACCCTTGAATTTGCCTCCTGAAGCTCACCCCTGCAGGCCGAGCGAGAATCAGGATGATCAGGGTAAACCAAAGAAAACTTCGTCCCCCGCTCCAACATCAGCTGAGGCAGCGGATAGGGCGCCAGCCGATCCAAACCTGAAGCGGCGACTTCGACCTCTTTGTGTGCCCGCAAGAAGTCGATCAAGGATACCTTGCGGCCTTGGACCGAGTTCCCTTCTGCTGATGTGACGGCCTGTTGCGCTTGGGCCCCCGCCACAGCGAACACGATGAATACAGCGAACAACCAATAGCCCGACGTTCTGTTTCTCAGCGCCACATTGCACCCCTAATCGCAGGCAACCCGAATCCTCGCCTCAACGCATCAGACACGGCCACCGGGGCATGACTCACCCTCGCACCTGGAGGCGCCACTTCGACCGCACATTCACATTGGCTCAGCGAGCGTTGGGACTGCCGATTGCTCCGTCTGCCCACGCGCCCCTCCCGACACAGGAAGCGCCGCCCCGACAGCCGTCGCTACCGTGAAGCTCCACAGACCTTCCTTCGCCACGTGCACCCCCGAAACCAGGTCGTCGCATCATGACTGTGGGCCCTCGCGCGTCAAGCAGTTCCGAGCTCAGTGCTCGATGCGCTCCGAGCACCTCGCCGGGGACGGACGAGGCAGACGCCGACGACCCCACGTACGAAGGAACGGCTGGCGTTCTCCATCACGGTGACAAGGCCGTCGTCGCGAGTCCTCTTCGCCGGGTCATCGCGCATCCCGCGCCGAACGAGGCCCAGGCCGAACACCACCGTCGCTGAGGTACCGAAGGAGCAGCTGCACCGTCTCCTCGAGCAACGAGGCTCGCTCCAGCTTGGGCGGAGCATCGTGTACCAACCAGCGGGTGAGCTGCCCGGTCGTCCGCGCCAGTACCGCGGCCATCGCCGCGAAGTCGCCTCGCCGAACATCGGGCCGCGCCGCCAAGGCAGACGCGAGCGCCGCCGCCTGGCTCCCCTCGTCCTCCTCGGACCAGGCCGCTTCGATTGCGGGCGACTGACGGAGCACCGTCTCGGACAGCGCGCGGGCGATCGCCGGATTCGCCTCGTGCACCGCAACCAAGGCGCTCAGGAGCCCCCGGAGAGTCCCCTCGAGGGGCACCCGAGGGTTGGCCAACTGAGCCACCGCCGGGGCAAGGATGGCGTGCACCTGGGCGTGGTGCCCAGCCAATAGCTGGACGAGCAGCGCGTCCTTGCTCGAGAAGTACTGGTACAACGAGCCGACCGACACCCCCGCCCGCTCGGCGATGCGGTTGGTGGTGGTCCGAGCGTAGCCAAGCTCGGCGAAGGTGAGCGCGGCCGCCTCAACGATGGTCTCGATGAGCGCCTTGGAACGTTGCTGGCGCGGAGCCTTTCTCAGCGTGTGCACGCCGGTCGAGTCTCGGACGCGAGCAGCGGCAGGGCCGCCCCGCCCTCCAACCGAGGCCGCGCCACGTTTCTTCGTCTGAATCCTCGGTGTTGATACGGCGACAGGCCGGCCCATCAGTGGCTCCCGGATGCGAGTAGCGTACGCGAGTAGTTGCTCGCATTGTGTCCGTGGTCGCCCGACGGCGTCAACCGCTCGCCGACCGCTGACTCGAAGGCCCACTGGAGGTTCCAATGCACACGGAAGAGACCCGACCTCATCGCTGCCCTATTTGGATGCACTGGTTATTGGCCAACCCCCTCCGTCGGCTGCTGGAGTCGCCCGAGGCGCTCCTCCAACCCCACGTCGCGCCGGGGATGACGGTCCTCGAGCCGGGGTGCGGCTTCGGCTACTTCACCCTCCCTCTGGCGCGAATGGTGGGGCCCACCGGGAAGGTCCTATGCGTGGACGTCGAGCCCAAGGTGGTGGCGCGGCTCCAGCGCCGGGTCGATCGCGCCGGGCTCTCCTCCCGAGTCGCCGCCAGCGTGTGCTCTCCCACCGATCTCGGCCTCGGGGCCCGCTCGGGACAAGTCGACCTGGTCACCGTCATCCACATGATGCACGAACTGGAGGACCTTCCCGGCTTCCTCCGCCAGGTGACGGCGCTGCTCAAGCCCGGCGGCCGAATGCTGGTGCTCGAGCCCAAGGGCCACGTCGCGCCGGCCCGGTTCGCCGTCGAGCTGGAGGCGTGCCGGGAGGCGGGCTTCACGGCGCTGCCGCTCCCAGCCGGGCTCGAGGGGCGGCCCGTCGCCTTGCTCGAGCGACGAAGCCACTGAGCGCCGGGCTCGAGGCGCGGCTCCCCGAGACGAATTCGAGAACCCAGGCGGCCAAGACTCGCTTGCTTGTTGTCCTCAAGTGCGCGGTAACAAACCCATGCGAGGCTTCTCAACCGTCATCGAGCCCTTCCGTATCAAGTCAGTCGAGCCGATTCAGCTCACCACGGCTCCGGAGCGCGCCGAGAAGCTCCGCGCCGCGGGGTACAACCTCTTCGCGCTCCGTTCCGAAGACGTGATGATCGACCTGTTGACCGACTCGGGCACCGGCGCGATGTCGAGCGAGCAATGGGCCGCGCTCCAGCGGGGCGACGAGAGCTACGCCGGGTCTCCCTCGTTCTATCGGTTCGAGGCAGCGGTGAAGGCGCTCTTCCCGTTTCGCCACGTCATCCCCACCCACCAGGGCCGGGCAGCCGAGAAAATCCTCTTCTCGGTCATCGGAGGCAAAGGCAAGATCGTCCCCAGCAACACCCACTTCGACACCACCCGAGCCAACATCGAATACACCGGCGCGGTCGGGGTCGACCTGGTGATTCCCGAAGGTCGCCAGCCTTCCGTCCGTCACCCGTTCAAAGGCAACATGGACCTCGGCGCGCTGGAGCGGGTACTCGTCGACGAGGGCCCGAATATCCCCGTCGTCTTCCTCACGGTGACCAACAACTCCGGTGGCGGCCAACCGGTCAGCCTCGAGAACATCCGCGCGGTCAGCGCCCTCTGCAAGGCCCACGGCATTCCCCTCTTCCTCGACGGCTGCCGCTTCGCCGAGAACGCCTGGTTCATCCGCCAGCGCGAGCCGGGCCAGGCTGATCGCCCGGTGACCGACATCGTGCGCGAGATGGCCTCGCTGGCCCAGGGCATGACGATGTCTGCAAAGAAGGACGGGCTCGCCAACATCGGCGGCTGGCTGGCCCTCGACGACGACGTCTGGGCAGCCGCGTGCCGAAACCTGCTCATCTTGACCGAGGGCTTCACGACCTACGGCGGGCTGGCGGGGCGCGACCTCGAGGCCATTGCCCAGGGGCTCACCGAGGTGGTGCGCCACGACTACCTGCGCTACCGCATTCGCTCCACCGAGTACCTGGGAGACAAGCTCCAGGTGGCCCAGGTGCCCATCGTGGTGCCCACCGGCGGCCACGCGGTGTACCTCGACGCGCGGGCCCTCCTGCCTCACGTTCCGCCGCTCCAGTACCCGGGCCAGGCGCTGGCCTGCGCCCTGTACCTCGAGGGCGGTGTCAGGGGCTGTGAGATCGGCACCGTCATGTTCGGCAAGCGCCCCGACGGCACCGAGGCCCCCGCCGCCATGGACCTCGTTCGCCTGGCCATTCCTCGGCGCACCTACACCCAGAGCCACATGGACTACGTGGTCGAGGTCGCGGAGCGGGTCGCCCGGTCAGCGGCCACCCTCCGCGGACTGCGAATCGTCGAGGAGCCCCCTGCCCTCCGCCACTTCTCCGCTCGATTCGCGCCGTTGTGAGGCACCCCGCCCCGGGCCGAAGAGAGCCTTGAAACTGTTCTCCCACTCGGGTCATGCCTATGGCACAGCTGCGCCTCGAACCTCGAATCAAGGAGCCCACATGCGTCGTGTCTTCATCTCACTGGCCCTCTGTGCGACCGTCCTGGCCGCCTGCAAGAAGGACCCAGCCGCCGCGCCCAAGCTGAACCCCGGCGCGGTGAAGGTCGAGTTCTTCGTGATGTCCCAGTGTCCCTACGGCGTTCAGGTCGAGAACGGCGTGAAGGACGCCCTCGACAAGCTGGGCCCCGACGTCGACTTCAAGGTCGACTTCATCGGCAGCGGGAAGGACGGCGCCTTCACGTCGCTCCATGGGCCTGACGAGGTGAAGGGCGACATGGCTCAGCTGTGCGTCGCCAAGCACTCCCCGGGGCTCCTGGTGCCCTTCATCGCGTGCCAGAACAAGACCGTGCGCGAGGTCGCCCGCAACTGGGAGTCCTGCGCTGGCGAGGTCAAGGCCCCACTGGCCGCGCTCAAGACGTGCCTCGAGGGAGACGAGGGCAAGACGCTCGTCACCGAGTCCTTCGCTCGCTCGGCAGCCCGCGGCGCGCGCGGCAGCCCCACCATGTTCATCGCCGACAAGCCGTACAATGGGCGCCGGGGCAGCCTCGACTTCCTCCGCGCCATCTGTGGCGAGCACGCCGACCCCAAGCCGGCGGTGTGCCAGAGCATCCCCGAGCCGCCCAAGGTGAACGTCACCGTCATCTCCGACGCCCGGTGCACCGACTGCAACGCCGACCGCCTGGTGGGCACGTTGAAGTCGAAGATTGGAAACCCCGTGCTGACCCAGCTCGACTACAGCCAGGCCGAGGGCCGTAAGGCTTTCGACGAGCTCCCCGGAGCCGAGGAGCTCATGCTCCCCCTGGTGCTCTTCGATGACACCCTGAAGGCCGACAGCGCGGCGTCGGGCGAGCTGGCGCGGTTCCTCAAGCCACTGGGCACCAAGCAGCGACTGGAGATCGGCGCGGCGTACCAGCCGGCCTGCGCCAACGAGGGCGGCTGCGCGCTCCCGGCGTGCAAGGGCACTCTGGCGTGCCGACCCGAGACCACCAACACCCTCGATGTCTTCGTCATGTCGCAGTGCCCGTACGGCGTTCAGGCGCTCAACTCGATGGAGGAGGTGCTGAAGAACTTCAAGGGCACGCCCCTCGCGTTCAACGTCAACTACATCGCCAATGGCAACGCGAAGGCCGGGTTCCAGTCACTGCATGGGCCGGCCGAGGTCGAGGAGGACCTGAGAGAGCTGTGCGTCATCAAGAAGTACGGCAAGGACAGTCGATACATGGACTACATCCTCTGCCGAAACAAAGAGATCCGCTCCACTGACTGGCAGAAGTGCGCGGTCGCGGGTTTCGATGCCAAGGCAATCAAGTCCTGCGCCGAGGGCGACGAAGGCAAGCGACTGCTCGAGGAGAGCCTGACCTTGTCGAACAGCCTCCGCATCGGCGCGAGCCCGACGTGGCTGGCCAACGGGAAGTACAAGTTCTCGGGCGTCGATGCCGAGACCGTCAAGCGGAACGTCTGCGCTCACAACCCGGGGCTCAAGGGCTGTGACAAGAACCTCTCGACGGCGACTGGCGCGACGCCCCAGGGTGGTTGCACACAGTAAGGCGTCGAGGGCCGCTCCGCCTGGCAGTGAAGCCCAGGCGGTTCGGTCACGTGGCCTCAGGGCTGGTTCGCGCGCCCCGGAGTCAGGGTGGAGCAGAGCTTCCAGTCGACTGAGGCGTTGTTCTGGTCAGAGCCGTTGGGGAGACGGCAGAGCGCGCCCGGCACGGTGGAGCTGTCGGCCACCGAGACAGGCAGCATCGTCCCCTCCACCAGGCTCACGGTTCCCAGGCCAGAGATGGTCACCATGGTCATCGCGCCCTCGTACGACAGGGCGTCGACCAGAGTGTTGGTGTTGATGATCGCCAGGCCGTCCGGTGCGCCGTTCTGCACATAGTCACTGCCAGTGCCGAAGCTGATGGTGGCAACGCCCGCCGGCACCGAGGCCAGGGCCGACTGCGAACCAAGGACGAGGTACTGGCCCGCGGCGAGCGTCCCTGGGCCCAGCTCGTACGTCTTGTACACCGCGTTCCCTGAGCCATTCACCAGGACGAGTTGGTACCCGGTGAGATCGATGGGCGTCGGGCCGGCATTGAGAATCTCGACATACTCGGCGGTGTCGGTGCCGACATTGTCGTAGTCGACCTCGTTCAACACCAGACCGCCTCCGGAGCCGATGGCGACGACGGAGCTGGCTGTGCTGGCCCCCAGCGTGGCGGTGATGGTCGCGCTCGACACCGCTCGCCCGTCAACGAAGTCGAAGGTGGCCGAGAGCTGCCGCTCGGGCACCAACACCGTGGCGGGAATGACGCCTGCGCCTACCGGCTGTAGCGCCAGGGGCACGACGACACCGCCTGCTGGCGCGGGAAGGTCGAGCGTCACCGTGAGCGTCACGGCGCCTCCGGGGACGACGCGCGGAGTCGCCGGAGTGAGCGAGGCGATGACCGGCACCTCCGACGGGTCCACCACCCGCACCGCCGCGTTCAGCGTGTTCGGGCCCAACGTGGCCGAGACGGTGACGCTCGCCACCTGTGCCGTGCCCTCGACCGGCACCTGGATGCTCGCCTGCCCCGCGGGCACCATCACGCCTCCGCCAGTGACTGCAAGGCTCCCTGGGTTGCTTGAGGTGATGGCCACGAGGGTGTCGACCTTCGGCGCGTTGGTGAGGGTCACCGTGAGCGGCGTCGGGAACGTCGGGGCCCCAGACTGCCCGACCTCTGCGAAGGACAGCGGCGGCCCAAAGCCAGCCAGCGCCGGCCTACCCAGCACCACATCGGCCGCGCTGCGTGGCTCGAGCTTCGAGTCGGCGTTGCGAAGGTCGAGGATGCCGGTCAGCGAGGTGTAGCCCTGACCCAGGAGCGGGAACGGAGTGACGAGGTACAGGGCATCATTGACCCGAAGGCCCCCGTCGACGACGAACTCGTGGATTGGCGTGGTGTCGCCTCCGTTGGCTGGCGGGTTGAGGTCGGTGACGGTGACCTCGTCGACCTCGATCAACACCGACTCGAGGGTCCTCGCCCGCGCTCCACCGGTGGCGACCTCGGCTGGCTGCACCACCACCGGAGGAGGCGCCGCCTCGCTCGCCGAGCTGACGACCGTCGCGGTGGGCAGAGTCAGCTCGATCTGCCCGTGGTAGTCGGCGATGGTCGCCCTCGCGACGGACACCCGGTCGCCGGCCTTCACGGTGTTGCTCGTGTCGTAGACGTAGACGCCCGAGTAGTCCGCCATGCCGTTCCACGCCGGGTCGCCGGGCTTCACCTGCAGGTAGTAGCCCTGAGTGCTCCGGGCGGTAACGAGCTGGCTGGCCATCGCCACGCGGGTGCCGACGGTCATGGTGCCATCCTTCACCTGGTAGATGGTGGCAGGGCACGCTGAGTTACCGGGGTTGCTGACACGCGGGCAGCGGTCACAGGCATCTCCCGTCTTGTCACCATCGGCGTCGTCCTGGCCCGGGTTCGCCACCAGCGGGCAGTTGTCCCTCGCGTTGGGCACGCCGTCTCGATCAACGTCGGTGGGGTCGAAGCTCGTGCACGTCGTCGCGTTGGCATCGAGTGGGCACGGGTCACAGGCATCGCCCACGCCGTCGCCGTCGGTGTCTGCCTGAACGCCATTGTCCATCGGGCGTATTGGGTTGAAGACTCCCGGGCAGTTGTCTGAGATGTCGGGCAGGCCGTCGCCGTCGAAGTCGGTGGCCGTCCGGGCGCCGGTGTAGATGGTCGAGCCTCCCACGGCCGCGGGTCGGGTCGGCGTGCAGCTCGGCTCGTTCGTGGGCGTGCCACAGAAGAAGGGAGCGTAGGTGCCAGCGGCGCTCTGCAGCGCGGAGAGGCTCTTCCCGACCTCGGCCTGGACGCAGGCGCTCTTGGAACTGCCGCACACGTCGAGGGTGTCACAGGCCCCCGCTCCGGGAATGGCGCCAATGACCGCCGCCTCGCCGTAGAGCGGCTTGCCACCTCGGAGGACCAACAACACGTCTTGCGGCTCGGCATCGATGATGGCTCGGTAGTCTCGGTGGCTCGTGGCGTCGAAGATGGCCACGTCACCCAGCCTCCCAACTTCCAGCCGTCCCAGGTCCCTGTCGACGGCCGTCGCCACCGCCGCGTTGGCGGTCACCATCATCCACAGCTCGTAGTCCGAGAACGCGCGGCAGAAATACGTCTGGTTCAGCGAGTCGGCGCAGCGCAGCTCGCGGAGCAGGTTCATCGAGCCGCTGGGCAGCCAATCCGTCCCCAGGGCGATGAGGACGCCCATCCTGGCCGCCTCGCTGACACTGGCTGTATTGCCGTAGAGCGAAACGTTGGACCGGGGCGACCAGATGAGCGACGTGCCGTGTTTGGCCATGTCGATGTACTGTGTAGCCGTGAGCCCGACGCCGTGAATGTAGGCGCTCTGGTCGGTCAGCACGTTATGCCCGGCGTTGGTCGGGCCGAGGCAGACAAACTCGTTGGTAGCGTAGGCGTCGATGCCCTCGCCGACGTGGGGGAAGTAGGCATCGTCGGCGGCGACGGTGCTCTCGGCCACCACGCCGGTGAAGGCCGAGCAGGCCACAGCGCCAGGGAAGCCGGTCGGAGGGCTCGAGTCGTTGAGCGGAAAGACATCGAAGTCCACCGGGGCTTGCCCGGTCAGACCCTCGAGCAGCGTGCCCTTGTCGAGGTTGCGGACCAGGCCCGTCGCTCCACCGGAGCCCACGGTCGAGGTGGCGCCGCCGAAGAGGAAGCGCACCTCACCCCAGAGAACCTGGTCATTGGAGGCGCCACCGGGAGCGGGGATCTTGGTGTGGTTGTCGAGGCCCAGGCGCCACTCGTGGCGGTGCTCGTAGCGCTCTCCCGTGTCGGCGGCCGGGGCGTCGTGGGTGTAGGTGATGTGGTCGTGGGTGTTGATGAGCCCGGGCGAGATGACCCCGCTGGGGCAGGTGACCGCGGTGGCAGCGGTGGCAGCGGCCTGGCACGTCGAGTCGGCAGCGCACGCCGCGGCGCACCCGACCTGGAGGATCCTCCCGGTCGCGTCAATCAACACCTGCCCACCACGGTAGATGGTGTCTGGGGTGAGCACCGTGCCCACCAACAGCCGCGCGCTGTCACCCGCCTTCACCGTGCAAGGCCCGGCGGGGAGCGTCTGGCAGACTATCTCGGTCGCTGGCCCTGGCTTGGGTGCACAGGCGATCTCCTTGAGACAGATGGCCGAGCACCCGTCACCGCCAGAGGTATTGCCGTCGTCGCAGGTCTCGCCCGCTTCCACGGTGCCATTTCCGCACACCGGCGACTCGCTCTGGCAGGTCGAGGAGCAACCGTCACCGCTCGTGGTGTTCCCGTCGTCACACGTCTCGCCTTGATGGACGGTGCCGTCGCCGCACGCCGGTGCTTGCCGACGAGGAGGACAGCCGAACAACGAGGAGACGCCGAGCAGGACCACGAGGGTCCAGGGATTCAGCTTACGCATTGAGAACTCCAAGAAGACCATTCAAACGCCAGCGTCGGGGAGACCCCGGCCGGCGGCGGCCGACCATAGGGGTCCTCCTCCCCAGACCCAAGCGCCGAGTCGACTCCCAAACTCCGCTCTAAGGACCCGAAGCGGCGCCGCTGGGCCGCCGGCCACTGGCCAGTCGTTCAGGGCCGCCGTCATCGCATCTACGGCCCGAGTTGGGGTTTCTGAACCTCGAGGACGGGCCACTCCCCAGCCCTGTCATCACGGAGTACTGATTCGTACACCGTGATGACGCGCNNCCGGCCAACGGGCGCCGAGCGGCGAGCACGCATTGAACGTCGAGGGTGGGGCTCCTGCCCAACCACCGAGGCCGTCTGGCCAGCCCCTCGACAAACTTGGTTGTCGCGATCAGAGGCCAATTTGCGACAACCTGGTTGTCGGCCCGAAGAAGGGGCCAGCCCTCACCAGCCTCTGGGCGTATTCCATGGGCTGTACGAGGTCGCCACTTTCTCCGAGCGGGCAGGACGGTGCGAGCAGGCCTTGAGGTGCGCGGGGCCCACCGACAGAGGCGGTCTGGCCAGCGCCTCGCCCCGAGGCCTCGGTGAGCACAGGGGCCACGAGCCCGGCCCTGCACCACTCGACCGATCGGCCGAGGGGCTCGTTGTGCCCGCCGGTGCCACCCGCCTCGCTCGCAGCCCCCGAAGCCCCAGGGCAGTGGCAGCAATCATCAAGCCATAGCCCCAACTCACTCGAGAAGGGCGCTCTCTCGAGGCCAGGTCGGTGGCTCGCGGGTATGCGACGAGGGAATTGCGCCCGATGGCGTGAGCCGAGCGCCTTGCGGAGTTGCTGGCGACGCCGGGACGTCGCGACCGCGTCAGATTGCGCCATCTCGACGCGAGGGCACGCTCGATTCCAAACCGCGTCTCTTGTCCTCATGCGTCGGGAAGCGTCGACGCGGTGCGTGGCTGCCTACTTTGAGAGCTGCGAGACGTCTCTCACCGCGCCGCGAGCAGCCGACGTGGTCATCGCCGCGTAGGCCTTGAGCGCGCTCGACACCTGCCGCTGCCGGTTGGCTGGCTTCCACGCCGAGCCGGCCTTGGCCTCCATCGCCGCCCTTCGCTGGGCCAGCTCTTCGTCTGAGATGGCCACCCGGATGACTCGCTTGGGAATGTCGATCTCGATGATGTCGCCGTCTCGCACCAGCCCGATGGCGCCACCCTCCGCCGCCTCGGGTGACACGTGCCCGATGGAGAGGCCCGACGTTCCTCCAGAGAACCGACCATCGGTGACCAAGGCACAGGCTTTCCCCAGCCCCTTCGACTTGATGTACGACGTCGGGTACAGCATCTCTTGCATCCCAGGGCCGCCGCGGGGCCCTTCGTAGCGCACCACCACCACGTCGCCCGCCTTCACTCGATCTCCCAAAATCTTCTCCACCGCTTCTTCCTGGCTCTCACACACGACCGCGGGGCCCGAGAAACTGAGAATGGAGGCATCGACGCCGGCGGTCTTCACCACGCAGCCGTCCACCGCCAGGTTGCCGTACAGCACCGCGAGGCCGCCGTCCCTCGAATAGGCGTGGGCCACGTCGCGAATGCAGCCGCCCACTCGGTTGTCGTCGAGGCTGGGGTAGCGCTTGTCTTGGCTGAAGGCGACCTGGGTGGGCACGCCTCCCGGGGCCGCCCGGAAAAAGTCCTTCTTCGCGGGATCTCGGGTGACTCGCACGTCCCACTCGGCCAGCGCCTGGCCCAAGCTCGCGGCGTGTACCGTCTTGGCGTCGCGGTGCAACAGCCCACCCCGGTCGAGCTCGCCCAAGATGCCGACGACGCCGCCAGCCCGGTGCACGTCTTCAAGATGGTACTGCTGGCTCGACGGCGCCACCTTGCAGAGGTTGGGGACCTTGCGCGAAAGCCGGTCGATGTCCTTCATCGAGAAATCGACGCCTGCTTCCTGGGCCGCGGCCAGCAAGTGCAGCACCGTGTTGGTCGAGCCGCCCATGGCGATGTCGAGGCTCATGGCGTTCTCGAAGGCCTGCATGGTGGCGATGGAGCGCGGCAGCACCGAGGCGTCATCTTGCTCGTACCACCGGCGGGCCAGCGACACGATGAGCCGCCCCGCCCGCGTGAACAGCCCCTGGCGATCAGCGTGGGTGGCGAGCAGCGAGCCGTTCCCCGGCAGCGCCAAGCCCAGGGCCTCGGTGAGGCAGTTCATCGAGTTGGCCGTGAACATCCCCGAGCATGAGCCGCAGGTGGGGCACGCGCTGCGCTCCATCTCAGCGACGACCTCATCGCTCTCCTTGGGGTTGGCGGCGGCGATCATCGCGTCGATGAGATCGAGCGCCACGGGCTGGTCATGAATGACGGCCTTGCCGGCCTCCATCGGGCCGCCCGAAACGAAGACCGTGGGCAGGTTGAGGCGCAGCGCGGCGTTCAGCATGCCCGGGGTGATTTTGTCGCAGTTGCTGATGCACACCAGCGCGTCGGCGGTGTGGGCGTTCACCATGTACTCCACCGAGTCGGCGATGATCTCCCGCGAGGGCAGCGAGTAGAGCATGCCAGCGTGGCCCATCGCGATGCCGTCGTCGATGGCGATGGTGTTGAACTCCTTGGCCACCCCACCGGCGGCCTCGACCTCCCGGGCCACCAACTGGCCCAGGTCCTTCAGGTGCACGTGCCCAGGCACGAACTGGGTGAAGGAGTTGACGATCGCGATGATGGGCTTGCCGAAGTCGCCCTCCTTCATCCCCGTGGCGCGCCACAGGGCCCGCGCACCGGCCATGTTGCGGCCGTGAGTGGAGGTACGAGAACGGTATGCAGGCATCGGCTTGGCTCCAAAGAGGGGAGAAACGAGGGCCGAACTGTACCTGCTCAGCCCCGTCGACGCCATGCTCGCCCGCTGGTCGGTGGGGCTACCTCAACGCCGCCGCGCGGGTCGACGCGGTCACCGTGAAGCGCTGCTGCACGTTCTGGAACTCGCCCTCGAAGCGCGGGTAGCGCCAGGTGGCGAACTGCCGTTTGAGGCACGCGGCCAGCGGGGTCGCGTCGAGGTCGGCCCTCAGGTGCGCGTCGTAGACCCGGCCGTCGTTGCGCACGACCCAGAACACATCGTAGTGCCGCGCATCGGGTGGGACGAGCCGGCGCGCCTCCTCCGCTAGGCACTCCTCGAGGAGCGGGGAATAGTGCTGGTTCACCGTCTTCACCTCGACCGCCGTCAACCCCGCCCCGCCTTTCTTCCGGGAGAAGTCGCGAAAGGACCAGCTCCCGGCGACCTGTTTCTCGAGGCGTCGGCAGGTGCCCGTACCCTCGTCCGCGTCGAGCTTGGCACAGACCCCATCGAGCTCCACGGCGCGCACCCACGGCCTCAGCTCGGGCTCCACGGTGCTGGCCGTCACCTGCCCATCACGAATGAGCGCACGCGCCGCCGCGGCCAAGTCTCCTTTGGCCTGGGCCAACGTCGCCATGGCCACGAGGGCCCGGTGCCGCGCCACCACGCAGCCCGGGGCCGCGCAGTGCTCCTGAGCCCGGTCGAGCGCCGCCAGCCGACGCCCGTCATCTTTCTCGGCCAGGGCACGCACGAGGCCCGCCCGGGCCGCGAGCACGTCGTCTTGGGCCAGCGCCGCCGCCCGCTCGACTTTCCCGATGCAGGCCTTGGGGTCCCGTACCCCCAGACAGGCCTCGGCCTCGCGCAGCCGAGTCGCCACGGCAGACGGCCCCGGACCCCGCAGTTGCTCCAGCGCCGAGAGCGCCCGGGCCCTGCAGCTCTCGAGCTCCTCGGGGCCACAGCTCCGTCTCCAGGCGAGGGCGGCGGCCTGGGCCGAGGCGAGGTCGCCCGCCTCTTTCTCGATGGCGAAGGCGAGCTGTCCCGCTTCGTGCCGCTCACGCCCGTGGAGCGTCTTGGCCGCCTCCACCGCCGCCGCCGCCGCCGCGCGCCCCTCGTCGAGCTGATGCGCCTTGAGCGCGGCTCGGGCCTGGTCGCGGGCCACCCGGTAGGCCTCTGTTCGATCGGCCTTGGGGGCTGACGCCTCGGGTCGCTCGACCGGCGCTCGGTGCCTCGGGGCCGCCTCGGGCGCCCAGGCGGTGGCCAATTCTTCGTCGCTCGGCCCGGGCGCAGGAGTGTAGCTCGACCCCGCCACGGAGCGCGGCCCATCGGGCTCGCTCGTGACGCAGCCAGCACAGCACAGGAGCACCGCGAGCCGACCCCACATGAAGCAAGGTTGTGCCGCGCCGGGCTCGAACGCAACACTCGAAGAGGAGCAAAAAGTTGCGTCGCGGCGGCCCTGTGGGACCGTGGGTGACATGGACGACAGACGCCAAGGTCGATCGACGGTACGCCTCCCGGTCTCCATTCATCGCCGCGCGGCAGCGTTGACGGCCGACGTGTCGAACGAAGGCTTCTGCCTCGAGACGCCGGCGGTCCTCACCGCGGGCCAAGACGTGTCGGGCTACGTGCTGCACGGAGACAAGGAGCTCACCTGGAGCGGACGGGTGCACTGGTTCGAGGCCGGTGACCCCATGCTCTCCACCTGGCACCGGGTGGGCGTGAAGTTCACCTCGGTCTCGGCCGGCCTCCGAGCGCTGTTGTCGCTGACCCAGAAGGAAGCCCATTCCAAAAAGCGGGCGGGCCGCGCAGAATGGCCGTGAAGCGTCGCGACAGGGCGCCAACGGCATCGAACGCGACAGAAGGGTGCGCCTCATGGGGAAGCTCTTGCGGCGGCTCAGCTGGTGGCAACGGCTCACGCTGCTGGCGTGCGCTCCGTTGTTGCTCTTGAATCTCTCGGTCGCCTTCTTCGGCCACAGCGCGGTGTTCCCCCTCTCGCCGTTCTACGTTCCCGAGAAGTGGAGCGCCCTCAAGGCCTACGCCCGCCATCGGCCCTGGTGTCTGTTGACGTTCGGCCACGACGACATCGGGGGCCTCACCGAGGCGGCGGAGCGGCGCCATCACCTCCCCAGGGGGCTGATGCGGGCCATCGTCGAGGTCGAATCAGGGAGCCGGCCGCACCGCATTTCGGCCGCTGGAGCGATGGGCGCCGCCCAGCTCATGCCCGGGACGGCCCGCATGCTCGGCGTGAAGGACCCCTTCGACCCCAAGAGCTCCATCGACGCGGGGGCCAGGTACCTCCGGGGGTTGCTCGATCGCACCGGAGACGTGCGGCTGGCGGTGGCCGCGTACAACGCCGGCCCGGGGAACGTGACCGACCGAGTCCCTCACAACGGGGAAACCGAGTACTACGTGGCGCGGGTGATGGAGCGCCTCAAGGCCGATTAGGCCCGCTCAAGGCACCAGCAGCATTTCGCGCGACGAGTGGTTGCAGTCGAGGACGCAGGGCGTCATGCTGGGCCGGTTGTGAGAGACACCGTCCATCCTGCGGCATGGCCGCGCTCCTAGAGCCATGCACAAGCCAATTCGGGTCGCCATTCAGGGAATTCGAGCCTCGTTTCACGACGTGGCAGCGAGAAAGTACTTCGCGGGCCGTGACGTCGAGATCGTCGAGTGCGCCACCTTTCGGAGCACCTGCGCGGCCCTGAGAGACGACGGCGCCGACGTGGCGGTGATGGCCATCGAGAACACCATCGCGGGGAGCATTCTCCCCAACTACTCGCTGCTCGAGGCCCACGAGTTCCTCATCTTCGGAGAGGTCTACCTGCGCATCGAGCTGGCGCTGCTGGCGCTGGCCGGACAGACGGTCGACGACATCACCACGGTGCAGTCACACCCGATGGCGCTGCTCCAGTGCGAAGACTTCTTCAACCGACACCCCCAGATGGAGATCGTCGAGGGCGCCGACACGGCCATGAGCGCCAAGCGCGTCGCCGAGGCCGGCCTCAAGGGCCACGGGGCCATCGCTCCCCGGCTGGCCGCCGAGACGTTCGGCCTCGAGGTGCTGGAGGACGGCATCGAGACGAGCAAGAAGAACTACACCCGGTTCCTGGTGCTGTGCCGGCGAGCCGACGGCAAGCGCTGGGCCCAGCCCGAGGCGTCGGACAAGGCCAGCATTCGCTTCGAAATCCCCCACCACCCGGGGAGCCTCGTCGAGGTGCTCGAGGTGTTTCGGGCCCACGACATCAACATGACGAAGATTCAGTCGCTGCCGATTCTCGGGCGGCCCTACCAGTACGGGTTCCACGTCGACCTCGAGTGGGGCGACTCACAGCGGTACGCCGCGTTCCTCATCGCGCTGGCCGAGAAGACGACCCACATCACTCACTTCGGGGACTACCCGCGCGGGGAGCGATGATGGAAGTGACGGTGATCGGCCTGGGCCTCATCGGAGGCTCGCTCTGCGCAGCCGTGCGCGAGTGTGGCCTGGCCAAACGCATCAGGGGCGTCGACTCGAGCCCACTGCACCGGGCCCAGGCGGTGGAGCTGGGGCTGGTCGACGCCGCGCTCCCCCTCGAGGAAGCGCTGGCCGGCGCCGACCTGGTGGTGCTGGCGATTCCGGTGAACGCCCTCATCGAGCTGTTGCCTCGGGTGCTGACCCAGGCCGACCCCAGTTCGACGGTGACCGACATGGGCTCGACCAAGGAGCTCATCTGCCGGGCCGTCGAGGGGCACCCGCAGCGCCGGCGCTACGTGCCCTCGCACCCGATGTCGGGCACCGAGAACTCCGGGCCCACGGCGTTCGTTCCGACGCTGTTCGCCCGCAAGACGGCGGTCATCTGCGAGAAGGAGCTGTGCGAGCCGTTCCACCTCGAGCGGGTCGAGGGCCTGTACCGGGCGCTGAAGATGCGGCTGGTGCACATGAGCCCCAAGGAGCACGACCTGCACGCGGCCTACGTGTCACACCTCTCGCACGTCATCTCGTTCGTGCTGGCGAACACGGTGCTCGAGAAGGAGCAAGACGTGAACACCATCTTCGACCTCGCCGGCGGTGGCTTCGAGTCCACCGTGCGCCTGGCGAAGAGCACGCCCACGATGTGGACGCCCATCTTCGAGCAGAACCGGACGCACGTGCTCAACGCGCTCGACTCGTACCTCGATCACCTGCGGGCGTTTCGCGACAGCCTCACCCAGCCCTCCACCGACGAGAACTTCCGACTCATCGAGAACGCCAACCGCATTCGGCGGGCGCTCGAGTCCATGGCCACCCGAGGAACGAAGACATGAAGGAAACACCAGCCGAGCTCCGTCGCCTGCGCCGAAGGATCGACACCATCGACCGCCGCGTGCTCGGGGCCCTGGCCGACCGGTTCCAGGTCGTCAAGCAGATAGGCGAGCTCAAACAGAAAATGAAGATGGACACCTACCAAGCCTCGCGATGGGAAGAGCTGCTCGCCGCGCGCCTCACCCAAGCGGGGAAGCTGGGCCTCGACGACAGCTTCACCAAGGCCTTCTTCCACCTCATTCACGAGGAGGCGCTCTCGGTGCAGCGCGGCATCGTCGCCAAGGCCAGGCGCCGGGGGAGAGCCTCATGAGCACCCCGTGGACACCGACGAGTTGGAGGAGCCGAGCCATTCAGCAGGCGCCGGTCTACCCAGACCTCGAGAAGTTGACGGAGGTCGAGCAGCGGCTGGCGACCTTCCCTCCGCTGGTCTTCGCGGGGGAGGCCCGGCAGCTCAAGGCCCGCCTGGCCGAAGTCGCCAAGGGCAAAGCCTTCTTGTTGCAGGGAGGAGACTGCGCCGAGAGCTTCGGCGACTTCCGGGCGAACTTCATTCGCGACACCTTCCGGGTGCTGCTCCAGATGGCCGTGGTGCTCATCTTTCAGCAGAAGCGCCCGGTCGTGAAGGTCGGCCGCATCGCCGGCCAGTTCGCCAAGCCGCGCTCGAAGGACACCGAGACCCGCGACGGCGTGACGCTGCCGGCCTACCGGGGCGACATCATCAACTCGCAGGGCTTCGACGCGGCCTCGCGCATTCCCGACCCCACCCGCATGGAGCGGGCGTACCACCAGTCGGCCTCGACCTTGAACCTCCTGCGGGCCTTCGCCCAGGGCGGCTACGCGGACCTCCACAAGGTGCACGCGTGGACGCTCAACTTCGTGCGCACGAGCCCCCAGGGGGCGCAGTACGACGCCATCGCCCGCCGCCTCGACGAGGCCCTGGCGTTCATGGGCGCCCTGGGCATCACCAGCGCCTCGGCCCCTCAAATTCGCGAGACCGAGTTCTACACCTCGCACGAGGCGCTGCTGCTCAACTACGAGCAGGCCCTGACCCGGCAAGACAGCACCACCGCCCGCCCCGAGGAGGGCTACGACGGCGACTGGTACGACTGCTCGGCCCACCAGCTGTGGATCGGCGAGCGCACCCGCCAGCCTGACGGGGCCCACGTGGAGTTCCTCCGCGGCATCGGCAACCCGGTGGGGCTCAAGTGCGGGCCGAACATGACGCCTGATGAGCTGATGGTGCTGGTCGACCTGCTCAACCCAGACAACGAACCTGGGAGGCTGACGCTCATCACCCGGCTGGGCCACACGGCCATCGAAGACAAGCTGCCCGCGCTGTTGCGGCGAGTGAAGGCCGAAGGGCGCCAGGTGGTGTGGGTGTGCGACCCGATGCACGGGAACACCATCACCGCGTCGAACGGCTACAAGACTCGCATCTTCGGGCACGTGCTGGCCGAGACGCGGAAGTTCTTCGCCGTGCACCAGGCCGAGGGCACCTACGCCGGCGGGGTGCACTTCGAGCTCACCGGGCGAGACGTGGTGGAGTGCCTGGGAGGCGACCAAGCCATCACCGAGGCGCACCTGGCCGAGGGCCTCTACGAGACGGTCTGCGACCCACGGCTCAACGCCAGCCAGGCCCTCGAGCTCGCGCTGAGGCTGTGCGAGCCATGATGAAGCCCCGCGAGCTGGGAACCAGCGGGTTCGTCGTGCCCCGCGTGTGCCTGGGCACCATGACGTTCGGCCAGCAGACCGACGAGCGTGACGCCCACGCGCAGCTCGACTGCGCACGGGGTCAGGGGCTCAACTTCATCGACACCGCCGAGCTGTACGCGGTGCCTCCCCGGCCCGAGACGTCGGGCCTGACCGAGACCATCGTCGGGCGCTGGCTGGCGAAGCAGTCTCGAGATCGCGTCATCGTCGCCACCAAGGTCGCCGGGCCAGGGCGAGGCATGGCGTGGATGCGCGGTGGGCCGTCGGGCTTCGATCGAGCCAACATTCGCGCCGCCCTCGAGGGCTCGCTCAAGCGGCTCCAGACAGACTACGTCGACCTGTACCAGCTCCACTGGCCCGCGCGGAACCAACCGATGTTCGGGCAGTGGCAGTTCGACCCGACGAAGGAGCGGGAGAGCTCGTCGATCCTCGAGCAGCTCGAGGTGCTGGGCGAACTGGTGAAGGAGGGCAAGGTCCGGGCGATCGGCGTGTCGAACGAGCACCCCTGGGGCGTGATGCAGTTCCTCCAGGAGGCCGAGCGCCACGGGCTGCCCCGCATCGCGTCGATTCAGAACGCCTACAGCCTGGTGAACCGCGCCTTCGAGACGGGGCTGGCGGAGATCGCCTACCGTGAAAAGGTGGGGTTGTTGGCGTACTCGCCGCTGGCCTTCGGTCACCTGACGGGCAAGTACCTGGCTAACCCCGCCGCGGAGGGCCGGGTCAACCTGTTCAAGGGTTTCGCCCAGCGCTACGAGAAGCCGGGCCTCGAGCCGGCGCTGAGGGCCTACGCGGGCCTGGCTCGAGCGCACGGCCTGACGCCGACTCAACTGGCGCTGGCCTTCGTGCACTCCCGGTGGTTCGTGGCCAGCACCATCATCGGCGCGTCGTCGCTGGCGCAGCTCGAAGAGAACCTCCGCGCCTTCACCACGCCGTTGTCTCACGAGGTGTTGGCAGAGATTGACCGCCTCTTCCTCGTCCACGGCAGCCCCGCCCCATAACCATGCCCCTCTTCGACTTTCGCTGTGAGAAATGCCAGGTCACCTTCGAGCGCATCGTGCGCTTCGACGTCGTTCCGCCGTGTCCCGAGTGCGGAAGCGAAGAGGTGACGAAGTGCGTCTCCGCGCCCCAGGCACCGGGGCAGACCGCGGGGTTGGTGACCAGCGCCCGGCAGGCCGCCGCGAAGCAGGGGCACTTCAGCAACTACAGCGCCGCTGATCGCGCGAAGATCAAGCGCTGACCCCGGCTCCCTAGTAGCGATACTGGCATCTTCCGAAAGTCCGCCACTCCGGGCCTCGAGGGAGCTGCGAAGAGAGACCATTGACAAAACCACGCAGCAGCGCAGCCTTGGGCCCTCCTTTGGGGGTTCCTACATGAGTGAAGCCGAACAAGACTCCAGTGCCCGTCTGTCCGACGCCCAGCAGCAGGCCATTCACCGACTCCAGCAGGACGAGCGCGTCATCAAGGCGCCGGTGTGGCTCTCGAGACAGGCGGCGATTCCAAACGATGCCATCGAGCGAAGCTGGGCCGAGCACGACCCAGATGACTTCTGGGCCGAGCAGGCGAAGCTGGTCGATTGGATGTCACCCTTCTCGAAGGTCAGTCAGATCGACGGGTCGAAGCACGAGTGGTTTCTGGGTGGGAAGCTGAACGCCTCGGTGAACTGCATCGATCGACACCTCCATGACCGGCGCAACAAGGTCGCGCTCATCTGGGTGGGCGAAGACGGCGAGGAGCAGACCTACACCTACGGCCGGTTGTACCGAGAGACCAACCGCTTCGCCAACGCGCTCAAGAGCCTGGGCGTGAAGAAGGGCGATCGCGTGGTGGTGTACATGCCGCTGACGCCCGAGGGCATTGTGACCATGCTGGCCTGCGCCCGCATCGGAGCGATCCACTCGGTGGTGTACGCCGGCATGGGCAGCCAGTCGCTGGCCCAGCGCATCGAAGACTCGGGGGCGCGGGTGGTGGTGTGCAGTGACTTCACCTATCGCCGGGGCAAGAAGGTGCCGCTCAAGGGCATCGTCGACGACGCGGTGCGGTCGATCTCCTCGGTGGAGCACATCGTGGTGCACCGGCGAGGGTCGCGCCCGGGCGACGCGCCCTACACCTTCGAGTCGGAGCGCGAGTGCGACTTCTACGACATTCAGGAGCCACGGCACATTCACTGCGCGCCCGAGCCGATGGACGCGGAGGATCCGCTCTTCATCCTTTACACCTCGGGCACGACGGGAAAGCCCAAGGGCGTGGTGCACGCCACCGGCGGCTACATGGTGGGCGTGACGTACCTCGCCAAGGCTTTCTTCCAGATGACCGACCGAGACATCTATTGGAGCACCTCGGACATCGGGTGGATCGTCGGCCACTCCTTCATCGTGTACGGGCCGCTGTCGAACGGCGTGACGGTGTTCTGCCGCGAGGGCGTGCCCGACTACCCCAGCCCCGAGGTCACCTGGGAGCTGTGCGAGCGCTACGGCATCAACCTGATGTTCACCGCCCCCACCGCGGTGCGATTGTGGATGGGCTACGGCGAGGGCGCGCCTTCGAAGTACGACTTGTCTCGGCTGAGGCTGGTGGCCTGCGCTGGGGAGCCGCTCAACCCCGAGGCGCACCTGTGGGCCCAGAAGTACCTGGTCGGCCAGTCCAACGGCATGGTGGTGGACAACTGGTGGCAGACGGAGATCGCCGGCCCGGTGCTGGGTACGCTGCCGAGCTTCGACGCGCGGCCCGGCAAGGTGGGCAAGCCACTCCCAGGCGTGGTGGCCGACATCGTCGACGCCAACGGCAACAAGGTGCCCGACGGCAACGGCGGGTTGCTGGTGCTCCGAAAGCCCCTGCCCTACATGATGCGAACCGTGTGGGGCGATCGCGCCCGCTACGAGCACGCCTTCAGCCAGATCCCGGGCTGCTACACCGCCGGTGACATCGCGGTGCGAGACAGCGACGGGTACTACGCGGTGCTGGGGCGAGCTGACGACGTGATGAACGTCGCCGGGCACCGCATCGGCACGGCCGACGTCGAGGGCGCGCTGGTGCGTCACCCGGCGGTGGCCGAGGCCGCGGTGGTCGGGCTCCCCGACGAGCTCAAGGGCGAGCGCATCAAGGCCTTCGTGGTGCTGCGAGCCAACAAGGTGGCCGAGCCTGGTCTGGTCGCCTCGCTCAAGGAGCACGTGCGGCACGATCTCGGGCCCATCGCCACGCCGTCGGACATCGAGATCCGCACGACGCTCCCCAAGACACGCTCGGGGAAGATCATGCGTCGGTACCTGAAGGCCGTGGAGATGGGCGCCGACCCCGGCGACCTGTCGACCTTGGCCGACTGACCTCGGCCGTCCCATTGTCGATTGCCAGTGCCTCCGGGCGGGGCCTGGCACGTTGGCCTCCGAGCGCTCGCAATTTCGATGGACGGCACCGCCTCGAAACGTCAGCCCTTCGCTTCTGCGATCCGTTCCAGCTCGACTGCGACGGCGGGCTTGTCGACGCGGCTCTCGGCGACGCCCATTGTGAGCTCGTAGAGGGCGTCAGAAGGGTGGTCGACGCTGATGCCGTTCACGTCGAGGAAGACGACGGCCGAGAGCATGCCCGCGCGTTTGTTCCCGTCTACGAACGGGTGGTTGCTGACGATGTGGAAGAGGTACGCTGCTGCCATCGCGAATAGCCCCTCATGAGTGAACTCGCCGCCGAACGATGCCCGCGGCTGCGCCACCGCCGATTCGAGCAGGCCGCGATCGCGAAGCCCCGCTGACCCGCCGTAGACCGAGAGCTGGGTCGCGTGCAGCTCGACGACGTCCTCGACGTCGAGGAACAGCGGCTCGTCGGAGCTCACTTGGCCAGCTTCCGCAGCGTCTCGTCGTGCACGGCCATCATTCGCTTCGTCGACTCGCGGATGCGGTCTTTCGCGCTGAGCTTCGCCGGTCGGATGATGAGCGCCTCGCCGTCGGTCTTGATTTCGAGCAGCGTGTCCTTGGTGATGTCGAGGAGCTCCAATATCGGGCGCTCGATGATGAGTCCGAGGCTGTTGCCGACTGCGGAGAGCTTCTTGATCATGAGCGCCTCGTCATACACTAGTACGAACAAAAGCGTAACGTGGGTACCACGTCAGCGCCAGCCGATCCGGCGCCATCAATGAAGGGAAACGCTGGGTCAGTGCGATGACGCTGGGGTGCGCCCGCCCCAACGGCCGCCATCCAATCGATGGTGGGAGCCAAGGATGTGACCCAGGTTGGGCGAACGTGGCTGATGGACCTGATGGATACTCCGACGAGATTGACCACTTGATCAGAGCCGGTGCCCCCGGCATGCCGCCTGCAGCCGTCCCGCGAGGGGGAGTCGCCCACCCTCCGCTCCATCGGAGTCCATGACGAGCGAGGACCCGCAGTCAAGGAGGTTGCCATGTACCGAGCATCGGTGGACCGGGTCGTCTCGAGCAGTGGAACTCGTGCTCGTCTGCTGCTCCTCGCGTCCTCGCTTGCGATGCTCACTCCCGTTCGGGCGTCCGCGGCCAACGAGGTGGTGGAGAGCCAGGTGGTGGCCCCACGCTGGCTCGTCAGCGCGACGCTCAGTTACAACGTCTACAGCTATCTCGGAGTGACCTCGAGCGCGGCGGCTACGAGCATCACGCCTGACAAGCGGGGAACGTTCGGCCAACAGGTGGGCGTCGGCTACCAGTTTCACCCCAACTTCTCTCTCCGGTTGGGCCTCAACTTCGCGGAGGCGCTCTATGGCTACCCAAACGGCGCGAGCGTCCTCACGACCATTGGCGCCACGCCGTGGGTGGTCTTCGCCGCCAAGGGCTTTTTCATCGGCGCCGGCCCGTTCTTCGCCATCTGGACCTATGGCAAGAATGGATTCGACCTGGGGACGTGGACTGCGCTCGGCTACACACTCGGACTCCCGGAGAACTTCGCACTCTCGGTCGGAGCTTCGTTGACCACGATGTTCCTGCAGCGAACCTGTATCGCGATCAACCCGGCGATCACGATTTCGAGACGGTTCTGAGAGAGGAAACATGCGCGAGCGACGCAGATTCGAGGCGCCGACCGGAGGCGTCGAGCGCGCCCCTCTCGCCGGGGTAGCGGTGAATGTTGTCGTGCTGGCGGGTTTGTATCTCAGCAGCCTGGTCAGCTACGTACTCTTCCACAGCCTGATCGAGCTGGTGACCGTCGCGGTCGCGTCCTGCGTGTTCATCCTCACCTGGAACACGCGGCAATATTTCAAGAACGGATTTCTGAAGGTCCTTGGCATCGGCTATGCGTTTTGCGCGGCGATCGACCTGATTCACACGCTTTCCTACAAGGGTCTCGAAATCTTCCACGGCCATGGGTCCAGCTCGAACCTGGCGGCGCAGCTGTGGATTGCCGCGCGCTGTCTTCAGACTTTCTGCCTGATCGTGGCCTTGGTGTGGAAGGATCGCGAGGCCAGTTCCTCGGTGGTCTTTGTTGTCTTTGCCGCTGGCGCCGCGCTGCTGTTGCTCGCCATCTTCAATGACTCTTTCCCCGACTGCTTCGTCGAGGGCAAGGGCCTGACGGCCTTCAAGGTCAAAATCGAATACGCGCTGTCGATACTCCTCGCGATTTGCCTGGTTGCCTTCTACCGATCGAGGCAACAACTCGAGCGTCGGGTGGTGTGGTACCTCACCATCTCCATTGCATGCACGATCCTCTCCGAGCTCGCGTTCACCCAGTTCGTGAGCCTCTATGGTCCCGCCAACATGCTGGGGCACTATTTCAAGCTGGTGGCCTTCTACTGCGTCTATCGCGCGATCCTTGTGACGGGCATTCAAGAGCCCTTCGCGCTGATCTTCATGGATTTGAACCGGACGCAGGAGGCACTGCGCAATTCGGTCGAAACGCTGGAGCGGCGAGTCGAGGAGCGCACCGCCGACCTGCGAGAAGCCAATCGGCGGCTGGAGGCGGAGCTGGACGAGCGCGTAAGGGCGGAGCGCGAGCTGCGGCGGCTGAATCGGGAATTGCGCGCCATCAGCACCTGCAATCAGGTCCTGGTGCGCGCCACCGACGAGCAGCAACTGCTCGACGAGATTTGTGACATTGTCTGTGAAAAGGCGGCGTATCGCATGGCCTGGGTGGGGTACGCGGAAGGCGACGAGGCCAAGACCGTGCGGCCCGTGGCAGTCGCGGGCTTCGACCAGGGCTATGTGGAGGCGGCGCGAGTCGTCTGGTCTGACGCCGATCGCGGACGCGGCCCGATCGGCAGCGCGATCCGCACCGGCAACAGCGTCGCCACACAGGACTTCGACACCGACCCTCAGACGGCCCCCTGGCAGGCGATGGCGGCCGAGCGCGGCTACAACTCGATGCTGGCGCTGCCGCTCAAAGACGAGGGCGGTGGGGTGTTCGGCGCCTTGTCGATCTACGCGGCCGAGCGCGGCGCCTTCACTGCCGAAGAGCGCCGCCTGCTCGAGGAGCTCTCTGGCGACCTGGCGTTTGGAATCACCGTTCTGCGCGGTCGCATCGAGCGGGCGCGCGCCGAGGCCAAGATTCGCCGGTTGCAGTCGGAGGAGCGCTACCGGCAAGAGCAGTTGATGGGGGCGGTGCTCGAGAGCATTGAAGCCGGCATCGTTGCCTGCGACGCGGCCGGAAGCATCACGATGCAGAATCGAAAAGCGTGCGATTTGTTGCATCATTCCGCGGAGCCGGGAGGTACCGGCGAGCCGGGCGGTGCGTGCGACTTCTACGGAGCCGATGGCAAGAGGCGGCTGGGCAGCGAGGAGATGCCGCTGGCGCGCACCCTTCGCGGCGAGGCGGTGACGAACGCCGAGGTCATCGTCCGTCCAGGCGAACACGAGCCGCGAGTCCTGCTGGCCAGCGGTCAGTTGCTTCGTGAGAACGAGGGCAAGGTCTTCGGGGCCGTTCTTGCCCTGCACGACATCACGGAGCGCAAGGCACTCGAGGTGAAGCTCCGTCACTCGCAGAAGCTCGAGGCCGTGGGCCAGCTCGCCGCTGGCATTGCCCACGAAATCAATACTCCGGCGCAGTTCATTGGAGACAATCTCCTTTTCCTCGCGGATAGCTTCCGTGCTGAACAGGAGCTCCTGGCCAAGCACCAGGAGGTATTGAGAGGGCTGCCCGTCACACCAGCACTCGAGCAAGCCCTGCTCACCTTGAAGGAGGCGGAAGAAGCGGCCGACCACGGCTACGTCAAGGAAAACGCTCCCGCCGCCTTCGTGCGGACCTCGGACGGAATTGCACGCATCGCGACTATCGTCAATGCGATGAAAGAATTCGCCCACCCAGACCAACGAGAGAAGATCTCAGCGGACCTGAACCATGCGCTCGACACCACCCTTACGATCGCCAGAAACGAGTACAGGTACGTAGCCGACATCGAAACGGACTTCGGAGAGTTGCCGCAGGTGGCGTGTCATCTGGGCGATCTCAATCAGGTGTTTCTCAACTTGCTCGTCAACGCGGCGCACGCCATCGTCGATATGGTGGGTACGAGCGGCAAGAAGGGTCGGATCCGCGTCTCCACCAGAAGCGAAGGCGACGTCGTGCGTATCGAGATTGCCGACACGGGAAGTGGGATCCCGGAGAGCATCAGAGATCGCGTGTTCGAGCCGTTCTTCACAACCAAGGAAGTTGGCCGGGGCAGCGGCCAGGGGCTGGCCATTGCCCGCTCTGTCGTGGTCGACAAGCACGGCGGCTCCTTGACCTTCGAGAGCGAGATCGGCAAGGGCACCACCTTTGCCATCGTGTTGCCGATCGACCGGGTGAGGTCGAGAGCGCCCGACGCACGTGACGCGACGTTGACGCGGGCGGTGTAGAGCCCCCGAAGTGCTCGAGGAGCACCGAGGCGACCGCGCCGATGCCAAAGCGCGAGCGAAGGTGGGCCCGACGGCCGGTGCAAGTTCCTTTCAAGCCATGACGTGAGGGGGCCAGAGGGGTGGTCGTGGCCGGGAGGACACGGCGCGCGGGTCAGTGGACTCGGAGCAGCAGGGTCGAGGCTGGCCCAGGGGGAGGGCGGCGTCTGGGCTTGGGCCACCGGGCGATCAGACCAGCCCCGCTGCACGGCAGGTGATTGTCCACGACTGGGGGCCGTGGGGCCAAGGTCTCCAGCAATAGTACCAATGGTTGCATCTGAGGCGAGGCCCTCGATGGTCCGAGACCCGAGCGCGGCGACTCCGGTGGCGCCCAGTGCCGCCCGCACCTTCGTCTTTGTCACCTCGCGCGCCGCCGGCTCCCCGGCCTCGGAATGATCCGATGCTGCCTCGTGCCAGCCCATGCGAGTGGCTGGGGGGCATCAGGTCTGATTCGTGGTTTCGACCGGCAGCGGCCGTCGCTGGTGGCAGATGTAGGCGCTCCGTGCCGCCGGCGCGATTTTCGGCACGGCTGCCGGTTTCTGGACCTTGCTGGGTGATTTCCTGATCCACTGGCAGCGGGAGAAAAGCGGGGACGGAGCCGGCGGGCCCCGCCCCCTCAACAACCGCTGGGAGAAAAGCCAGCAAGGAGCATTCGATCATGGCT
>PMBV01000117.1 GCA_003153055.1 Myxococcales bacterium
AGCGCGATCATCAAGGGCAACCAGCAACGAGACGCGCAGTACCAGAAGACAGGCCTGTTCGCGGTGAGCGATGGCAATCACCTCAAGATCGGCCTGGTGCCTGAGCGCTGGAGCGGCCCGGACGGGATCCTCGCGACACTGACCTCTGGGCTGGCTCAATCGACCAAGGCGGTGGATGATTACAGGCAGAGCCAACTTAGCGAGGCGGCCGACCTCCTCACTCAAGCAAATACCCAGGTGACCGGGACCGGGCTCAACGGAAGGGTCCTTGATGTCGAGGCCGAGTTGGTTCAGCTCGCGAGGGACAGAGCGGGCTTGCGAATGATGGAATCGTCCGAGGAGCTTCGCTTCGCTACCCTCGCGCAGGACTTCGCTACAGTGATTAGCACTCTCCCGGCGGCGCCGCTCACGACTACTCCACTCACACCCGCGTCGATCACCGGGGGGGACGCGAAATACACGGGTTCCCGCGCATCGGTGGGCAACTATTCATACAAGACAGCGCCCGTCGTCTCTCTAAGAAAGGGCCAGACGCTAGAACTGTCGGCGACCGGGAAATGGGATCCGAGTTCCGCGCTCGCGGGCCAGAACCTGGCCGGGCTCGGCTCCGTGACTCCCGGGGGTGTGGTGACTTCCGAGGGGTACTATGTCACCTATAACGGCAACTCGTTCACCGCAAATTCCGTCACGACGACCTCGTCGGATTCCACTAGTGAGCGCGATGGAAAGACATCACAAGCGTGCATTTCGGCGCAGGTAACGGTCGGAGTTGCGTACTTCGGCTCGAGTACCTCGGTGAGTGCCTCGGCTCAGGCCTGCAACACTCACGAGACCGACGCGTCGCACAATAGCTCCGACTCGACGTCGAACAACAGCGGCACCGAGAATCGCAAGAGCACTGACTTCGCCGTCGGCCTGCGGCTCAACACGACACCAATCCCCAGGGCCCCTGCAGGAAGCCTCGTCGTGGTCCTGCTCCCCGCAGGAAGGACTGCGCCGGCCGACGCAGTCGATATGAAGGTGGTGCAAGCACAGACCGTGGTCGTGGCGAGTCAAGACGTGGATGTCTACCTGGTCCCCAATGCGCCATACTCTGCCTCGGCCGATACGACGCATGCGCTGAACATTACGATGCGAGTCGACTCGCCCAAGGGAGTGGTGGGTCCTGTGTACTACGATGCAGTCACTGAGGCGCACGCCAAGGTGAAGGCGGAAACGGCGGCACGCGTCGCCCAAGGGCAGCTTGTCTCACAGGATCTCGCCTCGATGCGGGGTATCGCCGAGGAGGTCCTCCTGGCTCGATGCCGGAGCCAGCTTCTCGACTGCAGTCAGTTGCCGGCGGAGATGAAGGGCTTCTTTGACAACGTGGTGACGCGCGACCTGGCTCAGGCCGAGCGGGAGGTGGCATTGGCTGCGAATCTGCGGAAGGCGGATCTGTTGGCCATCGAGCTCGAAACCGACAAAGCCGAGGTTGAGACCAACAAGAAGGCAAGCGGGCTCGTTGCCGAGATCATCTTGCTTCAGCGGCGGCAAATTGACGTCCCGAGGATTCAGCAGGGCGCCGAGTTCCTGATGCGGGAGATCAACGACAAGGTCTTCCCATACTACCGCCTGAAGTATAACTCGGTGAACGTTAGCCCGCTTGCGGGCCTGCGCGACTCCCTCAAGGTGGAGATGACCCTCGACGACGCAGTCGCGAAGCTGAATACCGCTGTCAGTGCGCTGAAGGACGGGCTGGCTAGTCAGCTCAACAGTCCACCGTTGACTCAGGCCGCCGCCGTCGCGCTCGCATTCCCCCGACCGGGCTCGACGTACTCCAAATTCTGGGCCGAGGCGGATGCGAACCGTTCGCGAGAGGTTTGGGCGCAGATTGAGCGACAGCACACCTGCGCGCATTCGAACGCACCGGTTGTCGACTGCCCTCCACCCGAGCAGGCGAGCATTGTGTTGCCTGTGAAGCTGCAGGATCTGTACGCCAAGGCGATGGGAAATGCCTCGCTCTCCTGCGGCTCGCGGATTCCAGTAATCAACTCGATGGCCGTGTACGTGTCAGTGCCTTCCACCTCGGAGCCTGAGGTAGCGAATTTGAACCGCGGCTCGAACTGGGTTGCGACTTCGATCTCCGGGGAGATGACCTGGCCGAGCGACACTGGCCCGGAGAGCTACGTTTACGACGGGGATCCCGGATGGCAGCATTCGATGCTGCCGGTTCTCTATGGGACCGAGTACAACGCGCTGACCGTCTTCTCGACGACTCCTGCGGTGACCCCGGCAGCGACGGCCCGCGGGCTGGCGGGGAGTTCGATCTTCACCACGTTCGTCATGCCGCGGGAAGCCGAGGCGAAGCTCAACCCGCAGACCGGACTGAGCGACAACTTCGAACCGTTGTACGAAGCCGAGGCCATCGTCCTTCTCTTCAAGGTCGACTACCAAAGCGGCGCAGACCTCACCTGGGGAACCTGCGCGAACTGACAGGGCGATGGCTGCCCGCGCGTAGGCATTGTGGCGGGCAGGCTTCGGGAGCTGAGTGGTAGAACCGGTTGAACCGAGCCTCGCCGGCTGACCGCGGGTGAGGCTTGTGCTCGGGAGTACCCATGCGTCGCAGTGCTGTGGCTGGTTTGTGTTTGGGCATGTTGGGTCTGGTGGTGGCGTCGACGGCGGCGGGGCAGACGGCGACCGCGACCGATGCAAAGGTCCAGGCGCCGACGCTGTCGGCGCCGGAGCGAGGGTCCATCGTCGGGCAGCTGGCCAAGACGGTCTTCGGGTCGGGAGACCTCGCGCGGGGCTTGTATTCGCTACCCGGCCCTTTCACCGCCCCGTCCGAGCGGGGCCCGCTGCAGGCCGACGTCTTCCCTGGGTACGCTGCGGAGCAGCCCTTGAGCGAGTGGGGGCTCGGCTGGGGCACCAGCCTGTCGATGCGCCGCTTCCGCATCGGAGGCGAGGTGGACTTCGCCACCGACGGCCTGAGCGGGCCCTTCGGCAACCTGCTGCAGGGTGCGGATGGGTACTGGTACCCTCTGGGGCTCTCCAAGACGGTGAGGGTTGTATGGTCCGGGGACGTCATCACCGCCCATCTGGCCGACGGCACCGTCATGACCTTCGGCGGAGCCGGCCATATCCTGGCAGTGGGCGGGAAAGGCACCTTCGAGTGGTACCTCGCGTCCGTGGAGAGCATTACGGGGCGACGGACGAAGCTGGACTACGTCGCCAACGCGTCCGGGAGGCCGTTCCTCTCGAGCGTCTGGTACGGCGGTGTGGGCGACGACTTCCAGCATCGCGTGGATTTCACCTACGAGACGCTGTCGACGCCGTTTAGAGACTACGCCTCGGGCAAGGCGGTGGACATCGACCGGCGAGTGTCACAGGTGACCGCCTTCTCCAAGCACGCCATCACCGGTGCCTTCGGCGAGCGCTGGCACTACGAGGTCAGCTACGCGAGTGATGGGTTGGGACCGGCGTTCTACCTCACCGGCGTGCAGCAGGTGTTCGCCAGCGGCGAGCGGCCGCCAGCGTCGAGCTACACGTACCGCTTCGCGCGGGAGGACTTGGCGGCGAGCGCCTTCGTCTTCGATGCGAAGGTCGACTCGGTTGCGCGCGTCCTCCAGGCGAATGTCATTCAGCCCGACAGGTCCTCCATCACCGACCTCGACCAGGACGGGATGTTGGACGTCGAGCGTGCTTCGGACCAGGTCATTGCACACCAGACCGAGACGGGCTGGAGCCTCGAGACGCTGCCGTGGGGACCCGGGACGACGGCCGCGTGCCGCCAGCCCACCAATGACTTCAACGAGCCGCGCACTCTCGCCACGCTCCGCGCCGCCGACGAGGGCGTAATGGTCGCCTCGTTCGTCTACGACCCGGGCACGATGATTACCACCTTCTCTGCCTGCAGCCGAGGCGGAGCGGTGGTGGGGAGCCAGCGGCTCGCCAACAACTGGTCGCTGGGAGACCATACCAAGCTTGTCGACCTGAACCGGGACCGGCAGCCGGACCTCATTCGAGTGCTTGCCGGTGCGTACCAGATTCGCCCCAACACCTCGACCGGCACGGCCTATTCCTTCGGGGGGACGAAGTCGGGAGTTCTCTACCCCTACTTCACGCCCGAGGGGGTGTGGGTGCAGGACTTCAACGGCGACGGGATTCCCGACATTGTCGCGCGCTCGGCGTCGGCGCTCATCATCTGGTACGGGAAGGGACACCTCGAGTTCGAGCCGGTCGGAAGGGCCATCGCCTTTAGCACCCTGAACGGGGCGTTGGTCCTGACCGAACACGTGCTGTCCTTCGTGGACGCCAACAAGGACGGGCTAGCCGACGTCCTCCTCACAAACGTCAGCAGCAACACCACCCACTTGTTCGTTAACCGAGGGGCCGACTTCGTTGGGGCACGGGTGGCTGGGCTGTCGACGGTGGGGTTGAATGCGAGCAAACCCATCGTGGCGGACCTGTCGGGCAGCGGCAACACAGAGCTCGTCTACACGGTGCTGGGCCGAGGGTACTCTGTGACGCTCGACTCGCCGGCCACCAGCCTGATGGAGAAGGCCGACGACGGGAAGGGGACGGTGCTGTCGTTCGAGTACGGCCGTGCCCGGCCGGCGGCCGGTGTGGACAAGCGACAGACGGTGCTGACCGCGATGACGGTGTCTTCGGTGGGGTACGACGACAAGCGGTACGTCTTCGACTATCAGTCTCCTCACGTGCACGGGGTGGGGAAGTTCTTCCTCGGCTTCGATGG
>PMBV01000342.1 GCA_003153055.1 Myxococcales bacterium
CGTGGTCCACGCGCCGTCGAAGGCCGCGACTAAGTCCGTGGTCCACGCGCCGTCGAAGGCCGTGGCGAAGTCCGTGGTCCACGCGCCGTCGAAGGGCGTGACGATGAAACCCGAGGCCAAGGCGCCGTCGAAGGCCGTGGCGAAGTCCGTGGTCCGGGCGCCGTCGAAGGCCGTGATAAAGTCCGTGGTTCACGCGCCGTCGAAGGCCGCGACTAAGTCCGTGGTCCACGCGCCGTCGAAGGCCGTGGCGAAGTCCGTGGTCCACGCGCCGTCGAAGGCCGTGACAAAGTCCGTGGTCCACGCGCCGTCGAAGGCCGTGGCGAAGTCCGTGGTCCACGCGCCGTCGAAGGCCGTGGCGAAGTCCGTGGTCCAAGCGCCGTCGAAGGCTGTGGCGATGAAACCTGAGGTCAAGGCGCCGTCGAAGGCCGTGGCGACGAAACCCGCNNGGCGGTCAAGACACCATCGAAGGCCGCAGCGGTGAGCACGAAGCCGCCACGAAAGAGCACGATCCTCCCGAAGTCCGCGGGCAAAGTCGGAACGTCACTTTCCTCGGCCATTGTTCAAGGCCGCAAGGCCCCATCGAAGCAACCCGCTCCCAAAGCGAGGCGGTAGGCCGATGGCGGACGCCTACCTCGATCGCCTCATCGACCTCGCCCTCGATGAAGACCTCGGCTCCGCGGGCGATGTCACGACGGCTGCCCTCGTGCCCCCGGGCTCTCGCGGCAAGGCGGAGCTCTGGGCGAAAGAACCGATGGTCCTCTCGGGCCTAGACGCCTTCGTTCGCACCTTCGAGCGCGTCGACCCCGAGGTCTCGGTGCGGCTCCTTCGTGCCGATGGGGCGCGGACCAAGCCCCGGGAGCGGATCGCCACCCTCGAGGGGCCTCTCGCTGGGCTGCTGATCGGCGAGCGCACTGCGCTGAACATCGCACAGCGAATGTGCGGCATCGCCACCGCTGCTGCTCATGTCGTGGCGCTGGTTGAGCAGTCGCCCAACGCCAGGCTCAAGATCCTCGACACCCGCAAGACGCCCCCGGGAATGCGGGGTCTCGCCAAGCGGGCGGTTCGCGATGGTGGTGCCTCGAACCACCGCTTTGGTCTGTTCGACGGAGTCCTCATCAAGGACAACCACATCGCCGCGGTCGGAGGCTCGGTGCGCGAGGCGCTCCGGCGCGCCAAGGCCCACGCCCCGAGGTTGGTGAAGATCGAGATCGAGGTCACCACCCTGGCTCAGCTCGACGAGGCCATCGACGAGGGAGCCCACATCGTCTTGCTGGACAACATGGACGACGCGCAGGTCAAGAAGGCCGTCGTCCGCTGCCGAAAAGCGGGCGTCGAGGTCGAGGTGTCCGGCGGGGTGACGGCCGAGCGGATTCCCCAGCTGGTCGAGCTGGGCGTCGACTACGTGTCGATGGGGGCGCTCACCCACTCGGCCCGAGCGATGGACCTCTCCCTGGAGATCCTCCCAACTGCCCCAAGGCGCTCACGCCGCCGGGTCCCCACCTAAGAGACTGGAATTGAAGGGGCCATCATTGCGCGCTTGATGTCAGGAAAGCCGCAGGACCTCGTGAGTGGAGGTATGGTCCCGGGCCTTCGCCCATGCTCAACGACGACGAGTTGTTTGCCGAAATATCCCGGCGCAGAAGCCAGGGACAGGACATCAAGCGTCACCTCGGTGAGCTCGTCTTCCGGTGGCGCGACCCCGCGACCACCGTCATTCGACGGGTTCAGGGCGCGTTCATGAGGGGCTCGCCCGACGACGCGGACGAGATCTTCCAGGAGGCCGTGGCCAAGTTCATGGCCAAGGGCCTCGATCAATTTCGAGGGATCTCGGAGCAGGTTCCGGGCAAGGCGGCGTCGCCGAAGACGTTCTTCCTCCGAATCGTCAAGCACTGCGCCATCGATCGGTACCGCCGTCAGCGCGAAGACCTCGACGAGGGCGTGCCTGCGGGCGAGGAGGACGAAGGCCCGGAGCAGCCTCGGCACGAGTCGCTCAAGGCCATGGCCGAGTCTCGCGCCCGGGAAGAGAAGGGCGAGGCCTCGGAGGAATATTGGGCCGCGTGGGAGCGGCTCAAGACCGAGCACCCCAACGAAGCCTCCGCGTGGGACCTGTACCACCACCAGGACGTCGACGATCACCCCGAGGTCGCCCGCCTCCTCGGCATCACGGTCGTCAATTCCTACAAACGCGTCAGTCGCGCTCAAGCCTGGCTCAAGCTCTACGTGCTCGAGGCCCGGCAGCGAGACCATCACCCAGATGAGGAGTAAGCCATGAGTCCGTCCCTCCGCGAGAAGTACTCAGCCCGAGCCGACGAGCTGTTGTCACTCGAAGTCGAGCTCGAGGGCGGGAAGAGACCCGGAGGCCCAGCACCCCTGGTCGGCAGAGTCCTCGAAGCGGCGGGCGATCTCCTCCGGCGCTCGGCCACCCTGGGCCCCGATCGGCAAGCCGTCGACCGCGCGCTCCACCGCGTCTCCGATGGGGCGCTCCGCTCGTGGAGCTCGGCGGTGGCGGTGACCGAGCTCGAAGGTCGGCTCCAGAGGGCGGCGAGCCAGGCGGTCGAGGCAGCGCTCCCCGATGTCCCCGAGGAGGCCGAGACCATCGCCGGCTGGGCCATGCAAGACCTGCTCGCCCGCGATCGCCTCGAGTCGACGCTGGTGGCCCTGGAGCGGTTGGCGGCCCTCGGGCGAGACGATGCCCGGCTGGTCGCCTCGCAGCTTCGGCAGGTCGTCGGGGGGGTCGACGCGAGCTGTCGAAACACCGTCACCGCCTTGACGTCGCTGAACGCCTACCGCCGGCCCGAGGCGGGGCTCCTCGATGAGCCAGAGCGGCGGAGGGCATGGTGGTTCGCGGCCCGCAGCGGCATCGATGACGACCTGCTGGTGCCCATTCTCGGAGGTGAGCGCCAGGGCACGCTCCCCCCCGCCGAGCGCGCGGCGGGCGAGGTGGTGATGTCCAAACGTGCGCGACGCATCTCCTACGACGATCTGCTCCGCTTCGACCTCGGGCTGTCGAGTGATGATGAGCGAGAGTCGATTCGACGGCGCGCCGCGAACGACTCCGAGCTCCGCTTGGCCCTGAGCGCCATTGAAGAGGGTGATCGGGCCATCGAAGCGCTGACGAGCGGGGCTGACCAAGCCCGAACCGTGGTGCCCCTTCCCACCGAGCCTCGCGGAACGCCCCCCGACATCATCGAAGAGAACGACAATTTCAAGGTGCTCGTGTTTCGCGGGCCCCGCACCGTACAGGTGGTGGTTCAACCCCACGACCCGCGACGATTGGCCGCTGCCGCGGTGTTCCGCTCCGAGGCTCCGGGCACCCCGTTGTCTCCCGTCACCGGCGAGTACGGCCTGCACTTCGACCTCGGCGCGCCCGAGCGACTCCGAGGGCAGAGTGCCCGGCTGGTGGTGACGCTCCTCGACGGCCGGTCACACTCCCTCGAAGTTCAGCTCTGAATCGTGGCCATGGTTACCGGCGTCTCGGTCGTGCTGGTGACGGCTCCGAGCGAGGAGCTCGCGGCGTCGATGGCCCGCACCCTGCTCGATGAAGGGCGCATCGCCTGCGCCAACCTCGTCCCCAAGGTCCGCAGCATCTACCGGTGGAAGGGCACCGTGTATGACGAGGCCGAGGTGCTGATGGTGCTGAAGGCCCCCAGCGCGAGCTTCGAGGCACTCAAGGCCCGCATCGTGGAGCTTCACCCCTACGAGACACCCGAGGTTCTCCGGCTCGAGGTCGCCGAGGGCCATCGCCCGTACCTTGACTGGGTGCTCGGCACCACCTGAAGCTCGGGTCAGGGCCGGAGCACGATGTTGCCGAAGGCCTTCCGGTCAGCCAACAGCCGATGCCCCTCGGCGGCGGCCTCGAGAGGGAGCACTCGATCGAGCACCGGCTTGAGCCGCCCAGCGTCGACCAACTCGAGAATGCGAAACAGCTCGCCCTTGCTCCCCATCGTCGAGCCGAGGAGCGAGATGGATTTGTAGAAAAGCACCCGCAGGTCGATCTTCACGTCATGACCGGTGGTGGCTCCACACGTCACCAGACGGCCGCCCCGGGGCAGACAGGCGATGGAGTTGTCCCACGTCGCGGCCCCCACGTGCTCGAAGACCACGTCGACCAGGCGCTTGTGGGTCAGGCGCTTCACCGCCTCGACCAGGTCCTCCTCGGTGCCGATGACCTCATCGGCTCCCAGCGCCCGCGCCTTGGCTTGCTTCTCGGGCGTGGACGCGGTCGCGATGACTTTGGCACCGACGAGCTTGGCGATCTGCACTCCAGCGCTGCCCACGCCCGAGCCTGCAGCGTGGATGAGCACCGTCTCTCCTGCCTGGAGCCGAGCCCGAGTCACCAGCATGTGCCAGGCGGTGAGGAACGTGAGGGGGAGGCAGGCGGCCTCCTCGAAGGTGAGGCCCTTGGGCTTGGGGAGGATGTTCTGCCGGGGCACGACCACGAACTCGGCATAGCCACCGGCCTGGTGCTCTCCGATGACAGCGTAGTTCCGGCAGAGCACGTCTTCGCCCGAGAGGCACCGCTCGCAGACGCCACACGAGAGCCCGGGGTTCACCAGCACCTCGACGCCCGGGGCGAGATCGACAACCTCGTCGCCCACCGCGTCGACGACGCCAGCGATGTCGCTGCCCAGCACGTGAGGGAGCCGCAGCTTCAGCCCCGGCCACCCCTTGCGAACCCAGACGTCGAGGTGGTTCAAAGCGACGGCCTTCACTCGTACCCGCACCTCCCGGGCCCGAGGCTGAGGCGTGGGGAGCTCGGTGACCTCGAGCACCTCGGGCCCTCCATGGCGGTGGAAGGCGATGGCCTTCATTTCTTCGCCTCTGGGCCGGCGACCTTCGGGTCAGCCGTTGGGCCCTGGGCCTTCACCGCTGCTCGCGCCTGGTTGGTGCGGCGGGCATCGTTGAGCAGCCAGGCCCCATATCCGGCGACGGCCAGCACGACCAACAGGCCGCTGTTGATGGGGGGCGGAGGGGGAGGGGGCGGAGGCGTGATGCGCTCGACCGAGGTCTTGAGGCCCGCCGCTGACTCGAACGCCTCGAACTCGCCGATGGAGTAGAGGTTGTCGCCTCCTTGAGCGGTGATCCGAAGGAACCGAGCCGAGAGCTCGAGTGGCTCCGAGGTGCGGGTCTGCACGCCCGGCACGCCGACCGGCATGGCGAGCCAGGCCTGGGTGAAATGCTCACCGTCAGTGGAGGCCCAGACGGTGTACGTGTCGTTGTTGTCGGCCTGGAGGCGGAGCGCGCCGATGTGGCGGACGCTCGAGAGATCCCACACCACCTCTCCGTTGGCCGCCAGCACCGCCGTGTTGGGCGAGTCCCAGAGGTCCCCATCGATGGGCGCTTTCCCGTCGGTCATGCGCGCGGCGTTGGGGGCCCCGGTGCTGCGGAGGATCGAAGCAGCGCGGAGCAGGTTCGCCGGCGGTTCCCCAGGCGAGCCATCTGGGGCCGCGAGGAGGAGGGCTGACAGGAGGGCAAGCATGCTCGGTGTCTACCCCAGAATCGCCGGGCCGTGCGCGGCCCACGATCGCGATCGTTACTCCATGTTGACGAAGTGGGTCGCCGCGGCGCGGGAACGCTGGAGGACCTCGGGCAGGGGGATTCCGCGACCGAGGAGCACCTTGGTCGCCGCCTGGTCGATGTGTTGATCGTACACCGGGAGCACTCGGTAGATCTGCGAGAGGAAAATCTCCACCGCCGTGCGCGGGTCGATCTTCACATCGGAGACCCCGCTCGCGGTCGCTGTCAGTACCCCCGAGATGGTGGTGTCGGCGCCGAAGATCCGCATGGTGTGGGCGATCGGCTCGGCTCCCACGGTCCTCCCCAACTCGAGCAGCAGCTCGTTCATCGCCGCGAGGTAATTGTCCTTCTGGCGGGAGTCGAGCAGCAGGTTGAGACCCACTGGGAGGGCTTCGAGGCGGTCGAGGAAGTATTTGATGTACGGCTGGCGAATGAGGGCACCATGCTGCGGCGCCAGGAGGATCGGCGCCGGGTCGAGCGCTCGAATGCTCCGCACCGCCAGCGCCAGCGCTTCGCGGGTCGGCATGTAGATCTGGTGGAACGCCTTGATGCCTTCCCAGCTCTGCTCATCGGCCCAGAACGAGGGCACGTACGACAACCCCCCGAACAGGTCTCCCGTGTAGAGCACCCGCGTTTCCACGTCGTAGAGCATGGTCGCCCCACGAAAGTGACAGAACGGGGTGGGCACGAAGCGCAGCTCCTGACCCGTGGCCAGCCTCAGCGCCAGCCGCTTGAAGCGCTCGATGGCGTAGTGTCGTTTGGGGTCGAGATCGTAGAAGCGGATCAACCGCCAGGTGTCTTCCGAACAGAGGATCGTCAGGCTCGGGTTCAGCCGCTGGAGGTGCGCGGCGTTGAAGACCACGTCTGGGTCCTGATGGTTGGCGAAGACCAGACTCAGGTTCCGCAGATCACCGATGAGAGCGCCGACGTTCCTGGTCAGCGCATCCAGATCGGCCGGCGGGCCCGGGTCGATCAGCAGGTGAATCGGGCTCTGGGAACCTTTGGTGAAGGTCCTCAAAAAGATGTTCCGCTCGAGGAGCGACCGCTCTCGGCGCCCGACCCAGTAGGTACCCTGTGCGATCTGTACAGATTTCGAAATGTCCGGTTCGGCCGGCCTCGCTACCGAGTCAAGCGGCATTGCTTCCTTTCCTGGGGGGGGCAGCAGCCACTTGCGAGCCCCAGGGCCCACACCAGGATTCACCAACGCTGGAGTTGGTTGATGTGTGTCAGCTACAATCAGAGCGTGGGGCAGTCGGTGGCGAGTCCGCTCGTCTGACCGCCCGCCCAACTCTCGGAGTAGTAGGTGACCTTGAACGAGGGGTCCCAGCACTCCGCGACGTTGAAGCCTTGGGAGGTGCCCTCCTCGACGGAGGAGACGGTCTTCCCAGCTCCCGCGGCGGTCCACCGCGCGACGGCACCGAGCTTGAGAATTCGAGGGTCCGTCGAGGTCACCAGGAACGTCATTTGGCCGGAGGTGTCCTCGTTCTCGAGGTAGGCGTAGTCGACGACGGGCCCGGAGGAATCGCTGAAGACCATTTTCACCGTCAGCGGGTAGGCCTGGGTGGCGTAGTCGATGGTAATCGCGTCGAGCTTCTTTAGGCCGTCATCGATTTGGAGCTGATCGCGGAAGCTCGCGATGTGGACTGTCATCGTGCCCTTGCT
>PMBV01000538.1 GCA_003153055.1 Myxococcales bacterium
TCCATCACCGGCTTGGAGGCGAGCGCCCCCAGATCCCCCAGGCCCAAAATGGCCGTGCCGTTGGAGATGACGGCGACGAGGTTGCCCTTGGCCGTATACGTGTACACGAGATCCGGATCGGCCTTGATCTCGAGGCAGGGCTCGGCGACGCCGGGCGTATAGGCGAGAGAGAGGTCGCGCGCGGTGGCGGTCGGTTTGGTGGGGATGACCTCGATCTTCCCGGGGCGCCCCGTCGAGTGGTACTCGAGGGCGTCTTCCCGACGCATCTTCTTGGACAGCGGCTGAAAGCTGGTTGCCATGGTGACGCGGAGGCTGCATCAACCAGGCTCCCCCTGTCATCGGCATTCGCGCGGTGCGAGGGAATGACCCGCAGCGCCAAAGCGAGGGCCTTGACCACACGGGCTCGAGCGCGTAGCGGCCCCTGCCGAAGGGGGCCTAGTTCGCCGTGCCGAGCTTGTTCGACAGCTCGCCCAGCTCGAGCTTGAGCTGCTCATCGCTCTCGCGGAGCGACTCGATCTTCCGGACGCTGGTCAGCACCGTGGAGTGGTCTTTGTTGAACTTCTTGCCGATCTCCGGGAGCGACGCCTGGGTCAGCGTGCGGCACAGGTACATCGCCACCTGTCGAGCATGGGCCACGTGCTTCACCCGGCGCTCTCCACGCAACTCTTCGACCCCCAGCTTGTAGTAGCGGGCGACCTCTCGCTGAATGTGGTCGGCGTCGAGGGCCTTCTGGGTCGGCATGAAGTCACGCAGCACCTGGGCGCAGAGTTCCTCGGTCAACGGCTGGCCCGTCAACGCATGCACCGCCGTCACCTTGATGAGCGCGCCCTCGAGCTCTCGCACGTTCTTCACCACGTGCCGGGCGATGAAGTGCCCCACCTTGTCGGTCAGCGCCACTCCGTCTCGCTCGGCCTTCTTCTTCAGAATGGCGACCCGGGCCTCGAAGTTGGGCTCGTGCACGTCGGTGATGAGACCCATGGCGAAGCGGCTGCGGAGGCGCTCCTCGAGACCGGGAATGTCCGAGGGCACCGTGTCGCTCGTCATCACCACCGCCTTCGACATCTGGTGGAGCGCGTTGAACGTGTAGAAGAACTCGTTCTGCGTCTCTTGCTTCTTCCCGAGGAACTGGATGTCGTCGATGAGGAGCACGTCGCACTCCTCGCGGAATCGACGGCGGAACTCGGTCATGCGGTGATCGCGCACCGACTCGATGAACTGGTTGGTGAACTCCTCGCTCGACAGGTACAGCACTCGCGCCTCGGCCCGCTTGGAACGAATGCGATTGCCGATGGCGTGGAGCAGGTGCGTCTTGCCCAGCCCGGTGCCCCCGTAGATGAACAAGGGGTTGTAGGCGCTCCCCGGCGACTCGCTCACCGCGTACGCCGCCGCCGCCGGGAGCTGGTTGGAGTCGGACACCACGTACGAATCGAAGGTGAATTTTTCGTTGAGACGGGTGGGGTGCCGCATCTGAACGACGGGGCTCATCTCGACGCCGCCCCTGGGGAGCGCCGCCTTGTCGGTCTTCTCATAGAGCACCTGCGGAGAGACACCGCCCAGCGCCCGCTCCAGGGCGTGCTGAACCAGATGCCCGTAGTGGTCATCGACCCAGTCCCTGAAGAAGAGATCTTCGACCCCCAGCGTCAGCGTCTTCTGGTCGTAACCGAGCGGAACCAGTTGCATGAGCTGGCTGACGACGTAGGCCTGACCGTCCTGTCGCAG
Organism: Myxococcales bacterium; assembly: GCA_003153055.1. Next base: position 1,720 of record PMBV01000538.1, read on the forward strand.
GATGCTGAGGGCGCTCTCCCAGAGATTTCGTGCGTGTGACGAATCGATGACGTCGACCGACTTGCCGAAAGCGAGCAAGGAGGACTCCCGTGCACGAGGAAGCGAAGAAAATGGCAAGGGCGAGGCTCTTACAGATCGGCGTTTTGAGGATCAAGGCCCAAAGATAAGCATTTGAAACAAAACATGTTTTCAGGCGACGGCGTGCATGTGGAACAACCGGGAAAACGTCTTTTTCACTTGTTCGTGACCCGCCTCGATGACTGCGACTGAAAGTACGTCAAACGCAAAAGAACCGCACCGGAGGCGTGACGTGCTTTTCCACAATCCCACACCGGGCGCCAAGGAGTTCTCCACAGAGCCCACAGGTTTTCCCACAGGGCGGGCTCCAATACGGAGAGTGGCGAAAATGAAACGGCCCTGTAGCGCATCCGGCCCTGATCAGGGCTCCAAAAAACGCGTGAGGTTTCGTCGGCGTCACGGTAGTTGACGGAGGAGCCAGGCGCGGAATAAAGGCGCCGGCTCTCCCTTTCAAGGTTCAGCCTCAAAGGAGCCACACCGTGGCCAAGCGCATTCCCACCTACCAACCCTCGAAGATCAAGCGCAACCGGGCTCACGGCTTCCGCAAGCGCAACGCCACCAAGCAGGGCCAGGCCGTGCTGAAGCGCCGCCGCGCCAAGGGGCGCAAGCGCTTGGTGGTGAAGGCGTACGAGAAGTGAACTCGAGCGCGGCGAGGCCGTTGGGCTTCCCCAAGGAGGTGCGGCTGCGCCGACGCTCAGAGTTTCTCTCGGTACAAGACAGAGGGCAGAAGTTCCCCGCCGAGTGTCTGCTGGCGATCGCCCTGCCGAACCCGTCGCCCGACGCTCCTGCCCGGGCTGGTTTCACTGTGTCGTCGAAGGTCGGAAACGCGGTGGTGCGAAATCGCATTCGCCGACGTCTGCGCGAGCTCTATCGGCAAGCGAAGGCGTCGTTTCCCAAGGGCGTCGACGTGGTCTTCATCGCGCGCACCTCGGCCGCCGACGCTGATCTGCCACGCCTCAGGCGCTCCTTCGACAGGGTGGCGCAGGACCTCCGGCGGAGGCGCCTGTCGTGAAGTGGCTCAGCGGGGTCCTTTCCAGGCTCTTCACCGAGCTGATGTTGTGGCCACTGCGCTTCTACAAGGTGGTCGTGTCGCCCCTGCTCCCGCAGGTTTGCCGGTTTCACCCCTCGTGTAGCGTCTACGCGATGGGCGCCATCGGGGTGCACGGGCCGGTGCGTGGGGGCCTCCTGGCGCTCCGCCGCATCACCAAGTGTCACCCTTTCCACGCGGGCGGGCTCGATCCAGTTCCGCCCCGAGACGGGCGCCCAGCCGAGGCGCTGCTCTCGACGACCCAGCCTGACATTGCCCGCCGTCTGACGCAGGCGCCCCCTCCACACTTGGCCGCGCTCCTGGCGCCGCCCATCGACCATTCATGACTCAGCAACAGCGAACCCTCCTCGCCATCGCGCTCTCGTTCGGGCTGATGGTCGTCTACAACACCCTCGTCACCAAGCCCGCCGCCGAGGAGGCCGCCCGCCTGGCCGCGGCGGTCGACGGTGGAACACGCTTGAGCGGTGGCGCCCTCGATGGTGGCGACGCCCTCGCGGCAGTGGTGACGGCTCCTGTGGGCACCGCCCTCGACGCTGGAGCAGCGCCGATGGTGGCCCAGCCAGCCGTGGCGATTCCTCCCCGAGTGCTCGAGCTCGACCGGCCGTCGATGAAGCTGACCTTCACCTCCGAGGGGGCCGGCCTCACTGACGCGGTCTTGAAGGGGCGCCGGGAGCGCGTGGAGCAGGCCCTGTCGATCGCCGATGGCTACAAGAAGCTGCTCGGCGGCACCTTCGCGCCTCCCGCGCAGGTCGACATGGCCGAGCCGCTGACCGGGGGCGTGCCCCAGCTGGGCCTCTCCATCTCGGGTGCGACGCCCGTGCCGGCGACCCAGCGCTACGCGGTGGTGCAAGAGGCCCCGGGGCTGGTGGAGTTCGTCACCACCGTCGAGCCCTTCGAAGTGCACAAGACCTTTCGCTGGTCGCCCACCGCCACCACGTCGGAAAAGGACCCCAGCGGCTACCTCTCGAGCCTCGAGGTGACGGTGAAGAACGTGGCGGCGGTCGCGGCCGGCGGCGACCTGGTGATTCACACCGCTCGCTCCATCAACCCCGGTGACGAGCAGGCCCCCAGCATGTTCGGCGGCATCGGCAACGAGTCGTCGGTGGTGTGCCTGGTGGGTGACGACGTGAAGCGGGAGCGGCCCAAAGACGAAGGCGTGCCCGTCGAGGACAAGGGCGCGGTCTCCTTCGTGGGCATCGACCAGACCTATTTCCTCACCGCGGTGTGGCCCAAGGACGGCACCGTCGACGGCCGCTGCGTGCTGACCGCGTCGAGGCGCATGCGCTCGGCCGAGCTGGTGACGCCGCTCACGCTCCAGCCGGGGCAGGCGGTGACGAAGTCCTTCGGAGTGTTCATCGGCCCCAAGGACCTCGAGCTCTTGGGTGCCATCGCCAAGACCCAGCCAGCCGGCGCACCGGTGGTATTCAACCCCCGCCTCGACAAGACGGTGGACTTCGGCTGGTGGGCGGCCATCTGCCGAGTGCTCATCTTCTTCCTCCGCCTGTTCCACAACCTGGTGGGCAACTGGGGCGTCGCCATCATCGCGCTGACGGTGTCGGTGAAGGTGCTGCTGCTCCCGCTGACGCACAAGGCGATGGTGTCGGCGGAGCAGATGAAGAAGCTGTCTCCGCGGATGGAGGAGATCAAGAAGAAGTACCCCGACGATCGCGACCGCCAGAACATGGAGATGATGAAGCTGTACCAGGAGGCGAAGGTGAACCCCCTGGGCGGCTGTCTGCCATTGCTGCTCCAGTTGCCAATCTGGGCCGCGCTCTTCACCACCCTGCGCACCAGCTATGAGCTGTACGCCGAGCCCTTCTTCGGTGTCTGGAGTGACCTGACCTCGAAGGACCCGACCTACCTGCTGCCGCTGGCGCTGGGCATCACGATGATTGTCACCCAGCGGCTGCAGCCCCAGATGACGATGGATAAGTCGCAGGCCTTCATGATGGCCTGGCTGATGCCCATCTTCTTCACCGCCATCATGATGAACTACCCGGCGGGGTTGTCGCTCTACATCTTCACCAACAACCTCCTCTCCATCGTGCAGCAGTATGCGCTGAGGAAGTACCTGGCGAGGGGGGCCCCGACTCCAGCAGGTGCCACGCGATGAGCGACGCCGCCGAGGTGGAACCGTTCGACCACCGGGCGCAGGTCGAGGAGCTGTTGGGGTCCATCCTCCGGCTGATGGAGTACCCGGCGCGCCTCGACTTCAAGGACATGAGCGACGGGGCGCTCGGCGTGGCGGTGCACTTCGAGGGCGAGCTGCCTGGTATCACTCCGGGCAAGCGAAGCTACCTGGTGGACTGCCTGCAGTTCCTCCTCAACAAAGCCATCAACCGGCCCAACGTTCCCAGGCGGTGGGTGAACCTGGGGGTCAACACCTTCCCCGAGACGCGAGGCGTCAAGGCCCCCGAGGCGACCAAGGTCCCCGCCCCGCCTCCCTCCGAGGCGCCCAAGCAGGCCGCGCCTCCGCCCCCTCCGCCGCCGAAGAAGGAACCCCGGCCGCCACCCAAGGCAGCACCAGAGCGACCCCACCACAAGGCCCCAGAGGAGGCGGTACAGGTCGCGGTTGATCCAACGTGGGCGCAGCTGGGCGGGCTCTTGGCCGAGAAGGCACAGAAGCAGGGCCGGCTGTACGCGGTGATGATGCTGTCGAACGAGCAGCGGGCGAAACTGCTGAAGGCCGTGGCCGGGAAGCCCGGCGTGTCGGCCCGCGCCGAGGGTGATGGGCACTGGCGTCGCCTCACCGTGACGCCCGACAAGGTGGCGCCGCTGCCGAAGAAGCTCGTCATGCCCGATTGGGATGACGAGGAAGACGAGTGAGTTCTACGTGAGAGGCACCGGGCGGCGCAGGCGGCCGACCAGTTTGCGGAGAAACGCCGCCCAGCCGGTCCGTAGGCGAGAGGGGCCCGGGGCCGTGCCGTCGGGACGCACCACGGGAGGGAGCTGTGGAAACGACTCGACGGCCTCGTGAGGGTCCGCCGAGGTCCCGAGGAGCTCGCGCACGAAACTCCCCACCGTGGGAAGCGTCACTCGGTCGAACCCTCGCGACGAATAGGTTGCCAGCGCCTGTCGCAGGGCGAGCGCGGAGGGCCGGCGGTCGACAGACGGGTTCATGGCCCACTCGATGAGCTCCTCGAGCTCGGGTTCGATGAATGGGTTGGCGACGGATGGGCGAAGGAAGTCGCCACGAGCCACGGCACGCTGAATGGCGAGCTCGTCGCCCGATGGGTAGGGCGACCGGCCGGTGGCAGCCAAGTACAGACACACGCCCAATGAATAGACGTCGGCACGACCATCGCCGAAGGCTCCTCGGAGTTGCTCAGGGGCCAGGTAGTACAACCGGCCTTGCCTGGCGCAGGGCCCGGTGGTCCGACCGGGCAGCCTGAGGACGCCGAAGTCGAGCAGCGTCGGCTCTTCCCCAGAGGCGAGGACGATGTTCTGCAGCGTCACCTCACGGTGGACGATGCCCAGCGGCCTGCCTCGCGCGTCGCAGGCGAGATGGGCATGGGCGAGGGCTCCGGCGACCTCCGCCAGGATGCGAGCGACGAACCGGGCACAGGGCACCCGACTCTGCCAGGCGTGGTCGATGATCTCCGCGAGGTTTGGCCCGGGAACATGTTCCACCACCATGTAGGGCGTCGTATCGATCTCGTCGACTTCGAGGACCCGGGCGAGATTCGGGTGCGAGAGGCCCTGAGCCAGCCGCGCCTCCGCGAGGAAGAGCCGGGCCAAGGAGCGAGACTCTGTCAGCCCCTCCCGCATCCTCCTGATGACCACCGTGCGGTGCTCGCCCGCGGGTGAGACGTCGAGACATTGGAGGACCTCCGCGGCACCATCACCCCCGAGACGTGCCACCACTTCGAAGTTGCCGAAGCGCTCTGGCTCTTCGCTTGGAAAGCCGGTGATGAAGGGGAGCCCGAAGGTCGTCACGCCTGGTGCAAGGTGAGAGGACCGGTGGTTTCGGGTCAGATGACCCGATAGCCGCCCCGCGACACTCTCTTGGGTCGTGGCGGTCGGAGTCTCATGTCTGCCAGATGGCCGTCGAAATCACTATGCGAGGAGGCCGCCCAGGACAAGAGTGGTGCCCTCGGAGGAGTGACGATGACGACGCGTCTCTACCTGGCTCGCCACGGGGCAACAACTGCCAGCGCGGAGGATCGCTTCGCGGGAATGATGGACATCGAGTTGTCCGTGGAAGGCAAGCGTCAGGCCGATGCCTTGGGACGACGGCTCGCGAGTCAGCCGCTGGCGGCGGTCTACGCAAGCCCACTGAAGCGTACCCTCGACACGGCGACCCGCGCGGCTGGAGGGCGCACGCTTGAAATCCAACTACGCGAGGGCCTGAAGGAGATCAGCTACGGCGACTGGGAAGGGCTGACCCGAGACGAGGTGGCCTCTCGGTACGCCGACGAGTACCGACAGTGGACGACCGACCCGTTCACCCTCGCTCCGGGCGGGGGCGAGTCTGGGGTCGCCGTCATGGCTCGGGGGCTGCCCGTCATCCGCGAGGTCGTCGAGCGGCACGCAGGCTCGGTCGTCTTGGTCGTGTCCCACAAGGCGACCATTCGCCTCATCCTCTGCGCGGTCTTGGGCATCGACCCGCGAGGGTACCGTGACCGCTTCGAGCAAGAGCCGGGGTGCCTCAACGCCGTCGACTTCGCCGACCCGGTGCGGGCGCGCCTGATGCTCTACAACGACACCTCCCACTACGCCGGGCTCCCGTTTCCGCCGGGCGATGCAGAGAAGGGCAGCTTCCGGTAGAGACGAGGGCCTGATGGCCCCGCTGAACCTGAAGAACATGGAGCTGAGCGAGCTGGAGGCGGTGCTGACCCCCCTCGCCCCGACCCGCACCGCGGTGCTGAAACTGTTCGCCAGCGTCTTCGCCCATGGCGCACGAGACATGGCCGACGTGGCCAAGGCGCGCCAGGTCACCGCGGCGGTGCGTGACTGGGTCCAGGCCAACGCGGTGCTCCCACGGCTCGAGGTGGTAGAGCGCCGGCAAGCCGACGACGGGTTCGTCAAGTACCTCTTCGAGTCTCCCCTCGGCGGGCGCTTCGAGGCCGTGCGGATTCCCCTGTTCGACACCAAGTACATCGTCTGCGTGAGTTCGCAGGTCGGCTGCGCGTTGGGGTGCGCCTTCTGCATGACGGGCAAGCTGGGGTTCTCGCGGAACCTCGAGACCTGGGAAATCGTCGACCAGGTCTCGCAGATTCGCGCCGAGGCCGACCGCCCGGTGCGAGGGGTCGTCTTCATGGGCATGGGGGAGCCGCTGCTCAACTACCGCTCGGCGATGCGGGCGGCGCGAATCATGAGCCACCCAGCCGGTCTCTCCATCGCGGCGCGCGGCATCACCTTCTCGACGGCGGGCTGGGTGCCAGGCATTCGCCAGTACCGGGTCGACGAGCAACCCTACCGGCTGACCTTCTCGGTGACGTCGGCCATCGCTGAGAAGCGGGCGATGCTCCTGCCGGTCGAGAAGACCTGGCCGTTGCCCTCGCTGGTCGAGGAGATTCGCCAGTACGCCGCCCACCGCAAGGAGCGAGCGATGCTGGCCTACGTGATGATCAGCGGCTTCAACGTGGGCCGCGACGACGCCGAGGCGCTCCGCGAGGTCTTCGATGGCATTCCCCTCAAACTCGACCTCATCGACGTGACCGACCCGACGGGCGTGCACCTGCCCCCCACGGCCGAAGAGCTGGCCGCCTTCCGCAACCATCTCCAGGTGCTCAAAGCGCCCATCGCCCGGCGGTACTCGGGGGGCAAGGAAATAGGCGCGGCGTGCGGGACCCTGGCGGCCTCCCAAAGCGGAGGGGCCCTCCTCGCTCGCCCGGAGTGATTCGAGCGTGCTGGGCCGCGGTGGGGCCGTTACCTCACGGCGCATGAACCTGCTGTTTCACCTGCATTCGGGCCTCCGGTACCTCATCGTCGTGATGGCCCTCGTCGCCTTCGGGGTGTTCCTCGTCGGGCAACTCCGGGGGTCCACCTTCGGCCGACTCCACCGCGCCATGGGCGCCGCCTACGCGGGCCTGGTGCACCTCCAAGTGACCCTGGGAATCGTGCTGGTCGCCATGGGCCGGTACTACCCGCGCCTCATCGGGCACATGGCGCTGATGCTCACCGCCGCCATCGTCCTGCAAGTGCTTCTCAGCCTCAACACCCGCCGGGCCCAGCCGAGCTTCTCGCGGCCGCTCCTCGGGGTCGTGGTGAGCATCCTCTGCTTCGTGGCTGGGCTCGCGGCCATCGGACGAGGGCTCTTCGAGGCGACGGCGTTCGCGCCGCTCCCCGGTTAGGGCGCTGGTCGAAATAGCGTCGCCAGGGATCGGCGTCGAGACGCCCGGCTGGCGAGGCGCGAGGAGGGAGCATACCCGTCGGTACGTGACCGACGAGCAACGAAGCCAGCCGGGGTGGATCGGCGCCGAGGATGGCGAGGTTGTTTCGACCAGCGCCCTGAGCGCCGGGCCGCTCAGCGGAGCATGAAGCCCATGCCCAACGGCAACCGGAGCCGATTCGCCGCTTCGGCTCGAGCGTACTCCGCGTCATCGAGGGCGAGGGCGTCGTGCGCATGGCGCTTGAGTCGCCGATACCCCCACAGCACCACCGCCAGGGGAACGAAGAGGAGCGCGAGCACGCCAACGCCGAGCTCCTGCTGGGCCTCGGTGCAGAGGAAGATGGCCCCGTCGTACGAGCCGTGGAGGAAGATGGCGATGGCCAACCCACCCAACATTCCCGGGCCCACCCCATCGAAGCGCCGCCTGGCCGCCCAGTACCCATGAAGCCCGCGTAGATGGCGTGCCCTGGCACGGCCAGCACCGCGCGCATCACGAAGATGCCGACGAAGCCGGCCGTCGACTGCGCATCGGTCAGGTACATCACGTTCTCGACCAGCGCGAAGCCCAGCCCGGCCCGCGTCGCGTAGACGATGCCGTCGAGCCGCTCGTCGAAGGCCGGGTGCCGCCAGATGGCGAAGTACAGCACCAGGGCCTTGAAGCACTCCTCGGTCAGCGCGGCGACGATGAAGGCGGAGTAGAGCGCGTGGGGCACCGGCTCCGAGGGAGCCGACGCCGACAGCACCAGCTCGACGCCCATCGCGGGGAGGGTCGACAGCCCGCCCCACACCGCGACCCGCCGGAGCGCCGCGGCCGGCTCGGGCCGCTTGGCGTCGAACCGCGAGACGACCCACATCAGCACCAGCGCGGGGATGACGCCCGAGAGGGCGAGGAGCAGACCCATGAGACCCTGACCGCGCGCGTCGCCTCAGACGTCGAGGTTGGCGTTGCGGGCGTTCTGCTCGATGAACAACCGCCGCCGCTCCACGTCTTCGCCCATCAGCGTCGAGAACCAGTTCTCGGCCTCGACGGCGTCGGTCACCTTGACCTGCTTGAGGGTGCGCCGGGTCGGGTCCATCGTCGTCTCTTTGAGCTGGTCAGGGTTCATCTCGCCCAGACCCTTGTAGCGCTGCATGGTGAGCCCGGTCTGCGCGTCATCGAGGCCAATCTTGAGAATCTGCTGCCAGGTGGTGGCCTCGAGGGTCTTGCCGTCGATCTCCACCCGGTAGGGCGGCGCGCCCAAGCTGGCGAAGGACTCCTTCACTTCCCTCAAGTCCCGGTACTCCGACGACGAGAGGAAGCTCGTGTCCACCACCGTGCGGCGGGGGCTGCCGTTGACCTCGCTGAGAATGACGAGGCGCTTGTTGGAGTGCTCCGGGTCGGTCTCGGGCTTCACCTGGGCGAAGTCGCGGAACTCGGGGTGGTGGGTGTCGAGGTGCTCCTCGACCTTCTCGAGCTCCGCGTTGAGGGCGCCCACGTCGGCGAGGGTGTCGGCCTCGACGTTGCCGGCCTGCACCAGCGCGTCGACCACCCGGGTGTCGTAGCGCAGCGCCATTCGCTGCAGCCGCGTCTCATAGGTGATGACCTTCTTGAGCAGCGCCTTGACCTGCGCGCCAGAGAGCGCCTGGGCCCCGGCCCCCGAGCCGAACAGCGTGGTGCGCTCGGCGGCGATCGACAACAGGTACTCGTTCTTGGCGTCGTTGTCTTTACAGTACACGTCCTTCTTGTTCCGGGTGATTTTGTAGAGCGGCGGCTGGGCGATGTACACGTAGCCCTTCTCGATGAGCTCGGGCATCTGCCGGAAGAAGAGCGTCAGCAACAGGGTGCGAATGTGGCTGCCGTCGACGTCTGCGTCCGTCATCAAGATGATGCGGTGGTAGCGCACGTCTTCGGGGTGGTAGTCCTCGACGTTGTTGCCCGCCCGCACCCCCGTGCCCAGGGCGGTGATGAGGGTGACGATTTCTTGGCTGGTGAGCATCTTCTCGATGCGGGCCTTCTCGACGTTGAGAATCTTGCCTCGCAGCGGGAGGATCGCCTGGGTCACCGGGTTCCGCCCCTGCTTGGCCGAGCCGNNGCCGCCTGCCGAGTCGCCCTCGACGAGGAAAAGCTCTGATTCAGAGGGGTCCTTCGAGCGGCAGTCGGTCAGCTTGCCGGGCAGGGAGTTGCCGTCGAGCACGCCCTTGCGCCGCACCGTCTCGCGGGCCTTGCGCGCCGCGATGCGAGCCCGAGCGGCGTCGCCGATCTTCCCGACTATCTTCTTCGCGTTCTGCGGGTGCTCATCGAGCCAGTTCGACAGGGCCTCGTTGACGATTTGCTCGACCAGCCCCTTGACCTCGCTGTTGCCGAGCTTCTGCTTGGTCTGCCCTTCGAACTGCGGCTGGGGGATCTTCACGCTGATGACGGCCGAGAGCCCTTCGCGCGAGTCATCGCCGGTGGGTGGCTCCTTGATGTCTTTCCAGAGGCCGCCCCGCTCGGCGTAGGCGTTGATGGTGCGCGTCAGGGCCGACTTGAACCCCGAGAGGTGGGTGCCGCCCTCGGGCGTGTTGATGTTGTTGGCGAAGGTGAAGACCTTCTCGTCGTAGCCGTCGTTCCACTGCATCGCGATCTCGACCTGAACGCTGTCTTTCTCGCCTTTGATGGCAATGGGCTTGTCGTGGAGCGGCTGCTTGGCCTTGTTGATGTACTCCACGAAGCTGACGATGCCGCCGGCGAACTGGAAGTCGTGCGACTTGGCCGTGCGCTCGTCGGTGATGACGATGTGCAGCCCGGCGTTCAAGAACGCCAGCTCGCGCAACCGCGTCGACAGCGTGTCGAAGTCGTAGTCCTTCACCTCGAAGATGGTGGGGTCGGGGTGGAACGACACCTTGGTGCCCAGCTTGTCGGTGACGCCGATCTCCTGCACCGGGCCCTGGGGCACGCCCCGCACGTACTTCTGCAGGTACACCTTGTTCATCCGCTTGACCTCGACGTGCAGCCAGTCGGACAGCGCGTTGACGCAGCTGACGCCCACGCCGTGGAGACCGCCCGAGACCTTGTAGGCGCTGTTCTCGAACTTCCCGCCGGCGTGCAGCTTCGTCATGACGACGTCGAGCGTGTCCATGCCGGGCACCGTGGGGTGGGGACCAACCGGAATGCCGCGGCCGTCGTCCACCACGGTGATGGAGTTGTCGGTGTGGATGAACACCTCGACCATCGTCGCGTAGCCCGCCAGCGCCTCGTCGACCGAGTTGTCGACCACCTCGAAGACCAGGTGGTGGAGGCCACGAATATGGGTGTCACCGATGTACATGCCAGGGCGCTTGCGCACCGCCTCGAGCCCCTCCAGCACGGTGATGCTGGCAGCGTTGTACTCAGGCCCTGCGGCGGGAATCGTTGTCGTGTCCATGGAGTGAAGAGCTTCCTTTTTTGTCGCCGGCGCCAGCGCGTGGGGCGCTGTCGCGACGAAGCCTTTTCTTACCAGGTTTCGTCCCGCGCGTGGTCGAAAACGCAGACCCCAACCCGTCAAAATATCGAACAATTCTACCGGGTTCACGGCCGACATCCCGGCGCGGGACCAGCGAGCCGCCGCGGGGCGACCGACGGGGGTGTTTCGGCCCCAATTCGGAGGCCCAATCCATGGCTCGGCACAGACCCGCCGCGTCTCCCTCGACCCACCGAAGCCATGACAGCGAGGCGCACTGGCATGAATTCCTTCGATGGGCAGGGCCCGGAGCAGGACCCTCTCTGGAATGCCCTATGCACACTGCGGCCGAGTCCACCTCCGCGGGGGGAATGCACCTTGCCAAGCAATGCCCCAGCTGAACTCGTCGAGCAGCTCGCCGGCATGGTGCTGAGCATCGAGCCCGATGAGCCCGGCCTGACAACGCTGACGCCGGTGCTCCAGAAGCTCGAGGAGGCCCTCGCGGTGCAGGCCGACGATGCGTCGCTCCAGGTGGCGCGCACGGCCCTCGCGGATCTGGTCCGCAACAAAGGCGACGCCCCGGCCGAGGCGCTGCGGGCGGTCAACACGGCGGCCTGCGAGCTCCAGCGACTGCTCAAGAGAAGGACCTCCAAGCGCGTCACCCGCGACGCCGAGACGGTGGAGCTGGCGCGGGACTTCCTCCAGGAATCGGGCGACGGGTTGGGGACGGCCGACGAGATTCTCCTCAACGTGGAGACCGCGGGCACCACGCCCGAGAAGGTGAACGCGCTGTTCCGCGTCTTCCACACCATCAAGGGCGTCGCCGGCTTCCTCGAGCTGCCCGAGGTGGTGGGGCTCGCTCACGCCACCGAGTCGTTGATGGACGAGGTGCGAGAGGGGCGATGCCCGCTGGCTGGGGAGGCGCTCGAGCTGGTGTTCCGCGCCACGGCGCAGATGCGAACGCTGCTCGATGCCCTCAAGGGAGCGGTCGAGGCCAGCGTCGAGATTGTCCCTCACGAGCAGACGCCGGCCTTGGTGTCCCGGTTGCGTAGCTTCGTGGACCGCCCGTCGAAGCCGCTCACGCCAGAGGTCGCGGCCCCAGTGGCGGCGCCCGAGGCTCCGCTGCCAGCTCCGTCGAGCCCCTCCATCGCGCCGGCCTTCGTCGCCATGCCCTCGGCGCCCAAGCCAGCCGATGCCGCGCCGACGGTCTCCAAGCTGCGAGAGACGGTGAAGGTGGACCTCGAGCGGGTCGACGGAATGGTGGAGATGATCGGCGAGCTCATCATCGTGGAGTCGATGCTGAAGCACGCCCCGGAGGTGACCAACAACGCCTCGCCGCGCCTGCGCAACACGCTGGGGCAACTGGGGAAGATCAGCCGTGACCTGCAGAACGCGGCCATGCGCATGCGCACGGTGCCGGTGCACAACACCTTTCAGAAGATGGCGCGGCTGACCCGCGAGGTGGCGCGCAAGGCCGGCAAGGACGCCGTGCTGGTGACCCAGGGTGAGGGCACCGAGATGGATAGGGCCATGGTGGAGCGCCTCGAGGACCCGCTGGTGCACATGGTGCGCAACGCTGTCGACCACGGCCTCGAGACGCCGGCCGAGCGCACCGCCCGAGGCAAGCCCGCCACCGGAACCCTGGCGCTGTCGGCCAGTCACAAGGGCGGGAGCATCGTGGTCGAGCTCACCGATGATGGCCGGGGCCTCCAGCGCGAGGCCATTCTCGAGAAGGCTGTGCAGAAAGGGCTGGTCAACCGCGGCGAGGCGCTCACCGACTCGGAGGTCTTCGCCCTCATCTTCGCGCCTGGTTTCTCCACGGCCCAGAAGGTGACCGAGGTGTCGGGCCGAGGCGTCGGCATGGACGTCGTCAAACGCAACGTGGAGGGCATGCGTGGGCGGGTGCTCATCGAGTCAGTGCCGGGCCGTGGCAGCACCTTCCGTCTGGTGCTCCCCCTCACCCTCGCCATCATCGACGGCATGCTGGTCTCGGTCGGCCGGGAGCGGTACCTCATTCCCAGCCTCTCCATCGTGGAGGCGCTCCAGCCCACCCAGGCCATGCTGTCGACGATGGGCGAGCGCGACGAGCTGCTCACGGTGCGCGGGCAGGTGATGCCGATGCTCCGCCTGTCGACGCTGCTCGACACTCCCGGGGCGAAGACCAACCCCACCGAGGGCCTGGTGGTGGTGGTGGAGGGCGTAGGCAAGCGGCTGGGCCTCCTGGTCGATCAGCTCCTGGCCCAGCAGCAAGTCGTCATCAAGGCCCTGGGCCAAGGTGTCGGCCGAGCCGAGCTCTATTCTGGGGCTGCCATCCTCTCCGATGGCTGCGTCGGCCTCATTCTCAACGTCGACAAACTCTGCGGCCTCATCACCTACAAGCACCGCCCGACCCGCGGTGACTCGGCCATGGAGGTCCACGCCTAATGGACACCAACCGCGAGCAGACCGACGCGCCCGCTCTCCAAGGGCTGGCCGGCAAGTACATGACCTTTCGCGTCGGCCTCGAGGAGTACGGCCTGGAGATACTCAAGGTTCGCGAGCTCATCGGGCTCCTGGAAATCACCCGGGTGCCGCACGCTCCCGCCGGGGTCCGAGGGGTGGTCAACCTGCGAGGCAAGGTCATTCCGGTGGTCGACCTGAGAACACACCTGGGCATCTCCGAGAAGAGCAAGGTGGATCGACCGGTCATCATCGTGGTGCAGCTCCAAGGCCCACAGGGGCCCATCACCACCGGCGTCTTGGTCGACCAGGTGCTCGAGGTGCGGAGCATCACCGCGCAGCAGATCGAGCCCGCGCCCTCCTTCGGCCGAGACGACGAGGCCACTCGCTACATCCTCGGCATCGCCAAGACAGACAAACGGGTCCTCTTGCTCATCGACATCGAGCTCATCTTGGCCAGCACCACTCTCTCTTTGGCGGCGTAGGGGCCATCATGTTCGACACTCTCAAGATTGGCACGCGAATCGCCGGTGGCTTCGGGGCGGTGGTCGTCCTCAACACGGTGGTCACGGCCATCGTGATGCTCGAGGTGACTCACCAATCGGGCCACACCACCGCGCTGTCCACCGAGACGGTTCCACAGGTACAGCTCGCCACCGCCTTCGAGCGGAGCATCAACCGGGTGGGGCTATCGGCCCGTCAACTCCGGTACACCTTGGACCAGAAGGACTACGACGCGGCTCGCCAGGAGCTGACCGCGGCCGAGGGTATGCTGACCCAGGCTCGGGACCTCGCCGCCCAGCGCCCCACCCTCTCGTCGCTCCAGGGGACGGTGGAGCGCCTCGAGGTCCAGGTGAAGCAGTACGAGGCCCTCATCGACAAGTCCTGGGCCAACATCGAGGAGACGAAGGCCGCGCTGGCGAAGCTCGACGAGGTGGGCCGGCAGTTCTCAACCGGTGCCGTCGAGCTCGAGGCCGCGCACGCCGACCCCGCCAAGATGGCGGCGCTGGAGCGGACGGCCGAGGAACTCCGCCGGGAACTCTACCAGGCCGAGGCGACGCACACCTCCAAGCTCTACGAGAAGGCCATTTCCGGGGCGGCGACGCTCCAGCGTCAGCTCGACGAGCTCGGGGCCAAGGGCGTGGAGCTCAAGGCGGCCGGCACACTGAGGGACGCGGCCAAGGAGTACGGCGCGCTCGGCCCGCGGCTCGAGCGGGCGGCCACCGAGCGAGAGACGCTCAACCAGCAGCGAGTCGCTACCTTCGAGCCCCTACTGGCCAGCGCCAAGGCCCTGGCGGCCGATGGCATCGACGTCGTCAGCCGTTCGTCGCGTGAGCTCGCCGAGGGGCTCTCGAGCGTCGAGGTGGTGGTGGAGGTCGGGCTACTGGTGGGCCTGTGCCTCGGCGCGGCGCTGGCCTGGTTCGTCACCCGCGGCGCCACGGGCCCCATCAACCGCATCATCTCGGGGCTCAACGCGAGCTCGGAGCTGGTGGCCTCGGCCTCCGGGCAGGTGGCCTCGGCCAGTCAACAGATGGCCAACGGCGCCAGCGAGCAGGCCTCGAGCCTCCAGCAGGTCTCCTCTTCGCTCGAAGAGGTGACGTCGATGACTCAGCACAACGCCGAGAGCGCGCGCAAGGCGAGTCAGACGGCCCAGCAAGCGGCCGACGCGGCCAACCGAGGCGCCACCAGCATGGAGCGGTTGAGCGAGGCGATGCACCGGATTCGCGGCTCGGCGACCGAGACGGCGAAGATAGTCAAGACCATCGACGAAATCGCCTTCCAGACGAACCTCCTGGCGCTCAACGCGGCGGTGGAGGCCGCCCGGGCGGGCGAGGCGGGCAAGGGCTTCGCGGTGGTAGCCGAGGAGGTCAGGAACCTCGCTCAGCGGAGCGCCGAGGCAGCCAAGACGACGGCCTCGCTCATCGAGGAGTCTCAGCGCAACGCCGAGGGCGGCGCCTCGATGAGTGACGAGGTCAATGGCATCTTGAAGGAAATCGTCAGCGGGGCGACCAGCGTCACCGGCCTGGTCAACGAGGTGGCCACGGCCAGCGAGCAGCAGGCGACCGGCGTCACCCACATCAACGGCGCCATCGCTCAGATGGACAAAATCACCCAGTCGAACGCCGCCAACGCCGAGGAGTCGGCCTCCGCCAGCGAGGAGCTCTCAGCCCAGGCCGTCGAGCTCACCGACATGGTGCGAGCGCTGGTGCACATGGTGCGCGGCGGGGACCACGCCAGCCCAGCGACCAAGGGGCCCAGCGGACGGCCGAGGACCCCCAACCCCAAGCCCCCGGCCAAGCGTGAGCTCAGGCCGGTGAGCCCACGCGCCGCGGCCCCAGCCTCGAGCGGCTTCGATGCGCTGCCCTCGGCGCCGGTCGACCCGAGGAGCGTCATTCCCCTCGACGACAGCGAGCTCCAGCAGTTCTAAAATATGCGCCCGACCGTCTTCCGCGCCCTGCGAGACCTCGCCTACGCCCAGGCGGGCATTCGGCTGGGCGACGAGAAGGAAGCGCTGGTGAGCGCCCGAGTCGGCAAGCGCCTCAGGGCCCTCAGGCTGGGCGACGAGGAGGACTACCTCGACTTCCTGAAGCGCGACGCCAGCGGTGGCGAGCTGGTGGAGTTCCTCGACGTCATCTCGACCAACTACACCTCGTTCTTCCGCGAGCCGGCCCACTTCGAGCGGCTCAAGGCGGCGATGGCTCTGTGGCGCGCCTCGGGTCAGCGGCGGTTTCGGGTCTGGTGCGCCGCGGCCTCCAGCGGTGAAGAGCCCTACACCATCGCGCTGGTCCTCAACGAGGTGCTGGGCCCGGAGCTCGACTGGCGCATCCTCGCCACCGACATCAGCACTCGGGTGCTCGGCCTGGCCCGCGCTGGGCGCTATGGCACAGGGCAGTTGAAGATGGTGCCGCCTCGGGCGCTGGAGCGGGCCTTCACACGCGCGGGAGACGGCCGCGACGGGTCCTTCTACGAGGTGAGCCCGGAGCTCAAGTCGAAGGTGGCCTTTGCCCGGCTGAACCTGGCTCGCCCACCTTTTCCGATGAAGGGCCCGTTCGACGTCGTCTTCTGCCGCAATGTGATGATCTACTTCGACAACCCGGTCCGCCAGCAACTGGTCAAGGAGATGGAGCGGCTGGTGCGCCCGGGAGGGTTGGTGCTCATCGGCCACGCCGAGAGCCTGAGCACGGTGCAGACCGGTCTCACCACGCTGGCGCCCTCGGTGTACCAGCGGCCGGGTGGGCCATGAAGCTGGTGACGGTCGACATCGCCGACTTCAAAGTCTGCGCTGACGCCGAGGGCGTGCTCGTCACCTACGCCTTGGGCTCGTGCATCGGGGTGTTGGTGCACGACCCGGTGCGCAAGGTGGGAGGCATGCTCCACTACATGCTGCCCCAATCGGCCACTGCGCCCGAAAAGGCCAAGGCCAGACCAGCCATGTTCGCCGACACCGGCATCCCCCTGCTGTTCCAGAGCCTGTACGCCCAAGGCTGCGACAAACGAGACCTGGTGGTGAAGGTGGCGGGTGGCGCGGCGCTGCTGGCGATGACCGACATCTTCGAGATCGGCAAGCGCAACCACCTCATCCTGCGGAAGATGCTGTGGAAGGCCGGCGTCCCCATCGCGGCCGAGGAGGTGGGCGGCTCGGTGTTTCGCACCGCGCGACTGCACGTCGCCACGGGGCGCGTCACCATCAAGACAGACAAGAACGAGCACGAGCTGTGAGGACCCCATCATGAGCTACTCCATCTTGGTCGTCGACGACTCCCCCATCATCCGCAAGATGATGAAGCGCTCGCTCGGGCTGTCGAAGCTCGAGCTGGGGACCATCTTCGAGGCGTCCAACGGCAAGGAGGCCCTCGACGTCTTGCAAAAGGAGTGGGTCGACGTGGTGCTGGCCGACATCCACATGCCGGTGATGAGCGGCACCGAGCTCATCGAGACGATGGTAAAAGACTCGCTCTTGGCCAAGGTTCCGGTGGTGGTGGTATCGGCCGAGCGGAGCGAGCCAGCCATCGAGCACCTCAAGAGCCTGGGCATCTGCGCCCACCTCACCAAGCCCTTCACGCCCGAGGAGGTGCTCGAGGCCATCAACCGGGTGTTGACGGAGGCCGCTGCCAGGAGCCGCTCGTGAGCCGATTGAGCCGCGAAGCGCTGGCGAACGTCACCCGCTCGGTGCTCGAAACGGCGGTCTTCCTCTTCTGCGACGACGTGCCGATGGGAGCCGAGCCGCTCAAGGGCGACGTCATCGAGGCCGTCATTCGCTTCGAGGCAGCCACCAGCGGGCAGATCGCCCTGCGGCTCCCCCGGAACCTCGGCCTCGAGGCGGCGGCCAACCTCTTGGGGGTGGAGGCCGATGACCCTGACGCTCAAGAGAGCGCGATGGCGGCGGTGGCCGAGCTGCTCAATATGATTTCAGGCTCGGCCCTCAAGGAGTGGTTCGGCGCCCAGGCTCGGTGGTCGCTGGGGGTGCCGGCGACGGCCGAGTTCCTCGGGAGGCTCCCCACCGGGCGCCCCCAGAGCGTGGCCTTCGTGGTGGACGAGAGCCCGCTGGAGATCGAGGTGGTGGAGCTGGGGGCCCCAACGTGATTCGCGCGCTGATTGTCGATGACTCGGCGGTGGTGCGGCGAATGTGCCGGCAGGTGTTGTCCTCCCAGCCAGACATCGAGGTGGTGGGCGAGGCGCCCGACCCCTACGTGGCGAGGGACCTCATCGTCGCCACTCGCCCCGACGTCGTCACCCTCGACATCGAGATGCCGAGAATGGACGGCATCACCTTCCTCAAGAAGCTGATGAAGTTCCACCCGCTGCCAGTCATCATCCTCTCGACGCTCACCACCAAGGGCGGCGAGGTGGCGCTGGAGGCCATGTCGGCCGGCGCGGTCGAGGTCATCTGCAAGCCGAGCAACGAGCTGTCGCTGTCGGACATGGCCGACGAGCTGGTGCAGGCGGTGCGGGCAGCGGCCCAGTCACGGCACCGGGCGGCGCAACCCATGGGCCCCTTGGGGCAACGGCCGGTGGCGCGCTCCCACCAGCTCATCGCGCTCGGCGCATCGACCGGAGGGACGGTAGCCATCGAGGCGATTCTCCAGGCCCTGCCACCGGACACGCCGGGGCTGGTGATGGTGCAGCACATGCCGGCCTTCTTCACCAAGTCCTTCGCCGGGCGCCTGGCTCGGTTGTCGAAGATGCGGGTGCGAGAAGCCAAGGATGGTGACGTCGTCGAGGCGGGCCTGGCGCTGCTCGCCCCCGGAGACAGGCAGATGGTGGTTCGCCGCGCTGGCGGCGGGCACGTCGTCGGCGTCGTCGACGGGCCCAAGGTGTCGGGGCACCGGCCGTCGGTCGACGTGCTGTTCCGCAGCGTGGCCAAGGCCGCGGGCAACGCCGCGCTCGGGGTGATTCTCACGGGCATGGGGGCCGACGGGGCGCAAGGGCTACTCGAGATGCGGCAGGCCGGCGCCCACACCTTGGGGCAAGACGCCGAGTCGTCGGTGGTCTACGGCATGCCCAAAGTGGCCTGGGAGCTGGGCGGCGTCGAGGCGCAGGTGTCGCTGGAGCTCATGGCACGACGCATCGTGGCTGGGTTCTGAGCCGCTTCCGCTTCAGCGCTCGAAGTCGACTCCGACGCCAGCGGAGGCCGTCACGCCGCGCAGGAGTGTCCCATCGAGCTGAGGGAAGAAGACCGTGCCCCCTGACGCCGACAGGTAGAACGAGCGAAACAGCCGGGCCCGAACCGAGCCGGTCATCGCGTACCGAGGCAGCGGCCCCAGGCCCACCGCGGTGAAGCGAGCCTCCACGAGGAGCCAGCTGTCCAACAGCGTGAGGCTCGCGGACGCATCGAGGTCGGTGCGGCCGAAGAAGAAGTGCTCCACGGCGGCGTCCACCGAAACGGCCGAGCCGACCCCCACCCGCGCCTCGCCGTACACCGAGAATCCGTCAGGGAGTGACGCGGCGGCGATCGAAGGCCCTGAAAAACCCGTGTCGGCGAACCGCGACAGCTCATAGGTGGGCCCGAAGAGGCCGTGGCGAAACCCGCCTGCCTGCTTGCGAAACTCCGCCTTCACCGACAGGCCAAACTCGGCCACCGTGGCGTCCACCGCGCCCCCCGCCACCAGGCCGAGGTCCGCCGCGGCGTTCACCCGCGAGCCCACCCCAGCCATCAGCATGGCTCGAATGGCCGAGGTGCGGAGCAGCACCGCCCAGCCATCGAGCTCGAGCATCGTCACCGGGCTCGGGCTCACCCGGTCGAGCAGCGGATCGACTCGAAAGGGCCGCCCGGCGATGCCCAAGTCATGCGCCGCTTCGAGCCCCAGGCCGAAGCGGTCCCACAGGGTGGTCGACGACGAGAACGTGCGCCCGAGGTCCCACGC
>PMBV01000384.1 GCA_003153055.1 Myxococcales bacterium
AGAGCCGTCCCTACCGCCACTCGAAGAGACGCCCAGAGTGGAGTGCGGCCCACTGCGGATGAGCGGTGCCTCAGCCTCCGTTCCGACCCCAGCGGAGCCCACACACCATTAGACTCGCCCCGTGGTCCACCACATCGACTCCCTCATTCAATCCCTAGGCCCCTTCGGCTACCTCGTCCTGGGCCTGGCCGCGCTCATCGAGTACCTCTTCCCTCCCTTCCCAGGCGATTCCATCACCCTGTTGGGAGGCGCCTACGTGGCCCGCGACGAGCGCTCCATGCCCCTCGTCATTCTCGCCCTCACCCTCGGCAGCATGGGAGGCATCGCCGTCACCTGGCTCCTCGGTTTCGCCATCGCCGGAAAGGTCTCCACCCTCGACGAGAACAAGACCATCCTCGGCCTCAAGGTCGGGCAGCTCCGCAAGGCCCAGGCCCTCATGCTCGAGAAGGGCGCCTGGCTCCTCGTATCGAACCGCTTCATCCCCAGCTTCCGGGCGATCGTCTTCGTCGCCGCCGGCGCCTCGGGAGTTCCCTTATCTCGAGCCCTGTTCCTCGGGGTGGTGTCCGCCCTCGCCTGGAACACGCTCCTCGTCACCGTGGGCTTCACGTTCGGTGATAACGCCGAGCGCATCGAGCGCTTCTTCGTCACCTACCGCAATACCGCTCTCGTTCTCGTCGGTCTCGTGGCCCTGGGCCTCGTTGCCCGCGCCCTCTGGCGCAGGAGCCGAGCGCCCCCCTGAAGCTCACACGCTTCCCGTGGGGGCGGGCGGCCATCGCCACGCAGCTGCTGATTACTTCGCGGCGAGCTGGTTCAGCCGGGACACGTGCCGGCTGGCGTTCTTTGAGTGCAGCACGCCCTTGGCCGCCGCCTTGTCGAGGGCCGTCGTGGCCGCGACCACCGCGGACTTGGCCTTCTCTTTGTCTCCACCAGCAATGGCCTCGCGGGCCTTCTTGAGGGCGGTCTTCACCGAGCTCTTGACGGCGGTGTTGCGGGCGTTGCGCTTGAGCGCCTTGCGGTTGCGCTTGACGGCGGAATGGGTATTGGCCACGGATTCTCCTTACGAAAGCAATACAGCGAGGACGCGCGCATACACGGCGGGGCCGAGTGGGGTCAAGGCGGATCAGCCTGGAGGTAGCCGTCCGGCCTTCTCCTCCACCTTCGCCTCGTCCCACAACCGGTCCATCTGCTCCAGGGTGCCCCCCCCAAACGGCACTCCCTGGGCCTCGAGCCCCCGCTCCACCGCCTTGAACCGGGCGGTAAAGCGCTTGATGGTGCCTCGCAGAGCATCTTCGGGGGCGATCTTGACGTGCCGGCCGACGTTGGCCAGGGCGAACAACACGTCACCCAGCTCGTGCTCGATGGCATCCCGGTCCCCCGAGGCGATGGCCTCGTCGAGCTCCCCCAGCTCCTCGTCGACCTTGGCCCGCACGTCCTTCATGTCGCTCCAGTCGAAGCCGATACGCGAGGCCTTCTCGGTCAGCCGCTCGGCCCGCTGCAGCGCCGGGGCTCCAGAGGGCACCCCGTCCAGCACGCTCCCGACGTGACCGTTCTTCTTCTTTCGCTCCTCGGCCTTCAGCCGCGCCCAGTTCTCCAGCACCTGAGTGGTCCCTGAGACCGCCCGGTCGCCGAAGACGTGGGGGTGCCGCCGCTCGATCTTGTCCGACACCGCGTTGGCGATGGCCGCGAAGTCGAAGGCTTGTTGCTCCGAGGCGAGCTGGGCGTGAAAGACGATTTGAAACAGCAGATCCCCCAGCTCCTCGGCCAGCGGACCCCAGGGCCCTCCGAAGGCAACGCGATCCATCTCGTCGAGCACCTCGTAGCACTCCTCGATGAGGTAGGGCCGCAGGCTGCGCAAGTCCTGCTCGCGGTCCCACGGACAGCCGCCCGGGGCGCGCAATCTTCGCATGATTTCAACCAGCCGCTCGATGGCTGCTCCGGTGTCGCTCATGTAGGCGCATATAGCTCGAGTCGCAGGCCTCCGCGCGAAGTGCTCGCGGGGTTGTCAGGGCTTGGCTAACGTCGCCGCTTCCCGATGGTGACTCCTCGGCGGTCCCTCTTCCTGGCAATGCTGGCGCTTACCAGCTCGGCCAATGCCCAGGTCGAGCTGGTCGACCCCGACGCGCCCACCGTCCGAGCTCCCAAGTCACGACCCAAGGCCCCGCCGCCCGATGAGGTCGACGCCGATCCACAGGAGCCCGACGCCGTCGAGCCGCCCACCGAGCCCACGGTTCGGCCGGCCAAGGCTCCCACCTCGAAGGAAAGCCCCGCGCCCCCGGCCGACTCGAAGCGGCGCGAGGCCGAGCACCACCTCGACAAGCCCCCCGAGCCCCTGAAACTCGAGCGGGTGAGCGACGCCGATTTGGAGCAGGCCTGGCTCCGGTGGAAGAAGGTCGAGGGCGGCTCGAACATCAAGGCCGAGCAAGCGGCCCGGGCCGGCCTGGTAGCGCTGAAGAAGACCGTGGGTGCCTCCGACCTCGAGCCCTGGGCGATGGGCCTGCTCCGCGCTTCGGCGGCCCACGAGGCCAAAGGCGACTCGGGCGCCGCCGTGGAGTTGGCGATGACCGCGGCCGAGCTGGCCCCGTCGCTCCCGGCGGCCTGGTCGGGGCTCGCCCGCGCCTACTTCGAGGCCGACCCCAGCGACCTGGGGCGCTTTCTCTCGGCCATGGGAGCGGCCGCCTCGCGAGAGCTGGTCGAGCCCCGCTACCGGCGGGCGGCGATGGCCGACGTGGCGACCGTCTTCCTGGTGGCGTGGCTCCTCACCTCGGCGGCGGTGGTGTTGGTGCTCTTCGCGCGGCGGGCCTACTACTTCCTCTACGACTTCCACTTCCTCTTTCCCCGGGCGGCGGCGCGCTGGCAGACCACCTCCGCGGCCCTGCTGCTGTTGAGCCTTCCCCTGGTGTTTCGCATGGGGGTGGCTCCAGTGCTGCTGGGGTTCTTCGCCGCCTCCGCGCTCTACCTCTCGGTGAGGGAGCGACTGGTGGCCGCGATGCTCATCGCCTCGCTGGGGCTGGTCCCGACCCTCGGAGCCCTCACGGTGGAGGCCACGGCCTTCGCCGAGACCCCGGCGGCCACCCTGGCGGCCATCGAGCGGGGGGGCACGGTCGAGCCGGCCGCGCGGCGACTCGAGGCCCTGGCCGCCGAGGACAAGGCCGGCTTTGCCGAGCTCTACGTCTTGGGCCGCCACCACCTGCGGAGGGGGCAACTCGACAAGGCCATTGGCTCGCTGCGGAAGGCGCTGGCGATGAAGCCCGACGACGTGGGCGCGCGGGTCAACATGGGGGTCGCCTTCTTCTTGATGGGAGACCTCGAGAACTCCCGGGCCGTGCTCGAGGCCGTCACCAAGGACCACCGCACCGCCGCAGGGCTGTACGACCTGGGGCGGGTGTACCAGCGGCGGGTGGCGGTGTACGGCGAGAGCGCGGCGGCCGAGGTCGACAAGGGCATGTCGGCCCTCGCCCAGGCGGCGGAGCTCGACCCGAGCCTCCCCCGGCCGTCGAGCGAGGAGCGGCCTTTTGAGCTCGGCGCCAACCAGCTCGTGCGCACCGTGCCGCTCGACCCCGAGCTGCTCCTCGCGCAGGCGTCGGCGGCAGACGCGGCCACCCGGGTGCGCTCCCAACTCACCCACCTGGTGCTGGGCGAGCTGCCCGAGCCCGTGGGGCCCCTGTACCCGCTGGTGCTGGCGGCGCTCCTGTTCGCCCTCGGGTTCATGGGCCCGACGCTCCAGGTGTCCAAGGAGTGCACCCGTTGTGGCATGGCCGTCAGCACCCGGGGCGACCCCGACGTCTCGAGAGGGAGCCCCATGTGCACCCAATGCATCAACGTCTTCGCCAAGAAGAACGTGGTGGCCCCTTCGCTCAAGGTGCGCAAGCAGCTCGAGGTGGCCCGCTACGCCGCCCGGCGGGAGCGCACCGCGCTGGTGCTGGGCGCGCTGTGTGCCGGCATGGGCCAGGTGTTCTCGGGGGCGACGGTGAGGGGCGCCGTGTTCGCCTTCTCGTTCTTCTCGACGGTGGTGTTCGCCGTCTTTCGGCAGGGCGTCTTGCGGGCGCCCTATGACGCCGTCCCGGGCGTGCTCAAGCTGGGCCCCCTGGTGGCCGTCGCGCTGGTGATGTACCTGGGCTCACTGCGCGAGCTGCGCAAGGGGCAAGGGTAGCCATGGCGCTCAAGGGCACCCTCAAAGACTTCGGCATCGCCGACATTCTCCAGCTCATCGGGCAGCAGCAGAAGACGGGCGAGCTGACCGTGACGTTCAAGGGTGACGCCGTCACGGTGACGTTCAAAGACGGCAACATCATTCGGGCTGAGTCGGCCTCGCGCAACAAGAAGACGCTCATCGGCATGATGCTGGTGCGGGCCGGCCTCATCGACGAGGCCCAGCTGCAGATGGCCCTCGACACCCAGAAGCGCACACTCCAGCGGCTGGGCGACGTGCTGGTGAGCAGCGGCTTCATCGCGGCCGAGAAGTTCAGAGACGTGGTTCAGCTGAAGACCAGCGAGACCCTGTTTCGGCTCTTCACCTGGCACAGCGGCAACTACGAGTTCGAGCAGAAGGAAGTCGAGGTCGACCCCGCGGCGGCGCCGCTTCGAGCTGAGTCGGTGTTGATGGAGGGCTTCCGTCGGGTCGATGAGTGGCCCGTGGTCCGCAAGCGCATCACCAGCTTGCAGATGACCTTCGAGCGGCGCCGAGAGCTGCCCCCGCCGCAGCTGACCCGCGATGACTTCGATGCCGCGCTCGACGACGCCTTCGAGGAAGGCCGCGAGGAGCCCGCCAAGGGAGAATTCCAGTCGATCGGCGAGTCGGAGCGCACCTGCTTCCTGCTCGCCGAGCCGGGGCGAACCGTGCAGCGCATCGTCGAGCTGTCGTGCCTGGGCGAATTCGAGACCGCCAAGGCGCTGAGCACCCTGGTGAACCTCGACTACCTGGGGACGCTGCCGCCTCGCACCAAGGGCGGCGACGACTTCGAGACCGATAGTCGGGCCTCGGCAGTGCTGGGCGCCGCGGGCCGTATCGCACTGACGATGGTCGTGCTGGGCGGGGTGGTTTTGATTGGGAGCCGGCTTGATTTTGGGTCGGTGCGGCTGGGCCCGAACGCCACGACGTATACGGATCCAGCCGCCCAACGCTTCGTCGGCCGCCAGCAGGTCACTCGCATCGAGGCGGCCCTCGAGGTCCATCGGCTCGAGAAGGGTGACTTGCCGAATACGCTGGGGGAGTTGGTCGAGGAGGGGCTCCTCGCGCCAGATGATCTCCGGTACCCATGGAGGGATGAGTATTTCTATAGGCGGCAGGGTGAAGGGGCGTTCGTGTTGCTGCCCCCGCTGCGGTAATGGTGATGGGAGCCTCTCCGCGGTGCGCAGCCCGGCCTACGCCGCGCGAATCTCGTGTAAGGTGGGCGGTCTATGAAACGAGCAACTCGCATTGGGGTTGGTGTGATCGTCGGCTTTGCGCTTATGCAGCTCGTTTCCTTCGAGCGCACGAATCCGCCGGTGACTGGGGAAATCAAGGCGCCTGACGACGTGAAGCCGCTGCTGAAGCGGGCTTGCTATGACTGCCACTCCAACGAGACCGTGTGGCCCTGGTACAGCCGCGTCGCGCCGGGCTCCTGGCTGATGCACCGCGATGTGGTGGAAGGCCGCCGAGAGCTGAACTTCTCGGAGTGGGCCAGCTTCACTCCCGAGCGCAGGAAAAAGAAGCACAAGGCGATGGCCGAAGAACTCGACGAGGGCGGTATGCCTCCCTGGTTCTACTTGCCGTTGCACGCCGCGGCCAAGCTGACCACCGATGAGCGCGCGAAGCTGGTGGCTTGGGCCAAGGGGCCAGTCAGCGACTGACGGCCGGTTGCGCCGACGCTCGAAGTTGGAGTACCCCCCTTCGAAGGAGCCCATGAAGCACGCCGCGACCCAGTCCCTCCACGTCGACCTCGACAACAGTGAGCTGGCCCGCACGTTGGCGGGTACCCAGAACGAGAACCTCAAGCTCCTCGAGCGACGCCTCGGGGTGCGGGTCGGCCACCGGGGCACTGCGATTCACCTCACCGGCACCGGCGAGGCCGTGGGCGTCGCGGCGCGCCTGCTCGAGACCCTCACCACGATGCTGAAGGCCGGGCGCGCCGTCTACCGGGAAGACGTGGAGCACGCGCTCCAGGCACTGGGCCACTCGGGCGAAGACGGGCTCGACGTGCTTCAGTTGCCTCCCATCTTGAGTCGCAAGGGCCGCCCCGTGGCTCCGCGCTCGGTGGCGCAGCGGCGCTATGTCGAGCTCATCGGGGCGCGCGATCTGGTCTTCGGAGTCGGGCCGGCGGGCACCGGCAAGACNNAAGACCTACCTGGCCATGGCGATGGCGGTCGCCGCGCTCCTCGAGGGGCGAGTCAAGCGCATCGTGCTCGCCCGGCCCGCGGTCGAAGCCGGTGAGAAGCTCGGCTTTCTGCCGGGTGACCTGGCCGAGAAGGTGAACCCGTACCTGCGGCCTTTGTACGACGCGCTGTTCGACATGATGGATTCCCAGCGCGCCGAGGCGTTGATCGCCCAGGGCGTCGTCGAGGTCGCTCCGCTGGCCTTCATGCGAGGGCGGACATTGACGGAGGCCTTCGCGATTCTCGACGAGGCCCAGAACACGACGGTGGAACAGATGAAGATGTTCCTCACTCGGCTCGGCACCCACTCGAAGGCGGTGGTCACGGGAGACATGACGCAGATTGACCTCCCCGCAGGTCGGATGTCTGGGTTGGTGCACGCGCGGCGAATCCTCGAAGGAGTCGACGGAGTTGGGTTCGCCGAGATGACCCACGTCGATGTGGTCCGGCACCCCCTCGTGCAGGACATCATCCAAGCCTATGAGCGCGACAAGGCGCCGCAGCCATTCGGAGGGCCGTGATGTGATGGCCTCCCGAGCTCAGGAACCGAGCCCCGCTGACAGAGGTGACGCCGGCAGCCCTTGAGGCCCTCCCGCGCCTTGTCGCCCCACTGACGAGAGCACCTGGCGCAGGTGCGCGAAGTCCACCGGCTTGGGGAGCACCGTGCTCACGCCGACCTCCCTGAGCCGCTCCAGGTCGGCCGGCATCACCGAAGCCGTGAGGGCCACCACCGGCAGCTGCTTCCCCTCGGGGAGCTCTCTCAACTGTCGCGTGGCCGAGATGCCATCGAGCACCGGCATCTGCACGTCCATCAGCACCAAATCGAACTGGCCCCCGGGGATGGCGTCGAGGGCCGCCTGCCCGTCGCCCACCACCACGACCTCGTGCCCTTCCTTTTCCACCACCCGCCGAACCACGAGCACGTTGACCGGGTTGTCCTCCGCGACCAGCACCTTGAGCCGCCGCGCTCCGGCTGGCGCCACCTGGGCCATCACCGGCCGGCTCACGGCCAGGGCTCTCCACAGCGCAGGCGGCAACACCGGCCTCAACACGAACGGCCCTTCCACCGTGCACCCGGGAGGGGCCAGCGCCAGATGCGGGCCGAGGTGTGCCCCTGCTTTCCGCAGCTCGTCGATCGACAGCGTGGCGTCGTAGGCCACCGGGGTCCCCGCCGGCACGCTCGCCGCGAGCTCAGCGAGCTGCTCCAGGGAGTCGAATTCCCACACCGACGTCTTCTCGGCTCTCAGGCTGCGGGCCAGTGCTCCTCGGGTGGCCTCGTTTGGGTCCACCAGCACCAGGCGGCGATCGGGAGCACTGGCCTCGGGCTCGACCACGCACGCCAGCGGCAGGGTGACGAGGAACGTCGAGCCACGGCCGACCTCGCTCGTCGCCGTCAGCCGGCCACCCATGTGCTCGGCCAGCCGCCGGGCGATGGCGAGGCCCAACCCGGTGCCCCCGAAGCGGCGCGTCACCGAGGCGTCGACCTGCGTGAAGGGCTCGAAGATGGTCGCCAGCCTGTCGGCGGGAATGCCAATGCCCTCGTCAATCACCGTGACGCCCAGCGCACCGTCTTCGGCCTTGAAGGCGCGCACCAGCACCGTGCCCGCGCAGGTGAACTTGATGGCGTTGCTCACCAGGTTCCACAGCACCTGCCGCACCCGCAGCGCGTCGCCGGCGAAGCGGTGGGGGAGCCCCTCCCCGTGCTCGAGCACCAGCGAGAGGCCCTTGTCGGCGGCGAGGCCACCGAAGGTCTGCCCCACGCCCTCGAGCAGCTCCAGCGCATCGAAGGCCATCGGCTCGAGCTCGAGACGGCCGGCTTCGATGCGGCTGATGTCGAGAATGTCGTTGAGCAGCCGGAGCAGCGCCTGGCCGCTGTCGAGCGCCTGCTGGAGCGAGGCCCGATGCTCGGGCTCCTTGAGGCTCTCTTGCACCAGACGGGTCAGCCCCAGCAGGCCGTTGAGCGGGGTGCGGATCTCGTGGCTCACGTTGGCCAGGAACTCGCTCTTGACGCGCAAGGCCTCGACGGCCCTGGTGCGCTCGAGGGCCAGCGTGGCCCGGTCTTCGCGCATCTCAAAGATGGCGTGTACCAGCGCCTCGCGGGTGCGGCCGGGCTCGCCGCGACCCATCGGGGGAACCTCGACGTCGAGGTTGCCTGCCGAGAGCTCCTCGAGGGCCCGCATGGTGACGGTGAAGGGGTTGATGATGCTGGCCGCCACTCTCCGGCCCAGGCCGTAGGCGAGCACCGCCGTCAACAGGGGCGCCACCAGGAACAGCGCCACGCCCCGCCGGCTGTCTTCGAGCTGGCTCGCCTCGCCTTCCCGCGCGCGCTCGAGGGCGTGGGCCACCAGCTTCCTCGACAGGCCCTCGGCCAGAGCGATGTCGTTGCGGTACTCGAGGTTGAGCTGGTTGCCGGCCGCGGGGTCGAGGAGCCGCCCAGCGAGGATGTCTTGCTTTCGCTCGTCCATCGCCAGCGTGTAGGGCGCGAGGTGCTCCCGCAGCACCTCCAGGTCGCGCATGTCCTCTGGCTCGGTGGCGTCCTCCGCCAGGCCCGCCAGCGCGACGCCGAGCTCGTCGATGGCCAGGTCGAACTTGCCGGCGTACAGCTCGGCCTCCCGGGCGTGCGGAGCGCTGAGGAACAGGTCTTTCTCGTAGCGCCGGGCGGTCAACAGGGCGGAACGCACCTCGGCAGCCCGGGCGGCCATGCGCGCCTCCCTGGCGAGCTGACTCGAGCGCTTGGTCGCGGCCACCGCGGCCACCTCGGCAAGCCCCGCGATGACGACGAGCGCCCCCACCATCACCGAGGCATACCAGCGCAGCCGTCCCCCAACGGTGAAGCGCTCCAGCATCATGGAAGCGTATTGGCCTCAGCTCCTCGCCGCTGCAAGACCGTCGGCTTCATCTGGACGCCCTCTGTCAAGCCGAGTAATCCATTGAAAAACCGGAGCATTCTCGAGGCAGGGTGGCAGCGGGCCGGTGGAAGGTTGGTTGACCGAGGGGGCTGGTTCCGGTAGACGCGACGCAGTTTGCACGAAGCGGGCCGTCTCCACGAGGCCTTCACCCGGTCTGTTCCCCTCCGCGGACCATGGGCGAGTTCATTCACCGGAGCGGGGGTAACACAGAAGGCAGGACATGACTGCTCACGCCGAGAAGAAGGTCGAGATCGTCGCGAAGTTCCGGACCCACGAGAAAGACACCGGGAGCCCGGAGGTTCAGGTGGCGCTGCTGTCGGAGCGCATCAACTACCTGACCGAGCACTTCAAGACGCACCAGAAAGATTTCCACAGCCGTCGGGGCTTGCTGAAGATGGTGTCCCAGCGGCGACGGTTGCTCGACTACCTGAAGGACAAGGACGCCAACCGGTACAAGAAGCTCATCGAGAACCTCGGCATCCGGAAGTAGCGGTTCTGTTGGTGGCGGGGCGCTCCCATCTCGAGCGCCCCGTTGGTTTTTCGAGGGAAGCAAAGCGCAGTCGCGGTTCCACGTGGATGGAGAGGCGGCAGTAGTATCTCGCGTCGTTTTGATTCGCTGGTCGGAGCGGCCAAGGGGGCTTGGCCGTTGCGATCAGACGAAACAAGACGGCCACCCGCCTCGCCCTCCGAAGTAGACATGAAGGACGAAGAGCCCATGGCAATGATTCGCAAGAGCGTGATGGTCGGCGAGCGCGAGCTCGTCATCGAGACAGGTCGCTTGGCCAAGCAGGCCGACGGCGCGACGGTGGTGCGGTACGGCGACACGATGGTTCTCGCCACCGCGGTCAGCTCGAAGGACAAGCGAGACGTCGACTTCCTGCCGCTGACGGTCGAGTACAAGGAAAACATGTACTCGGCGGGCCGTATCCCCGGTGGGTACTTCCGCCGCGAGGGCAAGCTGTCTGAGAAAGAGACCCTGACGAGCCGGCTCATCGACCGGAGCTGCCGGCCGCTGTTCCCCGAGGGGTATCCGTACGACTCGCAGATCATGCTGAGCGTCATCTCGTCTGACCAGCAGAACGACGCCGACGTGCTGGGCCTGTGTGGGGCCTCGGCGGCGATGTGGGTGTCCGACATTCCCTTCAACGGCCCCATCGCCGGGGTGCGAGTGGGGCGCATCGATGGCCAGCTCATCGCGAACCCGACGACCAAGCAGCGCGAGAAGTCCGACATCGACATCGTGGTGGCGTGCTCCAAGGAAGCCATCGTGATGGTCGAGGGCGGGGCCGAAGAGATCTCCGAGGCCGACATGGTGAAGGCGTTGGAGTTCGCGCACGCGAGCTGCCAGCCCATCATTCGCATTCAAGACGAGCTGCGGGCCGAGCTGGGCGTGACGGTGCGCGAGATCG
Organism: Myxococcales bacterium; assembly: GCA_003153055.1. The sequence continues at coordinate 10,670 of PMBV01000384.1, forward strand.
AGAAGGTGGTGAAGCAAGACCCCGAGCTCAAGGCGCGGGCGCGAGCGCTGAGCTGGGACGGCATCGCCAAGGGCTACTCCATCAGCGACAAGCACGAGCGCTACGGGTCCCTCAAGGACGTCTCGAAGAAGCTGCAGGAGGCTCTCAAGGCCGAGCTGGGCGAGGGGTACGCGGCCAAAGAGAAGATGGTCAAGGCCATCTACGAAGACCTCAAGTACGAGTACATGCGCGAGCTGACGGTGAATGGTGGGCGCATCGGAGGCCGGGCGCACGACGAGGTGCGAGCCATCTCGATCGAAGTGGGCGCGCTGCCGCGGACGCACGGTTCGGCGATCTTCCAGCGAGGCGAGACGCAGGCGCTGGTGGTGGCGACGTTGGGCACGTCTGAAGACGACCAGCGCATCGAGACGTTGACGGGCGAGATCAGCCGTCGCTTCCTGTTGCACTACAACTTCCCGCCCTTCTCGGTGAACGAGACCAAGCCGNNAACGGCAGCTCGTCGATGGCCTCGGTCTGTGGCGGGACGCTGTCGATGATGGACGCGGGCGTGCCGATCAAATCGCCGGTGGCAGGCATCGCGATGGGCCTGGTGAAGGAGGGCGAGAAGATCGCCATCCTGAGCGACATTCTCGGTGACGAGGATCACTTGGGCGACATGGACTTCAAGGTGTGTGGCACCTCGAAGGGCATCACGGCGGTGCAGATGGACATCAAGATCACCGGCCTGACGATGGAGATCATGCTCCGGGCGATGGAGCAGGCCCGTCGTGGTCGGCTGCACATCCTCGACAAGATGACCCAGGCGTTGCCGGCGCCGCGCAAGGAGATCAGCGCCTACGCGCCGCGCATCACCAGCATCCAGATTCGCACCGAGTACATCAAGAACGTCATCGGGCCGGGCGGCAAGGTGATCAAGGACATCATCGCGCGCACGGGCTGCAGCGTGAACATTGATGACTCGGGCAAGGTCGACATCGCGTCGGCTGACGGCGAGGCGGTGAAGGTGGCGATCTCGATGATCCAAGCGCTGACGCGCGAGGCCGAGGTTGGGCGCATCTACCTGGGCACGGTGCGGCGGGTGGTCGAATTTGGCGCCTTCGTGGAGCTCTTCCCGGGCACTGACGGTCTGATTCACATCTCGGAGCTGGCGGACAAGCGGGTCAAGGCCGTGACCGAGGTGGTGAAGGAGGGCGACGAGGTGATGGTGAAGGTCATCTCGATCGACTCGAGCGGCAAGATCCGGTTGTCGAGGAAGCAGGCCCTGGCTGATCGCGCCGCGGCGGCAGGAGCACCGGCGGGCGAAGAGCCCAAGGCCTAACCGAACCCCAAAAGCGGAAAGCCTACGCGAAGCAAGTGGGCACCGGTCGAACCCGGTGTCCACGATGTCTGGGATCGGCAGAGGGCCCAAAACCGAGGGCCTTGCCTGATCCCCTGAAGCTCCAGCTCAGGGTGAACGAGTGAGCTCGAGCGCTCACCTGGTCGCGAGCACGCACGCGCACCAGGCTCCGAGTACGTGCGCCGGCGAGGTCGGGCGCGGGTCCCGATTCCCCGATTCCCCGAACTCCGGTCCCGCGCACGCACGCGCACGCGCACGCGGTCCCGCCCCCGGTCCCGAGTAGTCGTGTACCGTCCCCGAGTACCGTCCCCGAGCACCGTCCCCGAGTACCGTCCCCGAGCACCGTCCCCGAG
>PMBV01000344.1 GCA_003153055.1 Myxococcales bacterium
GGCCGGACCCTCCTCCTCGGTGGGAAGAGGTCTCCGAGCGTGTCATCACGGTGTTCGAATCAGTACTCCGTGATGACAGGGCTGGGGAGTGGCCCGTCCTCGAGGTCGTTGCCGAGGTTCAGACACCCCAACTCGGGCCGCGGATGCGATGACGGCGGCCCCTGAACGACTGGCCAGTGACCGGCGGCTCCTCGGTCGACCGCGTTTCGGCAACGGCCCAGCGAGCCGGCTCCAGATCCTTCGAGCGGAGTTTGGGGGAAGCGAGGCGCTTCTCGTGGCGCTGCGGCAGGTGTACGTTTCAAGAGTGGAGCCCGAATTCCCAGCCGAGTTGAGCCCTGAGGACCGCGCGTGGCTCATTGCCGACGAGAAACGGTGGCGTGAGGCGTATGCGATCGCAGAACGCAGTGGCGTGGACGCGAGCGGGGTCTATCGGGTCTTGCGGAACCTCGAGAAGACGCCGACGCAGAGACTGAGGGCGGCACTGCAGCATGGACGACTTTTCGTCCTTCCCTCCCGGTGAGGCGCTCGCCGTCCGCAACGCGCGCTTTGGTGGCCGAAGATTCCCCTCGAGGGTCGAGCGCCGGGCTGTAGACTGTCTCCAATGGTGACTCTCCTCATCGTGCTGCTCTCGGGGGTGGGCGACCTCGAGCTCAAGACAGACGAGGACACCCCAGTGAGCGCCTCGCTCGTCCCCGCTGGAGCCGATGGAGGAACCTCCGCCTACGTGCTCCAGCGCCGCCCCGCCCACGGCCTCGCTACCGTCGAGCGAGCCACCGGGGCCATCACCTACACCCCAGCCAAGGACTTCAACGGAGACGACGCGTTCTCGGTGGAGATCTCCGATGGCCGCCGGGCTTCGAGGGCCGAGGTCAAGGTGCACGTGGCCAAGGTCAACGACGCGCCCGTCACTCGGCCCCTGTCGCTCACGACCCTCGAAGACACCGTCGTCCGCGGCACGGTGAACGCCACCGACGTCGACGGTGACGCGCTCAGTTTCCACGTGAAGACGCCTCCCGCCCACGGCACGGCGACCGTCGACCCGCGCACCGGAGCCGTGGCCTACCAACCGGCCCCAGACTTCAACGGTGCCGACACCTTCTCGGTCGAGGTGAGCGACGGCTCCCTCCGCGCCACCTGTGAGGTCGCCGTCACGGTCGCGGCCATGAACGATGCGCCGGTCGCGACAGGCGCCACGTTCACGCTCGACGAAGACACCAAGCTCCAAGGCACCTTGTCGGCCCATGACGTCGATGGTGACGCGCTCGCCTACCGGTTGGTGAAGCGCCCTCGACATGGGGAGCTGCAGCTCGACGGAAAGACCGGCGCCTTCACCTTCGTGCCGGAACACGACGTGCACGGCCCCGATGCCTTCACCTTCGAGGTCTCCGATGGGCGCCTGAAGTCCTCCGAGGCGACCGTCACGCTCGAGGTTCGCTCGGTGAACGACGCGCCTGTCGTGGCACCGCTGGCACTGACGGGCCAGGAAGATTCACTGGTGCGCGGAGTGCTGTCCGCCCGTGATGTCGACGGCGATGCCCTCACCTTTCGCCTGGCCCGCCCGCCAGCGCACGGTACCGTCAGCGTCGAGCCCAAGACCGGCGCCATCGCCTACCAGGGTGCGCCAGACTTCAACGGCACCGACGTCTTCTTGGTCGAGGTCAGCGACGGGGCCCTCGTCGCGACCGCCGAGGTGACGGTAACGGTGACGCCGGTCAACGACGCTCCGGTGGCCGAGCACAGCACCTTCACCCTCGACGAGGACACCCGGCTCGACGCGAAGGTCAGCGCCCATGACGTCGACGGCGACGCGCTCACCTACCGGCTCGTCGAGCGGCCCAAGCACGGTGAGGCCACCGTCGACGCTGCCACGGGAGCGTTTGTCTACATGCCGGCGAAGGACTTCGCAGGAGACGACGCCTGCACGGTCGAGGTCAGCGACGGGAAGCTCAAAGCCACCGCGACGCTGAGCCTTCACGTGAGGCCGGTGAACGACGCGCCGACCATTCTGCCGCTCGCGCTGAGCACCCGCGAAGACACGCCTGTCAAAGGCGCCGTCGTGGCCCGAGACGTCGACAGCACGCTGAGCTTCAGGGTGAGCGCTCCGCCTCGACACGGCACGGCGCAGGTCGACCCGGCCACCGGAGCCGTCAGCTACCAGCCCGCGGCGGACTACAACGGAGCCGATGCCTTCACCGTGGAGGCCAGCGATGGGGCCCTGTCTGCCAGTGCCGAAGTCACGGTGGCGGTCGCCGCGGTCAACGACGCGCCGGTGCTGGAGCCCGCCGCGTTCTCTCTCGACGAGGACTCGCGACTTGCCCAGCGGCTCGCGGCCCACGACGTCGACGGCGACGCGCTGACCTTTCGACTCGCGGGCAAGCCCTCGCACGGTGTCGCGACCCTCGAGGCCGCCACCGGCAATTTCAGCTACGTGCCGGCGAAGGACTTCTTCGGTGACGACTCGGTGCCCGTCGAAGTGAGCGACGGCCAGCTCAAGGCGACGGGGGTGGTGAAGCTCTCGGTCCGGCCCGTCAACGATGCGCCGGTGGCGCTCCCGTTGGCGCTCTCGACCCTCGAAGATACGCCGGTGCGGGGCACCATCATGGCGACCGACGTGGACAGCGCCCTCTCGTACCGAGTCGTGGCGGCGCCGCGGCACGGAGAGGCGCGGGTCGATGCCGCCGGAGTCGTCACCTACCAGCCGGCCCCCGACTTCAACGGCTCCGACGCCTTCACCGTCGAGGTGAGCGACGGCCAGCTCAGCGCGAAGTCCGAGGTGACGGTGGCGGTGACTCCAGTGAACGACGCACCCGTCATCAAGAGCGTCACCTTCGGGCTCGACGAAGACACGCCGTTCGAGGGGCTGGTGCCGATGAGCGATGTGGATGGCGATCCGCTGACCGCGCGGCTCCTCGGTCTGCCCGCCCACGGCACGGCCAGCATCGAGGCGGCCACCGGGAAGCTGACCTATCTCCCGGCGAAGGACTACCACGGTGACGACGCCGTGGTGGTCGAGGTGAGCGATGGGAAGCTCAAGGCCAGCGCGAAGGTGACGCTCGAGGTGAAACCCGTGAACGACGCTCCGGTGGTGAGCCCGCTCGCGCTTTCGACCAATGAAGATACGCCGGTCACCGGGGCCATCGTCGCCAGCGACGTGGACCACGATGTGCTCTCGTACCGAGTGAAAGCGCCACCCGCGCACGGCGCCGCGAGTATCGACCCCAAGACCGGCGTGGTTCGCTATGTCCCCGAGCAGGACAGCAACGGCCCAGACTCCTTCGTGGTCGAGGTCAGTGACGGTCAGCTCGTTGCCTCCGCGCCGGTGAGCGTGACAGTGGCCGCGGTCGATGACCCGCCGGTGGTGCACCCTGGCAGCCTCGAGACGCTGGAGGACACTCCAGCCCAGGGGTTGCTCCCCGCCACCGAGGCGGATCACGAGAAGCTGACCTTCAGGCTCTTGTCCGAGCCGCGCCTGGGAAAGGCCACGCTCCTCGACGCGGCGAGCGGCGCGTGGCGCTTCGAGCCGGGGGCCGATCTCAACGGGGAGGACGAGCTGCGCTTCGACGTGAGCGACGGGAAGACGACCGTCGCGGGGGTGGTGAAGCTGCGCGTGACGCCGGTGAACGACGCGCCGACGCTCGAGGGGCTCGAGCTGACCTGCCTCGAGGATCACCCCGTCGAGGGACAACTCGTGGGCAAAGACGTCGACCACGACGCGCTCACCTACGCCATCGCGACGGCTCCAAAGACCGGGCGGGCGCTCATGCTCGACGCGTCGACCGGCCGCGTCCGCTTCGAGCCTGCTCGCGACTTCGAGGGCCAGGTGTCGTTCACCGTGATGGCGAGCGACGGCAAGCTGAAGTCGGCCCCCGCCACCGTGAAGGTCACGGTCCAGGGAGTGAACGACCCACCGGTGGCGACCGACGTCAGGCTCACCTCCAACGAAGACGAGCTGCTCCACGCCTCGCTGAGTGCCACCGACGTCGACGGAGACCCGCTGGTGTTCCGGGTGCTCAGCCCGCCTCAGCACGGCACCGTCACCATCACCGACCCGGCGAAGGGCGTCTTCGACTACGTGCCGGCGCCCAACTACTTCGGACCCGACGGCTTCACGTTTCGCGTCACCGACCCGTCGATGGCCTCCAGCACCGCTCGGGTGTGGCTGACCATCACGCCGGTGAACGACCCACCAGTGGGCGTGACCGAGACCATCAGCGCGCCCTTCCGGGGGATGATCACCGGTCAGCTCAAGGGCTACGACCGCGAGAGCAAGACGCTGAAGTTCACTGTCGTGGGGAAGCCGGCGCACGGTCAGTTCAGGCTCCTCGATGCCCGCACCGGCCAGTTCAGCTTCTCGACCGACGGCACCAGCTCGACGGGTACCACCGTGCGCTTCGTGGTGTCCGATGGCGAGCTCACCTCCGAGCCCGCCGAGCTCATCATTCAGATTCAGAACATGTGAGCCGGGCGTGACGGCCGAGACGGCGCCGTCGAACACTTCGTGGCAGAGTGTCGCGCATGAGCTTCGAGTTCACCTGCGCCTCCGTCGTTGTCGAGAACCACGTGGCCGTCGTCACCCTCGCGGCGACCGGCAAAGCCAACCGCATGGGGCCGGACTTCTGGAGCCAGATGCCAGCCTTGTTCGCGCGCCTCGACTCCGACGAGGCGGTGCGGGTGGTCCTCTTGCGTGGGGCCCAGGAGCACTTCAGCTACGGGCTCGATCTCGTGGGCATGGCCGGTGAGCTGGCGCCCTCGCTCGCCCCGACGGCCGGGGCCGCCGAGCGCACCCAGCTGCTCCACGTCATTCGCCGAATGCAGGAGGCCATCTCGTGCGTCGCTCGCTGCTCGAAGCCCGTCATCGCCGCGGTGCATGGCTGGTGTATCGGCGGGGCGGTCGATCTCATCACCGCGTGCGATATTCGCCTCTGCTCGGCCGACGCGAAGTTCAGCGTGCGCGAGGTGAAGTTGGCGATGGTGGCCGACGTGGGGACCCTGGCCCGGCTCCCGCAGATTGTCGGGCAGGGCGTGGCCCGCGAGCTCGCCTTCACCGGAGACGACGTGGCCGCCCCCCGGGCCCTCCGCCTGGGCTTGGTGAACGAGGTCTTCGACACGCCCGCTCAGTTGTTCGAGGCCGCCCTCGCGCTGGCTCACCGCATCGCTAAGAACCCGCCGCTGGTGGTGCAGGGCATCAAGCAGGTGCTCAACGCGACCTCTGAACGACACGCCCGGGAGAGCCTCGACACCGTCGCGCTGTGGAACACGGCGTTTCTCCCCAGCGAAGACCTGCAGGAGGCCATCGGCAGCTTCATGGAGAAGCGAGAGCCGAAGTTCCAGGGTCGCTGAAGCCTTCGAAAGCGCACCCATGACGACTCGAATCGAGGAGCAGACCGGCCAGCGGCGGGTGCTGTTGGCCGCTCACCCCACGGCGGGCCACACCAACGGACTCCGCGCCATCGGGGCTCGGCTGCGCGAGCAGGGCCACGCGGTGGCCTTTGCCCTCATGGCTGGGAAGCTGCCCTTCGCAGAGGCCTGGCCGGCGCCCATTCAGGTCGCCTTTCGTCTCGGCCGCTCCATCGCGGAGGATGGGGTGGAGGTGTTGCCGCTGGCGAGCCCGCTCTCGATGCTGTGGCACGCGGTGCGGCTGCCCTTCAAGAAGGGCCAGGCCGAGCTCATGGTGGCGGTGAGAATCTTCACCGCTGGGCTCCAGCGTCAGGCCAGCCAGGTGGAGGCGTACGCCAAGCAGTGGGGCGCTGACGTGGTCCTCGGCGACTACTTGATGCCCTCGGCGATGCTGGGGGCCGAGCTGGCCCAGGTGCCGTACGTCGCGCTGTACCACTCGGGCCTGCCCTTCCCCGTCGAGGGCGCGCCACCCTTCGGCAGTGGGTTGCCGGCCTCGGCTCGGGGCACCCCTGCCTGGGTCGAGGCCGAGCGTGGCCTCACCGAGCTGTCTTCGATGTTCGACGAGCGCGTCGGCTCGGCGGCCCGGGCCCTCGGCATGCCGGCGTACCGGAGCGGGCTCTTCACCGGGCTCGTCTCACGAGACCTGAACTTGCTGGCGACCGTGCCGGCTCTCGAGCCTGGGCTGGAGCCGCTGACCGGCCCCATGAAGATGGTCGGCCCGTGCCTGCCGCGCCCCGCTGACGCTGAGGCTTCGAGCCACCCGGCGCTCGAGGTGCTGCCCGAGAGTGGCCTCCGGGTGTACGTCTCGCTGGGCACCGTCTTCAATGGCAAGCCGAAGGTCTTCGAGCGGGTCCTCGAGGGCCTCGAGTCGCTCGGGGCGCATGTCGTCGTCAGTGCCGGCGCGAGCTACGGGCGGCTCAAGGAGCGCCCCCGCGGGCCGCGGATTCACCTCTTTCCCCAGGTGCCGCAGGTCGCGCTGCTGCCTCGGGTCGACGTCGTCGTCACCCACGGCGGCAACAACACGGTGCAGGAATGTCTCGCCGCCGGCCGCCCAATGGTGGTGCTCCCCTTCGGGGGGGATCAAGTCGCCAACGCGGCGCGGGTGGAGCGGCTCGGGGTGGGGGAGGGCCTCGACGTCGAACGCCTGACACCGGGGCGCTTGTGCGAGGCCGTGAATCGAGTGCGCCTCGCAACGCGACGGGCGGCGGTCATCGCCAAGGCCCTCGAGGGCGTCGACGGAGCGGGAGTCGCGGCGGCCGCGGTGGTGGCGCTGGTGGAGGCGCGCGCCCGGGCGGCGTAGGCCGGCGTCGATGGATGCGCTTCAGGGGCTCCGATGGGTGCTGACTGTTGGAGCTCAGCCCTCATCAGGCTCGAGGAGTCGCTCCAGCCGCCTGAGGTTCGCCTGGTAGGTGCGATTGTTCGGCATCAGCTCCACGGCGGCGCGCCACGCGTCGAGTGCGCCATCGTAGTCTCGCTGCTCGAAGCGGGTGTGGCCCAGCTCGAAGGCATCCTGTGCTGCGCTGGCCTCGTCCGATTGGTGCACGTCCGATTGGTGCACGTCCGACCGGTGCACGTCCGAAGCAGGTGACGGCGCGGGTCGGAGGGTCGCGAAGGCCGAGCCGAGCCGCGGGCCGTGGCCGCCCTCGCTCGACCTCGCACGTGACGTTGAGAACGCCAGGTGCGTTCGCGAGGTGTCGCGGATGGTGGCGGTGGCGAAGAGGTCCGCCCCAGCGGGGACTCGTGGTTCAGCGGAGTGGGTGGCGACAGGCGAGGTGCGCGGCGCCGGCGTCGTCTCGAAGGGGCTGCGGTGGGGGCGGCTGGCCTCGGAGCGAGGAGTGCCGGAGAGGAGCTCGGCCGCGGCGTTCATCAAGTCAGTCGGCGTGACGCGACGGTCACGTGAGTGTGCGGTGGAGCTCGATTCACGTGAAGTGGGGGACGGGGGAACCAGCGACTGAAAACTATCCATGGCAGACAACGTACGAGTCAGGTAAATCCATTACATCCACAAAGTCTAATGGGAGGAGCGCGATCGTGGTGTCGCTGTCTCTCGTGACCGCATTGGGTCTGTGGTGACCTCAGTCAGACATGGGGTTCCAATGGTTTGGCGATGGCGTCCTCACTGCGCGATGCAATTCTTCTTCATGACATGTCGCTTCATGGTGACCTCAGAACTTCAGCCCGGCGGAGGGGGCGACCTTGGAGATCGACCCGTCGGAGTTGAACGTGAGATTGTCGACAGCGACCTCGCGGCGGTAGGTGCCGCCGCCGTTGGGGCCGTTGCTGACGTGGTACGCGATGTACCACTGGCCGGCGAGCTGCCCGACCCCAGCGTGGTTGGTCGGTGCATCGGTGTTGCCGGCGGCAGTGGGGAAGGCGTCGAGCACTCGGCCCCCGTAGGTCCACGGCCCCAGCGGGCTCGAGGAGGTCGAGTAATCGATGGCGGCCGGGTTCGAGCTGGCCGCACTGGACGTAGAAGGTGCAACCGTCGACCATCACCGCTGGGTCGGCGGTGAACTGGTCGGCGAAGAGCGGGTTGGTCCCCGTGGTGCCGGGAGTTGGTCCGGCGCACGCGCCGCCGCCAGCACCGCTCTGGCCACCTCCGCCCGCGGGGCTTCCATCTCCGCTCGCAGAATTGCCACCTCCGCTCGCAGAATTTCCACCTCCTCCCGTCGCGCCCCCGCCGCCAGAAGCATCACCGTTCGCGAGCCGCGCGAGCCCGTCGTCGCACGAGGTCATCGCGACGCCCAGAGGGACCAAAGCTGTTGTCAGTATTGGTCTCACGTTTGTCTGCTTTGCTAGACGAGCGCGAAAGAGGCGGGGTCTTGGAATTCGGGTCAAAGCCCTGCGAGCGCGCGAAAAGACGCCAGCGTCCTGACGGTGGAGGCGAAGGCTCCGTGCGTGATCGCCACCCAATCGGGGAATTGGGTAGTATCGTAGCGAATCGTGACGTCAAGAAGGGGCCGCTGGTCAAGACGCCGGACCGTCATCATCGCCGCCGCCGTGCTCGGTCTGCTCTGCGGGAGGACCAGCGCCGCCTCCGAGCCAGAGATCGTCCTCGTCGGGGGAGACCGCGACTACCCACCCTACGAGTTTCTCGATGGCGACGGAAAGCCGGCTGGGTTCAACGTCGACCTGACCCGCGCCATCGCCGAGGTGATGGGCTTCAAGGTCGAGTTCGAGCTCGGCAGTTGGTCCCAGATGGTCGCCGCGCTGCGTGAAGGGCGGCTCGGTGCGCTCCAGGGCCTGTCGTACTCCGACGAGCGCTCTCAGGTGTTCGACCTCTCGCCCCCCCACACCATCGTCAACCACGCCATCTTCGCCCGCCAGGGCACTCCGTCGGTGGCGACGCTCGAGGCGCTGCGTGGCCATGAGGTCGCCGTCCACCGTGGAGGCATCATGGACGAGACGCTCACCAAGTGGGGCTTGGGGCCGAAGCTGCTCCGCACCGAGACCCCGGCTGACGCGCTCCGGCTCCTCGCCTCGGGTTCGGGGGAATACGCCGTCGTCGCGGCGGTCCCCGGGACGTACATCATCCGCGAGCTCAAGCTCACCAACCTGGTGCCGGTGGCTCACAAGGTCGCGTCGCACCGGTATGGCTATGCGGTGAAGAAGGGCAACGAGGTGCTCCTCTCGCGCTTCACCGAGGGGCTGGCCATTCTCAAGAAGACCGGCCGCTACGACGTCATCTCCGAAAAGTGGCTCGGGGTCCTCGAGCCGGCGCCGGTGAGCTGGACGATGTTCTTCACCTACGGCGCGGTGTTCTTCGTGCCGATGCTCCTGGGCCTGGGTGGCACGGTGCTCTGGTCGCGCTCGCTCCAGCGCCAGGTCGACCAGCGGACCACCTCGCTCGCCATGGAGGTCACTGAGCGCCAGCGAGCGATGGAGGAGCTTCGGCTCAACCAGGAGAAGCTGATTCAGGCGGGCAAGATGGCGGCCCTCGGCGTCCTCGTGTCGGGCGTCGCCCACGAGATCAACAACCCGAACGGCTACATCCTCCTCAACATGCCGGTCCTCAAAGATGTCTACCTCGACGCCATGGAGATGCTCGACCAGCGCTTCGACGAGAAGGGTGAGTTCATGCTCGGCGGGCTGCGCTACTCCGCCATGCGCGTGGAACTGCCGGCCATGCTCGACGAGATGCTCGAGGGCGCCCGTCGCATCAAGGTCATCGTCGAAGACCTGAAGGACTTCGCGCGTCAGGAGGACTCGGCCCGCCAGGAGCCGCTGGATCTGAACGCGGTGGTCCGGGCGGCGCTGCGGCTGGTCGCCAACCCGGTGCGCAAGGCGACGCAGCGCTTCGAGGTCTCCTACGCCGAGGGCTTGCCCATGGTGTTCGGCAACGCGCGGCGCATCGAGCAGGTCGTGGTCAATTTGATCCTCAACGCGTGCCAGGCGCTCCCCGAACCGTCTCGCAAGATTCACGTCTCGACGCGACCGGCTGCCGCGCGGCCCGGAGTGGAGTTCGTCGTGGAGGACGAAGGAGTGGGAATTCCCCCAGAAAACCTCTCGCGCCTGACCGACCCCTTCTTCACCACCAAGCGCGACAGCGGCGGGACTGGCCTGGGGCTGTCCGTCTCGGCCGGCATCGTCAAGGAGCACGGCGGCGCGCTGGAGTTCCACTCCAAGCCGGGCGAGGGCACCACCGTCGTGCTCTTCCTGCGGGCCAAGAGCTGACAGACGAGGCGCACGATGGCAGCCACCTATCCGCCGTTCGGCATTCTCGCAGTCGATGATGAGCCCGCTTGGCTTCGCTCCGTCAGGGTGGTGTTGGGGCGGGCCGGCATCGACAATGTCATCACCTGCCAAGACAGCCGCGAAGTGCTGCCTTTGTTGGGCGCCCAGCCCATCGGTGTCGTCCTGCTCGATCTGAACATGCCGCACCTCTCGGGCGAGGACGTCCTCGCGCGCATCGGCGCCGAGTATCCGCACGTGGTGGTCATCGTGCTCAGCGGGATGAACCAGGTCGAGACCGCGGTCCGCTGCGTCAAGCTGGGGGCCTTCGACTACGTCGTGAAGACGGCCGAGGAGGACCGGCTCGTCGCGGGCGTGCTGCGCGCCGTGCGCATGCTCGAGCTGCAGCGCGAGAACCGCGAGATGGCGAGCCGGGTCCTCTCTCCCGTGGTGGACCACCCGGAGGCGTTCGCCGGCATCGTGACGCGCGATCGAACCATGCTGGCCCTCTTCTCGTACGTCGAGGCGGTGGCCAAGAGCCCCCAGCCGCTGCTCATCGAGGGCGAGAGCGGAGTCGGCAAGGAGCTCATCGCCCGCGCCGCTCACGAGCTCAGTGGGAGGGCGGGGCCGCTCGTCGCGGTGAACGTGGCGGGCCTCGACGACGCGGTGTTCGCCGACACGCTCTTCGGGCATGTGCGCGGAGCCTTCACCGGCGCTGACCAGGCCCGCAAAGGCATGGTCGAAGAGGCCGCCGACGGGACCCTGTTCCTCGATGAAATCGGCGACCTCAGCGCCGCCTCGCAGGTGAAGCTCCTCCGTCTGTTGCAGGAAGGGGAGTACTTCGCCTTGGGGAGTGACCGCCCCAAGCGGCTCCGGGCACGGGTGATTGTCGCCACGCATCAGGCGCTCGCCGCGCGTCAGGCCGAAGGCACTTTCCGCCGCGACCTCTACTTCCGCCTCTGCACCCATCAAGTCCGCGTGCCACCCCTGCGCGAGCGGAGAGCGGATCTCGGGCCGTTGATCGACCACTTCCTCGACGAGGCGGCGCGCTCGATGGGCAAGGAGCGTCCACCCGCGCCCAAGGAGCTCGCCGCGCTGCTCGGCACCTATGGCTTCCCGGGCAATGTGCGTGAGCTCAAGGCGATGGTCATCGACGCGGTGAGCCTCAACCGGGACCAGGTGCTGTCCTTGGATCGCTTCCAGATGGCCCTCGAGCGAGCCGGAAACGTCGTCGTCGCACCGCCCGGGCCCGGCGAGAATCCCTTCCAGAGTGTCGAGGTGCTCCCCTCGATCCACGACGCGGCCGAGCTGCTGGTGCAGGAGGCGCTGCGCCGTGCCGGAGGCAACCAGACCCTCGCGGCGCGCCTCCTCGGCGTCACCCAGTCGGCCCTGAGCAAGCGCCTCAAGGCCTCGCGCACCTGAGAAGGCTGGCCTTCGCGCGGCGTCATTTGGCGCTCCGCGGCATGAGAGATTTCATGGTGGCCATGAATCCTCTCATGGCCGCGCCGGGGCACATGGGGAGTCGCCCTGCGAAGAGCCGTCGGCATCTGCCGTGCACACACCCCTGGCGGGCGCAACGCTGGAGGTCGACATGGCAATGTTCTGGACTCAGTTCTTCTTGGTGCTCGGAGCCATTTTGCTCGGCATCCGCCGCGGCGGCGTCGCGCTGGGGATGATCGGCGGGCTGGGGGTTGCCGCGCTGGTGTTCTTGTTCCGCGTAGCGCCCTCGGAGCCGCCGGTCAGCGTGATGCTGATTATTCTCGCGGTCGTCACGGCCTCGGCGACGCTCCAGGTGGCTGGCGGGCTCGACTACCTGGTTCAGCTCGCCGAGAAGCTGCTGCGCGCCCACCCCAAGTACGTCACCATTCTCGCGCCGCTGTGCACCTTCGTCTTGACGATGTGCGTCGGCACCGGCCACGCCGTCTACGCGTTGCTCCCTGTCATCGCCGACGTCGCGCTGCGCAGTAAAATTCGCCCCGAGCGGCCGATGGCGATATCGAGCGTGGCATCGCAGATGGGCATCACCGCGAGCCCGGTCGCGGCGGCGGTCACCACGTTCATGGGCTACACGGCCAAGATGGGGACGCCCATCACCGTCTTCGACATTCTCAAGATCACCGTCCCCGCGGGTCTGGTCGGCGTCATCGCCGCTGCCACCTGGAGTCTGAACCGAGGCAAGGAGCTCTCCAGCGACCCCGACTTCCTGAAGAAGTTGGAGGACCCCGCGTTCCGCGAGTCGCTCGAGGTGTCGGTGACGACGCTCGACAAGCCGCTCCCCAAGGGCGCCAAGCTCTCGGTGGCGCTGTTCTTCTCGGGCGTGCTCTTCATCATTCTGCTCGCGCTGCGCGACACCGCGGTGAACGCGGGGTACTCGCTGCCCAGCCTCCTTCCGCTGGTCGACGGCAAGGCAGCCCCCATGACGACCGTGGTGCAGTTCGTGATGCTCGGCGTCGGCGCCGTCATTCTCTTCGCCACCAACGTCAAGGCTGCCGACGTCGCGAAGTCGACGGTCTTCACCGCGGGAATGATCGCGGTGGTCTCGATCTTCGGCATCGCCTGGATGAGCGACACCTTCGTCAGCAGCAACAAGACCTTCCTGGTCTCCAAGATCGGCAGCATGGTCGAGGTCGCGCCGTGGACCTTCGCCATCGCGATGTTCTGTGTGTCGGCCTTCGTGAAGAGCCAAGCAGCCACGCTGACGGTGATGATCCCCTTCGGGATCGCCTTGAAGCTCCCCGCCACGCTCATGCTGGGGGTCATTCCCGCGAGCTACGCCTACTTCTTCTTCGCCTTCTATCCGAGCGATCTGGCCGCCATCAACATGGA
>PMBV01000412.1 GCA_003153055.1 Myxococcales bacterium
GGCCGACTCTCGAACGGAGCCGCAGTCGTGACGCCGCCGCCGGTGGCTGCCCTGGAGTACCGGCGCTCCCCGTACACCGAGAGCGTCTTGTCGATGTCACCTACCCGGAGGCGCACCTCGACTCGAGGCGTCGGCCTTCCCCGTGGGGCATGCGCATGGCCGTGAAGCAGCACGTCGGTGCCGGGCTTCACCGCCAGGAGGTCCGAGTCCCACTTGAGGCTCGAGCGGCCAGGCTCCCCGAAGTGCTCGGGAGCCAGCGACGGTGGCGGTTGCTCGTCGGCCAGCTTCACCGCCCCGTTGGCGGCGATGTCGAAGGTGGCCTTCACGGCAACCACCCATCGGTGCGCACCGTCCCTGTCGCGAATCCAGTTCCGCTCCGCGGCGTACGCAGTCCTATTGTCCAGTGCCCACATCACCCCTCCTTTCAGTCGCCCAAGCTGGGCTCGGCCACCGCACGATGTCCGCCCGGGCGACGGCGAGTTGCCTCCGCTGCTCCGTCGAGAGCGCCTCGGTGTCGAGCCAGAAGCGCCCGCCGCTCCAGAGGTGTGCAGCCAGGGCCCACCCGTGCCTCAGTCCAAGAGGGCCGCTCTCCAGCGCCCAGAGAAGTGCCTCGGGACTCCTTGGCGCCCCGAGGACGAGCCTCTGGGACGTATTGAGCTCGCGCTCCCGCACCCTCCACCAGGCGCGGATGGCTTCGACGTTCGGCTGGGGTAGCTCGTCCTCTGGCTGAGGGATGAGGTTTGCGTCGAGCTCGTCCTCCTCCAGCGGGGGCAGCGAGTCGGGCCGGGGCAGCGGCTTGGCGGCGAACTCGTCCTTCCTCAAGTCCAACCCGGTGATGGCCACAACCGCCTGCGCGGCGAGCTTCGCATCGAGCGGACTCTTCGCCCCGAGTACCTCAAGGAGGGCGGGCACCAGCCCCACGCTGCCCGTGAAGCCGAGGGCGCGCAGGACGTGTGGCATTCGCTCCTTCGTCCGAGCGGATTGAGCCAGCCGCAGGTGTTGCCTTGGCCCCCCGAGGATGGCGTAGGCCAGCATCGCCAGAGGGGCAACCTGCCCTTCGTCGAGGGACTGAGACTCACAGATGGCGAAGGCTCTCGGCGTCCCCCATGCGAGGGCGATGCGTAGGGCCCTCTCTCGGAAGAGGGGGTTGGGGTGTTCCGCGAGGCCCTCCAGGGCGGCCCCCAGCGAAGGGATGGGCTGGCGCAAGCACCGCAGGGCCGAGGCGACGACGCTGCCCTCTGCGCTCGTCACCAAGGCCGCCGCGGCGCCCGGCTCCAGGTTGCGCCTGCCAAGAAGCTCCAGCCAGGCACCTACCTCGCCCGGAGTCTTTGCTGTGGCGACTCGCGTCATTGCCGCCTTGTCAATACGCGCGCTCGCGGCGAGGCTGCATCCGCGCGCCGCCGCGAGTCGAACGCCCCTCTCGTCGTGCGCGAAGAGTTGCTGGAGGAGCCCATCGAGGCCGGTGGCAGCGGCAACCAGCCCGAGCGCCATCGCCCCTGGGGGCTCTTCTGGGTCCAGCTCCTCTGTGCGCTTTCTCGTCCCTTCGAGGGCCGCGTTGTGCCCCGCGACGACGAGGGCGTCAACGTGCGCGCCCAACCGCGCCTCGGCATTTCGCGCCAGCTCCCGCAGCGTCATCAGCGGATGCTCGTGCGTCCGCTGGAGTTTGGCGACGCAGAACTCCAGCTCCTCGAGGTGCTCCTCAACCACATCCGAGAGTGCCTCGTCCCCCGGGGCGTCATTCGCGGCCTTGTCTTCGAGTCTCATGGCTTACTCGACCTGGACCGAGCCGCCCTTGATGCGGTTGACACCCTCTGAGTCCGTCTCGATGTGCGTGCCCCGGACGACGACTCGGCCGTTGCGACGCATCACGATGAGGGCCTTGCCGCACTTCAGGACGAGCTCGTCCTTCGCATCGAGGACGACGCGCCGTCCGTCGACGAGGGCTTCGCGCAGCTCGTTCGGCTTGGCTTCGGGCTTCGGCTCGGGCGCTGGCGCGATGAGGCCGAGGATGACTGGGCGGTCCGAGCGTTCCGCCTCAAAGAGAAGCATCACCTCCGGGTGGGCGCCGTCCTCGCAGGCGCGAGCAACCTCCCGCGAGGGGACAGTCGAGCGCGCCAGCGTCGGCCCATGCGGGTTTCCGGGGAAGTCGACAGAGAAACCACCCGCGATGCTTCCCACGACACGGCCAACCAGAGCGCCACGCATCTCAGCGACTCGACCGGAACGCATCGGAATGACGCGACCGCCCTTGCCTGCCTTCTTCATTCCTCCCCCCTTCATAGCCAGAGAAACATACCTGATGACTTGCTGGCCGTTGGCGACTTTCTCATCCCGCGGACATGTCCCCCGCGGGCGACTCCTCGCCGTCGGCGGCAGCGAGGCCAAGGGCTCGGCGTGCTGGTGCTGGTTCGACTTGGGCATGCGCCCCAGCGTTTGCACCGGCGGGGCCGTTGCCAAGTCGTCGATTTTGCTGGCGGCGCGTGTCGGCCTCAGTCCATCGGGCGGGACGCCCCCGTCCGCGGTGACGGACGGGACGCATTGCTCGGTCCTCGGCGGGCTGAGCGGCTGTCCTGGTCGGTGCGCGGACCGGGTCGGCGGACGATGGCGCTCACCGATTCCAGCCCATGCCGATCCTTCCCCGGGGGACGACGGACCGCCACCGAACGGGGGACTCCGGAGATCAGCGCAGAGGGGGCGACCGCTGCCCGGCCCACACCGTGCCCGCAACGTGGCCTCGTGCGCGCCCACGGGTTCGAGCCCCGGGCCGGCCCGCCCCGACAGCCCCGGCGCCACGTCGGCCAGCGTCGCGCGCGACGAGGCCAACCGCGAGGGACACCCCCGGCCCTCAATCCCCCGCTTTCGGCGGCCGTGCCAGGGGTTCCCGCCGGCCGGTTCGCCGAACTGAGGCCGTGAAGAAGGGCGCGCACCGGGTGTCGGTGCGCGCCCTCTTGGACCCTACGCCGGGGTTCCTCTCAGTCCTCTACGCCCGAGAACAGACGTTCGAGGTCGATGGGCTTCGTCGCCGCTTCCCGTTTGCCCGCGGCCAGGCCCGCGCAATACGCGGCCTCAAGCGCGTCGCGCACCTGCCAGACGCCGACCTCGTGGAAGTCCAGGGAGTCCATGTTTCGGGCCTCGAGCGTCTTGATGCCCAGTTCCTTTCGGGCGATGGCGCTGGCTACTTCGGGAGGGCACTGCTGAGTTGTGGTTTGCATGGAAGACATACACGCTCCTGTTCAAAGTCATCTCAAGTCGATACCGCAGAAATCGACTCCAGTTTCCGGAGCCTCCTGGCTTGTGAGGGGAGTGCCCCACAGGATGTCGCGATGTGGCTGTCGGCCCGCTGCCCGTGGGCGCCGAAGCCCTTGACTGCTGCGGTGGACTTCCCCGCGCCTCCTTCGGTGCTTGCGGGAGGACCGGCTGTCCAGGAAGCGGCCCCGCGCCCGCAACGGCCACGCCCTCGACCGAGGTGGCGATCGAGGGCGTGGTGGCAGGCGGTCCGCCCTATTTGGGCGCCCGGGCCACTTCGTTCCGCAGGCGCTCGAGCGCGTCGGCGTGCTTCTCGACTGTGGCGACCACCTCGGTCCGGTTCTCGTCGGTGACGCTCGTCTTCAGCACTGCCTCGGCACGCGCCCGGAAGCGCTCCCAGGCGTGCTCGAGGGCAGTGACGGGGTCAGCCTCGCGCGCCGGTTGACGGATGAGGCCCCAGAAGAGGTAGCCATTCGTTGCGCGGCCACCGAGCCCCAGGTCCTTTGACGCGGCCATCGCAGCCGAGGAGAGGGACCGGTAGGTGGTGCCCTCGTAGTGGACTCCATCGGCTTCGACTTTGCACTCGCAGCGCACCGCGCCCTGGCGGTCCAGTTTCTGAAGCACGGTGCCCGGCGCCGGAAGCCTCGGGTCGCGCGCACGGGGCGCGCTCGCCTTCGGCTCCACCTTCTCGGCGGCCTTCTTCGCCTCGGCCTTGGGCGTTGCCGGGGCCTCCGCCTTCTTCGTCTCCTCCCGAGGTTCCGCCTCGGTCGCCGTCAGCTCAGCCGCCTTCTTGGTTGCGGGCTTCGGAGCCACCGTGGCCTCCGCCTTCTTCGCCCCCTTCTTCTGTGGCTTCGACTCGGCTTCCGCCGGCTTGGCTGTCTTCTTGGGCGGCTTCGGCTGGGCCTTCGTCGTCTTGCTGCTCGGCTTCGAATTCGTGCTGCTCGTCTTGTTTGTCATGGTCCGTCTCCTGGTTGTCACTTCGTGCTTCGGTTGTTGCTCCGCCCGCGGCCCTGCCCCATGCAGAGCAACGTGGCGAAGTCCTTCAAAGGCCTTCAGTGAGGTGGCGCGGGGGTCGCTGCTGACGAAGGACAAGCCCACCTTGGGAAGGATGGGTGCGACTTCGAGTCGGTCGTCGCGGCCGACGCCGCCCGCCGCGCGCACCTCCTCTTCAGTGGTGAGGACGTCGTACTCGTCGGTGCAGAGGGCATTCTTCAGGACGGCCAGCACCACGACTTCTAAGCCACGCAGGTAGGGATGCTCCTCGCTGTCGCAGGTGGTGCGCAGGCCGATGACGCGCGTCGTGTCGGTGTGCACCTCGAGGGCGGGGCGCAGGAAGGTGGCGATGCCCTTCGTCTTGGGTGTCATCGCGGGCGCCTCGGGCCAGTCGTCGGGAGTTCCTCGCGGACGGCGCGAAGCACCAATTCCTTGACGTCCGGGCCCGCCTCCTGAATCGCAGCCCAAGTCTTTCGCTGGCGGGCGTTGTATGTCTCGAAGTCAATTTGCTCAGTGCAGTACTCGCGGACGTTGCGCTTGAGCTCGTCCAGGAAGCCTCTCGCCTTCATCTCCATGTGCGTCTCCTTTGCGGCGCTGGCTTCGCGCCAGTGGAGACATCACGACTCCAGTGGCTTCGAGAAGCAAGCGAAACACCAGCAATTTCATGTACTTGAGGATTGTTGCCAGACGACGCGGAGTTACGGGCTTGCTCGTTGGGCTGGTGGCGGCGAACATGGCTGGGTGTCCGGAACTTCCACGCGGCTTGCGCAATGATGCATCTCAACTCGACGGCGGCACATGTCTGGGATGACGACAATATGACGGGAAGTGCTGGACAAAAGCGGCGACGGATGCCTGACGCGCACCGCCAGCGGGTGGGTGCCTTCATTAAGAAGCGACGCCTGGAGTTGGGCCTCTCGCAGGGCGACATCTGCCGGCAGCTCATGTACCGAAGCCTCAACTCAGTCAGCAACATCGAGGTGGGCATCGAGGGCCTTCCTGCGAAACGCATCTACGCCTGGGCCGACATCCTTCAGGTGCAGCGCGATGCCTTCTTTCGCTTCGTGACGGGCGAGGCCGATGGAATGGACGTCTCGCGCCCGTCGTCGACCGAGCCCGAGAAGGTGAGTCAGGCCGAGGCGGAGCTCCTCGCTGCGTACCGGCGCCTGCCCCCGAAGTA
>PMBV01000348.1 GCA_003153055.1 Myxococcales bacterium
AACGCGCCTTGAGCGCCGCGTCCTGGGTGGCCTCGGCAGCGGCGTACAGCGCCACGTGCACCTCCGGGTCGAAGGGGTTGACCCCCAAGGCCTCGAGGTAAGCCGCCTTGGCCGGCGCCCAAGCCTTGGCCCTGAGCCTGATGCGCCCCAGGTGCACGTTGGTGCTGGCCGACCCGGGGTGCAGGCGGAGACTCCCCTCGAGCACCTTCTCGGCCTCGTCGTAGCGGTGGAGCTCGAGCAAGGTGAGCGCGTACTTGTTGCTGATGGACTCGTAGCGGTCACCGACCACCTTCCAGGCCCGGGCGTAGGCGTCGGCCGCCGCCGACATGCGGCGCCGCTCGCGGAACAGCTCGCCCAGGTGGGCGTCGCGCCGGGCGGGCACCTCGACGACCTCGGTGAAGTCACCGAAGGAAATCTCCCGGCCTTTCTTCTTCTTCTTGTCTTTGCTCGAGCTGCCCTCGGCCAGCTCGCGCTTCTCGTGAGACGAAGGCGGAATGAGCTCCTTGGGAAACGGCTGGCGCTTCAGGTTGGCCATCCACGCCCGCTCGAAGTCGTGCCACTTGCGGCCGGTGACGCCCTCCACGGCGGCCTGGTCCGACAGGCCCTGCCCCATCAGCTCGAGGAGCCGCGCCAGGCCCCTCGCGCCCCCCTCGCGGTGCACCAGCTCGATGGCGAAGAAGACCTCGGCGAAGGCGGTGGCGGCGTCCTCCGCGGTGGGGAGCAACGCCATCGAGGGGTGCATCTTCTCGAACGGTACCAGGGTGCCCGCGCGAACCCGGCTGCCGAGCAGGGCCAGCGTCGAGGGCGTCATGGCCCCTCCCGCCGGCCCGTGCCAGCGCGACTCGAGGTACTTGGCCAGCCCCTCGTGCATCCAGATGGGCACGGTGTTCCTGCTCTTCCTCGAGATGACGAGGTGGGTGTACTCGTGGGCCACCGTGTCGAGCCAGTCGTAGCCCTTGAGCACGGCCCGGGGGCTCGTCACCATCAGCTTGTTGAACTTGCAGATGGCGATGGTTCCAGTGGTGCGAATGGCCTCCTTCGACAGCGTCGACACCTGTGCGAGCTCGCCGGCACTGCCCACCAGCTCGACGCGCACCTTGCCCGGAGGGGCATAGCCGAGGTCCACCTCGAGGGCGGCGCGCATCTGCTCCAGGGCGTCGAGTGCCCAGGGCGCGAGCAGGGCGTCCTTCCCCGCGGGGTATTCGAAGACGAAGTGGGCGCTCTCGGTCTTCTGGTACGCGCCCACCACGTCGCGCGTCTTCTTCGCCAGCCGGAGCCAACTGTCGGTGTTGTCACTCACCCCGGCCTTGGTGAAGCGCTCGATGGCGTCGTCGTAGCGGCCCTCCTCGAAGGCCACTCGACCTTCGAAGTAGGCCAGAGGGGCCGAGTCAGCCGGAGCCACCCTGGCGAGGTCGGCCAAGGCGCCCTTGGCACCCTCGAGGTCCCACTCGCCCAAGAGCTTCTCGAGCTTCTGAATGTGCCCCTTAGCCTCGCCCTTGAGCTCGGGCAGCGGAGCCTCGTCGGGGTCGGCGGCCTGAGCGGCCAGAGCCAGAAGGCAGAGCACGAGCCAGGGAGTCCTCACTTGACCAGCTCCTCGTAGTACCGCTTGTTCTGGTCCCGGTAGCGATCCGGCGCGCCCTGCTTCATCGCGTCCATCACGTCTTTGCGGAAGTCGCGCGGTGCTTGGTTGGGATCCTCATCGGGGATCTCCACCTTCTCGGCCTGACCCCCGCGGCCGCTCTTCTGACCTCGGAGCGGGAGCGGAATGCCGCCGCCACCCTTGCCCGACTCCTCCATGGATTGCTGGAGCCCCTTGAGCGCCTGGAGCGCACCCTGCTGCTCTCCGAAGCCGCGCCCTGGGTCCCTCCCCTGCAAGCGCTCGCCCGCGTTCTGCATCTTCTCGCCGGCCTGAGACACCTGCCCCTGCGCGTCTTCGTTGAAGATGGGCGCCCGCTGGTTGATGTCGTCCATCTGCTGCTGGAGGTCCTGGGCCTTCTGCCTGAGCTGCTTCTGCTTCTGGGCCATCTCTTGGAGCGACGAGCGATCGCCCTCGGTCATCTGCTGGCCGGGCTGGGGGAAGAGGTCGCGGAGCTTCTGGGCGACCTCCTCGGTCTTCTTGGCGTCTCGCTGGAGCCGGTCCTTGAGTTGTTTCGACTCGCGGCGGACCTCGGGCGGGTTCTGGAACATCTCGTCGAGGCGGCGCTGCTCATCGGCCTGCTCGGCCAGTTGGCCGGTGCGCTCCTCGAGGTGATCCGCCGAGTCGTGGGCGAGATCGAAGTCGTTGGCGTCGAGCGACTGTTGCACGTTCTCCAGCTCGCGCGCAGCCTGGGTCTTGAGCTCCTGAAATCGGGGCCCGTAGCGGTTGGCATCGACCTGCTTGAGGCTCTTCTCGACCTCGTCGAGGCGGGCGCCGAGCTCGCGCTTGAGGGCCTCACCCTGGCGCGCGATGCGCTCCTTCTGCTGGGCTCGATACTTGTCCCTGAGCTGCTTGGTGCGCTCCGAGACCTCTTCCTGCTGCTTGACGGTGGTGTCGAGGTTCTCTTGGAGCTCCTTGAACTTCTTCGCCAGCTCGGGGTCGGCCTCCTGGCTCGAGCGGTCGGAGGCGTCCTTCAGTTGGTCGAGCATGTCGTCCATCTGCATCGACAGCTCCTGCATCTTCTTGATGGCGTCCTCCACCCGCCCCTCCTTCACCAGCCGCTCGACCTCATCGAGCGACGACTCGAGGTGCTCGTCTTCGAGCATCTCCTTCAACGCCTCGCCATTCATGAAGTCGTCGCGAATGCCTCGGGAGAGCTCGGCCATGCGCTCGCGGAGCTCGAGCATGCTCGCCTTGAGCTGGGCCATCTGCTCGAGGAGCGCCTTCTGGAGCGACGGGTCCTTGCTCTTGGCATACTCCTCGAGGAGCCGGGTGAGGTCACGGCGATCCTCCTTGAGCTCCTTGGCCAGCGCTCGAATGGCGTCGAGGCGCTGCCGGTCGATGAGGGCCTCGAGGTAGAGGACGTTCTTCTCGGCGTGGCGGGTATCGGTGGCCACTGCCGACGAGAGGCGCCGCCCCACCTCGGGGTAGGAGCTCGGCGGAGCTGGCACGGGTCTCGTGGAGTCTTTGCCGCTGAGCCTCAAGAGCATTCGCCGCTGCCCCGAGATGGCCGAGGTGTCCACCGACAGCTCGTGCCCGATGTTGGAGGCCGCCTGGGCGAGCTCGATGGGCGCCGAGCGGTCCTCCATGAGGTCGCTCGAGAGCTGGGCCAGGTCTTGGCTGAGCTGCACGGCGCGCTCGTCCACCGGCCGACCGGCCAGCGCCGCCTCGGGAGAGGCCGGCGAGGGGCGATCCACTCCCTCGAGGCGGTCAGCCAGGTGAGCCACGAGGCGCTCCCACAGCTCGGCGGCCTTCCTCAGCGCTTCCCGGCGGTGCTCCTCGGCGCTGTACAGCTTCACCGTGAGGGTGGCCGAGACGCCCTTCTTGGGGCCCTTCACGGCGTCGTTGTCGGTGGCCTCGAGGTAGGCGCTGACGGACTGGCCCGGCCTCAGCGCCAGGGCCCCCACGTCCCACTGGTAGGTGCCCCGGGTGGTGCGGCCGTCGTCGGGCTTGAGCGACAGCCGCTTCTCGTCGGTCCCGGCGACCCGGTAGACGAGCTGGAGCGCTGACAGCCCGTAGTCGTCGGTGGCCTCGAAGGCGAGCGACAGGCGCTGTTTCTGAGGGTCGAGCTCGACGTCGTCGTGCGGGCTGGTGATGCGAACCTGGGGGGGCTGGTCTACCTCGACGGTGATGGAGAGGTCGGGCCCCTCGGCGACCACCCGTGTGCCTCGGAGGAAGGCGACGTGGTACTGGCCAGGCGTGTCGACGACGAGGCTCCCCGAGAGCTCCCGGCCCTTGGTGACGAGGGGCACGCGGGCGCCGTTGACGATGAGGGCGGAGCGCTCCACGTCTCGGTCGGCGCGGGTCGAGATGCTCACCTCGGTGCCCGCCGGAGCGGCGATGTCACCGGTCGAGCCGGGGACCGTGCGCAGCTCAAGGCCGGTGTAGGCCGGGTAGCGGTAGGTGAGCTGGAAGTCGCCGGTGATGGGGGCGCGGCGCGTCGGCTCCTCGGTCTCGGTGGAGCTGACAGCGAGGAGCAGCCCGGCCTTCACCGCCGGCCCCCTGATGGCGAGAATGGCCAGCACCGCGCCGACGACGCAGATGACGAGGAGGCCGGTGCGCTGGAGGGGCCGCTGGTCGATGAGAGACGAGACCGGGTGACGGGCCGCTCGCTCGTCGACTCCGAGGAGGAAGGCTCGGGCGAGGGAGGGCGAGAAGTGCTCCTCGGCGCCCAGCGCCCGTGACAGCTCGACGGCGGCCAAGAGGTCGAGGTTGAGCTCGGGGAGCTTGGTAGCCAGCAGGCGGGCCGTGCGGTCCGCGTCGCCGACCCGACGGCCGGTCAAGACTCGCCCGTAGACGAGCAGCAGGAGCAGCGCCGAAACAGGGCTCAAGAGCAAGAGCCCGAAGCCCAGCGAGGGGTGGCTCCCACCGACCAGACCGGCGAGGACGAGGAGTGAGAGAAAGGAGGCCCCGGCCAGCAAGAGACCCTGGGCCCACAGCGCTCGTTTCTGGGCTTCTCTGACCTCGGCGAGGAGCTCCAGGGCCCTCCCAGGCTCCGGCGGCCGGGGCGGCGGGGGGCGAGACAGCGTGGACGGCTCGAGCACGATGGAGGACCTTAACTCCGAGACAACGTTCGAGGCTCGCCTTCCTTCCAGCTCTTGTCGAAGCCCCCGCATCGGCTAGGAAAGGGGCATGGGCGCACAGTGGAAGCACAAGGGCCGTACGGCCAATGCAGCGGCGAAGGGTCGGGTCCTGGGGAAGGTGGCGAAGGAAGTGATGATCGCCGCGAAGGCCGGAGGAGCTGATCCGTCGATGAACCCACGGCTCCGGTTGGCCATCGAGCAAGCCAAGCGGGCCTCGATGAGTCGCGAGACGCTGGAGCGAGCCATCAAGAAGGGGGCCGGCCTCCTCGACGAGGTGGTGAACTTCGAGAGCGTGACGTACGAGGGCTTCGCGCCCCACCAGGTGCCCGTCATCGTGGAGTGTCTGACGGACAACCGCACCCGCACGGCGACCAACATCAGGGTGCTGTTTCGGAAGGGGCAACTGGCGGCCAGCGGCGCGGTGAGCTGGGACTTCTCGCGCCAGGGCTCCATCGAGGCCAAGGGCCCGGCGGGAGTCGACGCCGAGACCGCGGCCATCGAGGCGGGGGCTCAGGAGGTCGAGGCCTCCGACGAGGGCGCGCACCATTTCTACACCGACCCGACGGATCTCGACGCCGTCCGCAAGGCGCTGGAGGGAGCCGGGTGGGAGGTTGAATCAGCGGCGCTGGTGTGGAGGGCGAAGAACCCGGTGACGGTGTCGGCGGCGCAGCGGGCCGAGGTCGAGGGGTTCCTCGCGGCCATCGATGAGGACGACGACGTTCAGAGTATTTTTGTGGGGCTGGGCGCCGGGTAAAAAACGTTCGTCGCGGCGGCGGCTGAAAACGTCCTGGTGGAGACGTCGGCGACGCCCATCAGGTGACCCGCCCTCCGTGGATCCGCATCCCGAGATCCGAGACCCGGCGTCCGCGCCCGCGAACGCTCCCGAGCCCGGCCCCGGCAGTTGCAGTTCCATTCCCAACTGCCGCGACAAGGCGCGCCTTCGTCACCTCAGTCTGCAGTGCCCAAGGCCGTCCTATGGGCGGCATTTTCACCTTTTCCCCCCGCCCTTCTCCTCGAGGAGAAGGGGGCCCGCTCTCAGGGCCGCGGGGCCCTGGACCACCGCACTGCCAACGGGCTCCTCTTGGGTGGCTCAACGTTGGCTGGGCGTCGCGGTTCGTTCGGGCCTCCACCACCGCCCCAATTCACCCTGACTCGAGAGCTTCTGGGTTCAGGCAATGCCCTCGACCTTGGGCCCTCTGCTGATCAAGGACACCGGCGGACTCCGAGCAGCGAATGGCCTGAGGCCTCTCGCCGGCGGGAGGCCGACTTTGATGGCGTTACGCGCGCGCCGGCTGAGACAGCTTCTGCCCCATGTCGATGAGCTGGCTCTTCAGCGAGCCGTCGTACACCGTCGACCCAACCTGCGCCACGACTCCACCCAAGAGGGCCTTGTCCTCCCGAGTGTCGAGCAACACCTTCTGCTTCGTCATCGCCTCGAGCGACGTCGTGATGGCCGCCACCTGCTCCGCGCTCAGCTTCGTCGCGCTCACCAGGTGCCCGCGCACCCGCCCCAGTCGCACGTCAACCAGGTCGCGGAACTGGCGGCTGATGGCCGTCACCGCGTCGAGCCGGTTCCGGTCCGTCAACAGCCGGAGCAGATTTACCACCGTGGTGCTCAGCGCAGGAATGGCCTTCGTCAGCGCCGTCACCAAGCTCGTGCGCTGCACCCGGGAGAGCGCCGGGCTCGAGAGCGCCGCGAGGATCTCCGGCTGCCCGTCGAGAAAGCTCGAGAGCGTCTCCATCTCGTCAAGGATGGCGTCGGCCTTGGTTCCAGCGAGGTCCAACAGGGCGCGAGCGTACCGACGGGCGACGGGGATGTTCGACATGCCGCTCGCCTAGCACGCCGGGATTCAACTGCAACCGTCCCGTGGCCCATGGGCCTCCTTCAAGGCAAAACCCTTCCATTAGGCCGCCTTGATGGGTACCCGCCCCGCCGCCAGATAGGACCTGAGAAAGCTGCCCCGCACCAGGAACGCGTAGGTCCCCAGCGCGAGGCACGTCACCGAAGCCACCACCATCAGGTACTTCGGCCCCGGCCCCCACGGCACTCGCGCCACCAGCACCTGCACCACCATCACCAGCGGGTAGTGCACCAGGTATATCCAGTAGGAGGCGTCGACCAGGAGCCTGACGACCGGCCCCGCCGCCACCTTCACCCGCAACGCCGCGGCCAAGCTCCCCAACGTCACCAACCACGCCACGACGGCACTCAGCGCCCAGCCCACGGGCTCCCACTGCAATGGGCGGGTGTACAGCCAGCTGGCCAAGACGAGCCCGGCAGGCGCCATCCAAACACCTCGTCGCGCGAGCACTCCCACCGCGTCGCGGACCGACCAGAGCACGAAGCCGAAGCTGTAGAAGAGCCCCATGACGACGACGGCGCTGAGCTGAGGCAGAAACGACGTGTCGGGCTTGAGCTCGCCGGTCGCCAACACCGCCCCGGTCGGCACCGCCAGCAGCACCAGCCCTTCGGGGAAGCCGAGGGCCCACCGCAGGAGCCGCGCGGGGAGCTCCAAGCGCAGCCGCCAGAGGACCGCCGCCGCCACGCAGAAGAGAAACAGGTACTCGAGGAACCAGAGGTGCAACGGCACGAACCTGACGGCGGTGCCCAAGGCGTAGCGAGAATCCATCAGGCCAGCCCGGTCGCTCAGCGTGCGCGCACCGAGGTCGGCCAACCAGGTGAGCGGCAGCGCGACGGCCAAGGGTGCGAGCAAACGCCGAGCTCGGTCCTTGAGAAAGCCCACGACACCGCGATGCTCGAGGAGCAGGTGCGAGAGGAACCCGGCCAGGGCGAAGAAGACGTGCATCCTGAAGGCGTGGAGCGCCCCCGCCAGCGACGAGAAGAAGGGCGACGAGGAGGGGTCGACCACCGGGTACCACGGCCCCACGTCCGGCACGTAGGCATAGGTGGCGTGGTACGCCAACCCGAGGAGCATCGCCCCCGCCCGCAAGGCATCGAGCCCCTCGTAGCGCCGCGGTGGGGCCTCGAGCGGCGTCACGGGCGGCGACTCACCGCGGCCGCGAAGTCGAAGAGGCGCTGGTAGTCTTCGAGCTCGGGAGGGTGCGCCCCCGGCCGCACGACGAGCGTCGACGGCCACCCGACATCGTCCAGCTTGGCCTTGAGCGACTCCATCGCGGGCCGTTGAATGTTGTCTTCGGCCGCCGCCAGGAGCAACGTCGGGCGCTCCCGGTCTCGGCGGTACACCACCCCAGTGACCGGGCCCCCGTGCATCAACACCCAGCCGGCAGCCGGCACCTCGGTGTCTCCCATCACCATGGTGAGAAAGTAGGCTCCGTTGGAGTAGCCGCTCAGCACCGGGACAGGCCGCGGGTGGTGTCGCCCCAGGCGCACCGAGGCGGCCGCGAGCACCTCCTTGAGGCGCGCGGTGACGAGGCGCACTTCGGTCAGTTGGCTTCGTGCGGTCGGCCAGCACCAGAAGGCTCGGACCTCGGGGGCCCAATCGCACAGCCCACCGCGGCCCTTGAGCACCACCACCGGCGTCCTCCGGTTGCGAGGCACTCTCTCCATCAACGAGAGCTCCACGCCCAGGGCCTGGAGGGTGGGCGCGGTCATGCCGTGAAAGTAGACGGCCAGCCCCCGCTTCTCGCCGTCGAGGAGACACGCGTCACCCGGCAGCGGCTCCCAAGCCGGAGGACACATGGGCTGGGGCACCCCGACCAGGAGCGCCAGGAGAACGGGCATCATCGGCAACCTCGACGGGAAACGACTCGGGGCGCCCTTTTCGAGGACGCCCCGGGCGACTTCAAGCTCGAATGGGGTGGGTTAGAGCTCTCGACTCATCAACAGGCGGAGCTTCCCGCTCTTCTTCGAGACCACCGTGGCGACGGTGGTGAAGCCGGCCTTGCGGTAGAAGCTCACAGCCGGCGAATTGGACGGGTCGACTCGCAGGGCCAGGGTCTTGCGGTGCATGTCCCGGGCGACGGCGAGGCCTTGCTCCAGCACCACGGCGCCCATGCCCTTCTGCCGCAGCTCCTGCTTCACCACGATGTTCCGGAGGTACGCGGCGCCCGGAACCGGCCCGTCGCGCTCGATGCTGACGTAGCCCACCACGGTGCCGCTCAGGCGAGCCACCGAGATGAAGGGCCGGAGCTTGCTCAGGGCCTCGAGGCTCTCGCCTTGATCCTCTCCCCGGCCTTTCCAAGGGTCGGTGCCGCTGCGGAGGGCCGCCAGCACCACCATGTCCTCGTCGGTGGGGGCCGAGAATTTCATCTGGGCCTTCAGGTCCTCGGGCACCGGAACGATGGGGGGCGAAGGGAGCGGCGTGAGGTCCACCTGTTTGTTGGTCATTCGTCGTCCCTTTCGAAGCGTGGCCCGGAATCTCTCGGCTTGCCTTGATCTTAACCACCAACCTCAACGGTTGGTACCGCCCGGAATTTCAGTGCGGATCGTGTGTCATTTCCGCACATAGGTGTCACGTGCACTCTCGCGGATATGGTGGTTCCCCTCATTTCGCCGCACAATGAGAGCTGTGCAACTGAACCACGCCCAGCGGGAGCTGACGGTCAAGATCGTCTATTACGGACCCGGCCTCTCGGGCAAGACGACGAATTTGCAGATGGTGCACCAGCGGACCCAGGCCGAGGTGCGGGGCCGGCTCTTGACAGTCGAGACCCATGATGACCGTACGCTGTTCTTCGACTTGCTCCCGGTTTTCTTCAGCACCGCCAATGGCTTCAAGGTGAAGGTGAAGCTGTTCACCGTTCCGGGTCAGGTGATTCACAACGCCACCCGCCGAATCGTGCTCCAGGGCGCTGACGGGGTCGCCTTCATCGCCGATAGTCGTCGAGGTGCTGCGCGCGACAACAACGACTACTGGAAGAACTTGATGGAGAACATGAGGGAAAACGGGCTGGACCCCGCCCAAGTTCCCGTGGTCATCCAGTACAACAAGCGAGACTTGCCCGACGCCAAGACCGACGCGGAGATGGAAGAGACGCGGAAGAAGGGAAAGGAGCCGGTGGTGGGGGCCATCGCCATCAGGGGTGTAGGTGTTCTTGAGACCCTGTACGCCGTCCTGCAGTCTGCCTTCCGGGCCATCGACGCCCGCGCGGGGTTGTCGAAGAACATCGGGCTGACGGAGCGGGAGTTCTTGTCCCAGGTGTTCGCCAACATCGATACCAGCGGCACGGAGCTCGAGGCCTTGTTCCCACCCAAGAAGACGGAGCGCCGATGAGGCAGGGAGAGTCGGTGCTTCAACGCCGGGTGTCCCTGGCCGAGATGCTCGACAGCGAGTCGTTCACCGAGGTGGTGAAGGGCTTCGTGGAGCTGTACCGGGTGGGTATCAAGGTGTTCGACGACAAGGGCGGGAAGCTGGCCGACATCAAAATCAACAACGGCGACTTCTGCGGCTACGTGTTCAGTTTCCCCGAGGGCCGGCGGCGCTGCACCGCCACGGTGGGTCGGGTCAAAGACGGCCCCGTCGCCGTCTCGCACGGAGCGCGGCTGCCGGTACTGGAGCCGGAGTTCCACGCCAAGGGCATGGTCACCGTGCCCTGCTTCACCGGGTTGCGCTACCTCATCGAGCCCATCTCCTGGGAGGGCGACGTGCTCGGCCGCGTGGTGTTCGGCCCCTTCATGCCCGAGGACCTGACCGAGTTCCCGCCCCGCTCGCTGGCCGAGATCTCCGAGGCCCTCAACGCCACCAACGCCCACCAGCTGGTCGACAAGGTGCGCCGGGCGCCCGAGGCCACCATCGCGAGGGTGATGGTCCACTTCGGCCAACTGCTCCAGACGATGCTGTTCGCCGGGCAGAAGATGTTCCTCACCACCCAGCTCCACATCGAAGCGACGCTGGATCAGAACAAGGAGCTCGAGGAGCGCAACAGGAGCCTGGAAGAGGCCAACACGCACCTCAAGGAGCTCGACCGCCTCAAGAGCGCCTTCCTCGCCACCGTCAGCCACGAGCTCCGCACCCCGCTGACCAGCATCATCGGGTACTCGGAGATGCTGGCCGAGGGCCTCGCGGGCGCCTTGAACGAGGAGCAGGTCGACTACGTCCGCACCATCATGGAAAAGGGCGAGACGCTCCTCAAGCTGATCAGCAGCATCCTCGACATCTCGCAGATTGAAGCCGGCAAGGTGCGGCTCAATTTCGAGCCGATGGACGTGCTCGAACTGGTCACCTCGTCGGTCTCGAGCCTCAAGCCTCAGGCCCAGAAGAAGGGCGTCATGCTCGATGCCAAGCTGCCGACGAAGATGGGTCGGGTGACCGGAGACCGAGACAGACTCCGCCAGGTGGTCGTGAATCTCTTGGCCAACGCGGTGAAGTTCACGCCCAAGGGCGGCCGGGTGTCGGTGCTGGTGACCGACGTCGCCCACCAGGCGGATCTCAACGTCGAGGGCTTTCGAATCATCGTGGAAGACTCCGGCGTGGGCATCGCCGCTGATCAATTCGACAAGATCTTCAACAGCTTCTACCAGGTCGACTCGTCCTCCACGCGGGAGTACGGCGGCGCGGGCCTGGGCCTGGCCATCGTGAAGAGCTTCGTCGAGGGCCACGGCGGCGTGGTGCGGGTGGCCAGCGAGATAGGCCATGGCTCGCGGTTCACCCTCATCGTGCCGGCGCAGCCCTCGTCGCTGCAGGTGCAGATCAACCCGCCCATCTCGTCGCTCGAAGCGAGCGCGGAGGACCGCTTCTAAGTCCCTGTGACAGCGCCTGGTCAGGACTCAAGGACCAGGAGGCCCTTGCGGCCCACCCTCGAGGTGCGCATAACCTCCTAGCGACTTGTTGCTGGTCAACCCAAACGAGGAGTTCCCATGAGGCACATTCTGCAATCGATGGCAGTGGCAGCGCTGGTGTTGCCGGGGGCAGCCCTGGCGTGCGACGGCATGGAGCATCAGGCGTCGTTCGAGCCGCGCAAGGCCACGGTGGCCGAAGTAGCCCTGTGGACCAAGCAAAAACAAGCGACTCCGGTCGACGCCAACGGAGAGGCCACCCGAACGAGCCAAGGCGTCATCCCCGGGGCCGTGCTCCTCACCTCGTCGACCCAGTACGCGGTGGCCGAGCTCCCGAAGGACAAGGAGGCTCGCCTTGTTTTTTATTGCGCCAATGAGAAATGCACCGCCTCCTACACGGCCGCGGTGAGAGCCCTGGAGCACGGCTACACCAACGTGGCAGTCCTGCCCGCGGGCATCTTCGGCTGGAGGCAAGCAGGGCAGCCAACGACCAAGCCCAATAGCTGAGCGGCAGCCGTCGTCAGCTCGGACTCGATGACGTCGGCCTGACCCGCCTCGACGAACTCAGTCCGCGTGCTTGGCGCGGATCCGAGTTTGCAATGGCGAGGGAGCAAGGAGCGTCGACCACATGGAAGGGTTTCGTTACCTCTCCAAAACGGAAGTGGAATCCCAACTCTCCCAGCTCCTGGGCGCTGGCGGCTTTGCCGAGGGGGAGCGCGAATCGTTCCTCGACTGGGCCTGGCTGGTGGCCACCGCGAGCGACGCCTTCGCCAGTCAGAACCGCGACGCCTGTGCCGCGCTGCTGCGAGATGAGACGGAAGCCCTGGAGCGCATCATCAGCGTGCGGGCGCGCCACGTGTCGGGAATCTCGGAGGAGCTGTTGAGCAAGCGGGCGTTCTTGGCGTACCTCGAGCGCCAGGTGGAGACTCCTCAGGCCCGCGTCGGCTGAGCGCGGAGCGTCACCAGGGTCACCTCGCCCCAAGTCCCCACTCGAAACGGCGGGCCCCAGTAGCCCGTACCCACGCTGGTGTAGGTGAGGACTCCGGCGATTTCATGGAGCCCTCCCACCACGGGTTGCTGGAGCCGAACGAAGGCCATGAAGGGAAACATCTGGCCTCCATGGGTGTGGCCGCTGAGCATCAACGCCACGTTCGCCGAAGCCGCGGCCTTGGCGAAGCGCGGCTGGTGCGAGAGGAGCACTCGCGGAGCTCCGGGAGGTGCCCCTGAGAACGCCGCCGTCACGTCTGGGCGGTGAGACTCGGCGAAGCGAGCGCCCTCGACGTCGGGCACCCCGGCCAGCACCAGTTGCCCCTCGCCTCGCATCAACACGCGGTGGGTGTTGTGGAGCACCGTCATCCCCAATCGAGCGCACTCCGCCATCCAGCTCGACGCGCCCGAGTAGTACTCGTGGTTGCCGGTGACGAAGAAGGTGCCGTGACGGCTTTGGAGCTCGCCCATCGGGAGCACCTCGTCCTTGAGCCGTGCCACGGAGCCATCGACGAGGTCGCCCGTGATGACGACCGCGTCGGCGTCCAGCGCGTTGACCTGCTTCACCAGCCGTCGGGCGAAGCGGCGATCGAGCGTCTCTCCCAGGTGCACGTCGCTGAGCTGCACCAGTCGAAAGCCGTCGAGGTCCGGGTGGAGCCCAGCGATGGAGATGCTCACCTGCTTGAGCCGGGGCGCGCGGGCCACGATGAAGCCCCACACCAGCGCGGGCCCCACCACGCTCAGCACGATGGCCTCCCGAGCGCCCCGCCAGCCCGCGGTCGGCGTCACCAGGGAAGCCAACGCCAGGGCCAGGTCCGAGAGAGCGAATCCAGCCACCAACAGACCGAAGGCCCCCATCCACACGAAACCCACCCACTGGGAGAGCCGCGCGAGCCGGCGAGGAAACAGCCGGCCCCCGATGAACCCGACGAAGATCGACCCGTACATCGCGAACAGCCAGACCCAACCGATGGTGCTCCATGGCCGCTGGAGCCCCGCGTCATCGAACAGGCGCAGCCCGATGTACCAGTGGAGGCTCAACGTCACCCCCACCATCACCGCCAGGAAGGCCACGCCGCGAAAGAAGAGCAACAGGGGAATCTTGAGCGGGCTCACTCGGTCCGGGGTCAACTCGCTCGGCTCGTTCATGGAGGCACCGACTGTAACGGGCCACGGGGAGCGAGGGTGGCGCCGATCAGGCAGGCCACCGACAACGCGTCGGACAGTCGGCACCACCGGCGCATCTTGGGGACTCGCCCAGGCAGGTCAGGTACACTGCTCGCGTGCCTGGCCGGCTTGATCAACCTGCCGATAGGAAGACATCCGGCGACGCCGAGGACGCCCTCGAAGCCTGCGCCGCCATCGAGGCGGAGCTGGCCGAGCTCCGCGCGGCGTACGAGCAGTACTTTCTCGGGGTCGAGCGTCACCCCCCCAACGCCCGCCACGACGCCCTGAAGCGGAGAATGCAAGAGCTCAAGGGGCTCTTCGTGCGCCAGACGGCGGTGAAGTTCCGCATTCAGACCGTCTCGGCCCGGCTCACGACCTTCGAGCGATTGTGGGATCGCTCGCTGAAGGAGATCGAAGCCGGCACCTACCGCCGCGATCTGAGCCGCGCCAAACGACACCAGAAGGAACGCGAGCTCGGCAAGCAGAAGAAGCCTGCCGAGACCCCCGAGGAGCTCGACCTCTCGGATCTCGACGACGACCTCGACTCGGCCATCGCCGCCGCCACCAGTACCCCCCGCCCCGCGAACGGCACCGGGCCCAGCGCCATGGTGCCCCCGCCACCTCCGTCGGTGCCTCCGGCCAAGCCGACGGTGCCGGTGATGCCGGTGCTCACTCCGCCCTCGGTGCGACCGGTGGCCCTCGCTCCTTCCCCGCCGGTGCGCCCGGTGGTGACACCCCCTTTCGCGGCGCCGGTCGCGAGCGGCCTGACGGACCAGAAAATCAAGGCCATCTACGACGCCTACGTCATGGCCAAGCGCCGCTGCGGAGAAGACACCAAGGGCCTCACCCTCGACTCGGTGGCCTCGACGCTCCGCAAGCAGGTGCCCGAGCTGATGAAGCAGCACCAGGCCAAGAGCGTCGAGTTCAAAGTCGTCATCAAGGACGGCCGCGCGGTGTTGCGCGCCCTCCCCAGGGATTCATGAGCTCGCGGGTGCTGCGGCTGCCGGCGCGGGGGCGGCTCCTCGTCAGCACGGATCTCCAAGGCAACCTGGGTGACTTCAGGGCCCTCGAGCGCCACTTCCGCGCCGCGCCCGCCGGCACGGTCCTGGTCATCACCGGAGATCTCGTGCACGGCCCCGACGAGGCCACGCTCAGCGACTGGCCAGCGGCGCTCGGCACGCCCTACCGCGATGAGTCCTTCGCCCTCGTCGAGGCCTTTCTCGAGCTCGAGGCCGAGCACCCCGGCTGCGTGCACTGCCTCATGGGCAACCACGACCATGCCCATGTGGGGGGCCCGGTGACGGCCAAGTTCCACGAGGACGAAGCCGCCGCCCTCGAGGCGACCCTCGACGCTGCCCAGGTGGCGCGCCTCAAGGAGACGCTGCGAGCGTTTCCCCTGGTGGCCGTGGCCCCGTGTGGAGTCGTGCTGCTCCACGCCGCGCCGTCGGCCGACCTCTCCGGCCCGGAGGACCTCGAGCAGCTCGCCATCGAGGGCTACCGCGAGCTCTCATTCGTCGACTTCCTCGATGTGCCGGTGATGGGCCCCCTGCTGTGGAGCCGCATGGCCACCGACGCCGAGGCCGAGCGCTTCGTCAGAGCCCTGGGCGCCGAGGTGGCCGTCTTCGGCCACGACATCGTGCGGGAGGGCTGGGCCAAAGACGGGCCGCGCCAGCTCTGCCTGTCGACCAGCTTCGGCCTGCTCGACGCGCACAAGACCTACCTCGAGCTCGACCTCGCCGGCCGCTACCAGAGCACCGACGACTTCCGCGTGGGCACCGAGCTCAAGCCGCTCTACCCGACGTCCACCTGAGGGCCCTCACTCGGCCTCGCCGCGCGCAAGCCAGAGGGCGTGCCGAACCATGGCGCCGGCGATGTCCTTCCCGGTGGCCTGCTCCAGACCCTCGAAGCCAGGGCTGGAGTTGAGCTCCATCACCTTGGGCCCATCGGCCCCCTCGAGCATGTCGACGCCGCAGATCTCCAGGCCGATGTACTTGGCGGCCCGCACGGCGGTCTCCTCGTAGGCTTTGTCCAGCCGTACCGGCTTGCCGTGGCCACCGCGATGGAGGTTCGACCGAAACTCTCCGCGCTTGGCCTTTCGCCGCATGGCGCCCACGACCTCGTCGCCCACCACCAGAGCGCGGACATCGCGGCCCTTGGACTCCTTGACGAACTCCTGGAGACAGACGTCGTGGCCCAGGCCCCAGAACGTCTTGAGAATGGTCTCGGCCTCGTCAAGGGTGTTGGCGATCATCACTCCCACGCCCTGGGTACCCCGGAGGAGCTTGATGATGCAGGGGAGCCCGCCGACCTGCTCGGCCAGGTGCCCCACCGGCGCGCCCTGGGTGGCCATCACCGTGCGCGGCACGTCGATGCCGGCCTGCGCCAACAGCTGGAGCCCTCGAAGCTTGTCCCGACTGCGCGTGATGCCCCGCCCCGAATTCAGAACTGGCACGCCCATCGTCTCGAGGTGGTTCACCACCAGCACGCCGTAGCCGGTGATGCTCGCCCCGATGCGAGGAATGGCCGCGGTGAGGTTCAGCACGTCAGCCCCGCGGTAAAAGAGCTTCGAGGCGTTGGTCGCCACGACCATCGTGCACCGCAGGGTATCCAAGACGATGGGGTGCACCTCGGCCGCCTTGGCCGCCTCCACCAGCCGCGCCGTCGAGTAGAGCGACTTCTTGCGGGAGAGAATGGCGAGTCGCTCGCGGGCCATGCCCTCACCGTAGCCCCGACCTCCTCCACCCTCCAGGGTGCTGGAGTGTCAGCCCCGCGCGCTATGTCTCTCAGGCGGGCGAGAACCAAGGAGGGTGG
The DNA here is from genome assembly GCA_003153055.1 of Myxococcales bacterium. Next base: position 16,382 of record PMBV01000348.1, read on the forward strand.
CGTGCTGGAACCAGGCAAGGTATTGGCGGTCTTCTCGATTCGGCCAGGGCGGGGCGGTAGCTTCTGGGTACGAGCCGGCTGGGCCGAGGTGAACCGCGACGGCTCGGTGAACCTCCACCTCGACGTGCTGCCACTCGACGGCCGGCTCCATGTACGCGTTTCGTACGAACGAGGCGGTCCCAACCCCACCGGCACTCTCAAGACTTGAGAAGGCGGTTGACGCTTGGCAACCGGCGGTCAAGGAGCGGCTGCCGAGGTGGGTCTGAATCTCGAGTCATACCCGACCCTTCGAGCGGGGGTGATGACTCGCCCCCAAACGGGTGACTCGCAGGGCTGGCTTCTTTCATACAGGGTCAATGAGTTGGGCGCACGAGTCCTCATCGTGGATGACGAGCCGCTGGTCGCCAGTGCGTTGGCCCGTGCCCTTCGCCAGCTTGGCTGTGTTGTGGAGTCTCATTCGAGCCCGAAGGCCGCCCTCGAGCGTCTTGAGGCCGCGGCGCCTCAGGTCGTCTTGTCGGATCTCCACATGCCCCAGATGCGTGGCACGGCGTTTCTCTGTGAGGTCAAGAAGCGAGTCCCAGAGGCGTCGAGGGGGCTGGTGTCTGCGTTGATGGATGATGTGTCGGAGGCCGAGTGGGGGTTGGTTCGGCCCTGCGCGGTGATTGGAAAGCCTTGGACCGAGGCGGAGCTTCTGGCGGCGGTTCATGGAGCTGGGCACTTCGAGCGTTGAAAGGGTGGAGGGCGGTGAAAGGAGTCGGCTTCGGAGAAAATGGTGATTCGATCCCCGCGGAGGCGGTTCGCACGGTGTTGCAGTCCATCGAGCGATGCGGCTACGACGCGGCCCCTTTTTTGGACGAGTTGAGCATCGACGCCCGGGAGTTGGTCGTGCCCTGGGCTCGAGTTCCCTGGGAGGATCTGGGCCGGGTGGTGGAGGGCTTCGGGCGCTCCTACGGTCAGGCCGAGCTCAACCGGGTGGCCCGCGACGCCGCGACGGCGCTGCCGAAGCTGCGCCAACTGGGCGCGCTGCTCTTGGCTCCCAAGACCTTCTACTGGGTCCTCCTCGAGGTGGCGGCGCGCAGCCCGGTGTGGGTGCTGCGCTCCGAGGAGGCGGGCTTGACGGTGAACATTTCGCTCGAGGTGAAGAAGGGGCTGCGATGCAGCTCCCTGTTGCTGGAGGCGCTGGCCGAGTTCCTGGCCGCCACGCCTCGGCTGCTGAACCTCGAGGACACCCGGGTCGAGGTGCGTTCGCTCCATTCCCACGCGGCCCGCTATGTGCTGTCACTGCCACGGGGCAAGACCCTCCACGTGCGGGTGAGCGACGCCCAGCTCGCCGCCACGGTGGCCGAGCTCACCCGCGATGGCGTTCACCACCGAGTGGGAGTTCCCACCCTCGCTCACCTCGAAAAGCACTTCGGCCTCACCCGCGCCGAGGGCCGAGTTGTGCGGCGGCTGGTGGCGGGGCGCTCGCTCAACGACATCGCGAAGGAGCTCGGCGTCGGAGCCGAGACGGTTCGCACTCACGCCAAGCGGTCGATGCAGAAGACGGATACGCACCGACAGGCCGAGCTGGTTGCGCTCGTGCTCCGCCTCGGAGTTCAGCCAGACCCGCCTGGGGAGATATCTGACGGCGAGGGCTGAGGGAGGGCGTGGGTTCGGAAGTTCAACGGACGGGGTCGGGGTCGAGTGCGTTCGTTCTACCTCGGGAGCGGGGACGTTG
>PMBV01000243.1 GCA_003153055.1 Myxococcales bacterium
CACGCCCTGGGCGAAGACCCGGTGGCCCAGGCCTCGACGCGCAACCGGATCCTCTACGGGGTCCTGTTGGGCGTCTTCTACGTGGCCTTGGCCCTGGGCGTCATCTACACCGGCCGCACCTTGTACCGTGAGGCACGCGTCTCCCGGCTCAAGACCGACTTCGTCTCGCTNNATTCGCATGTTCATCGAGATGCTGGCGACGGGCCGCGTCGTGGATCCCAAGGAAATGCAAACGGTGCTCGACCTCTTGTCGCGGGAGACGACGCGCCTGTCGGGGATGATCGAGTCGGTGCTGGACTGGGCGCGCATCGAGGGCGGGCGCAAGCAGTACCACCTCGAGCCTGTCCCCGTGGCCCAGATCGTCGAGGCGGCCGTGGCCTCGTTCAAGACGCTCCGGTGGGGCGCCGCCATGCAGTTCGACGTCCAGGTGGCCCCGGGGCTCCCGCCGGTGCGGGTCGACGTCGACGCCTTCTCGGGCGCCCTGCTCAACCTCTTGCAGAACGCCTTCAAGTACACTGGCGAGACGAAGCACATCGTGCTGCGCGCGGTGAAGGACGACGCCGACGTGGTCTTCGAGGTCGAGGACAACGGCGTGGGCATTCCCCGGCGCGAGCTCAAGCGAGTCTTCGAGCGCTTCTACCGGGTGGACAACCTGTTGACCCGCAGGACCGAGGGCTCGGGCCTGGGTCTCTCCATCGCCCAGCGCATCGTTCACGCCCACGGAGGGCGGATCTCTGTGGACAGCGCCATCGGGCGTGGCAGTACGTTCCGGATCCACTTGCCCGCGCCCCAGCCATGAGCACCGAGAAGCCCACCATCCTCCTCGTCGAGGACGACCTGTCGATCCTCACCGGCCTCTCGATGAGCCTCCGCTACGAAGGCTTCGAGGTCCTCCAGGCCCAGGACGGGCGCGCCGCGCTCCAGAAGGCGCTCGACGAGGAGCCCGACCTCATCGTCCTCGACGTCATGATGCCCGTGATGAACGGCTTCGAGGTGCTGGAAGAGCTGCGCAGCCGGGGCAGCGCGACCCCGGTGGTGATGTTGTCGGCCAAGAGCCTCGAGCCGGACAAGATCATGGGCTTGAACCTCGGCGCCGACGACTACGTGGTGAAGCCCTTCGGGCTCCAGGAGCTGCTCGCCCGTATCCGCGCGGTGCTCCGCCGCCGCTACCGGGAGGAAGAGCCGATGCGCTTCGCCGACACCGCGGTGGATCTCCGCTCGAAGACGGTGAGGCGGAGCGGCGCGCCGGTCGAGCTAACCGCCCAGGAGTTCAAGCTGCTCGCCCACTTCGTCACCCACCCCGGCCGCACCTTCAGCCGCGACGAGCTGCTCTCCGGAGCGTGGGGCTTCGGCTACGAGGGCACCGCCCGAACGGTCGACAACTTCGTGAGCCAGCTCCGCGCCAAGTTCGAGCCAGACCCCGACGAGCCGCGACACTTCAAGACCGTGCGCGGCCTGGGGTACCGCTTCGACCCGTAGGCTCCCAGGTAGGTGTAGCGCCCTGCGCGTCCGCACGGTTAGGTTTGGGCATGCACCGCCGCTACACGATTCATCGAGATGGGGATCTGCTCGTCGAAGAGCTCGGCCCCGATGGACAGGTCCTCGACCCCGAACCCGTGCCTCCGGAAGATCGGCTCCCCCTCGAGGTGACGGTCCTCGCCCCCGACGACGCCGACTCGAAGGCCGCCCTCATCGACCTCTTGGAGATGGCGCTGGGCGTCGAGAGCGACGAGGCCGAAGCCAGCGGCCTCAAGAAGCAGCCCGCCCGCGCGTCGTGCTGAGCTGAAGGCTACGCCTCGCCCGCGGCGATCTCGAAGCCAAACACCGCGCCGCCACCCTCCCGGTTCCTGGCGATCACCGACCCGCGGTGGGCCTCACTGATGCGTTTGACCAGCGCCAGCCCCAGGCCCAGCCCGGTGTCCGAGCCGTTCTTGCCTTTGATGAACTTGTGAAACAGCGAGTCGGCGTCGCCCGCGATGCCCGGCCCGCGGTCGAGCACCTCGAAGCGCACCGTCGCTTGGTCTCGGGTCACCTCGAGGGCCTCGACCCCTCCGGCGTGCTTCTTCGCGTTGTCGAAGAGGTTGGCCAGGGCACGATGGAGCAACGTGGGGTCGGCCTCCAGCCGATCAGAGGCGCCGTTGATCCGGAGCACCTCGGGCAACAGCCCCGCTCGTTCCACCGCCTCGGTGCACAGGTCGCGCAAGGACAGGGGCCGCGGCGACACCTGGCCGAACTCGACGCGGCTGCTGGCGAGCAGCTGTCCCACCAGCGCGTCCATCTCCATCACCTCGCGGTCGAGATCGTCGAACGTCTTCTTCGACGCTCCAGTCTCCTTGGCGATCTCCGAGATGATCCGCAGCCGCGCCAGTGGGGTGCGCATCTCGTGCGACACCGTCGCGAGGAGCTCGCGCTGATCGGCCATCTGCTTCTCGATGCGGGCGGCCATCTCGTTCACCGCGACGGCCACGACGCCGATCTCGTCAGGCTGCCGGCAGGAGAGCTCGGCCCGCGCCTTGAGGTCGCCAGCGCCGATCTTCGTCACCACGTCGGTGAGCTCGTCGAGGGGCCGCGCGAGCCGACTGGCGACTCTCCCCGACGCGGCCCAGATCATGAAGACGCCCAGCGTCGCGACGAGCCACCAGCTCCAGACGGGCCCCGAGCCGTGGGCGACGCAGACCCGGCCGGACCCCAGCTGGAGGCCGTCGCGCATCACCGGGAACTCGAAGGCGGCGCGACGGCACGTCTCTCCGACGCGCACGAGCGAGCTCCCGCGCTGATCGAACAGCTCGATGCTCCCGTCCACGTCCCTGGCCGTCTGACGAGCGAAGCGCTCGCGGGCCGACGGATCGTCCCAGTCGCGGGCGAACTGGCGGCCGACCCAGGTCTGGACGTTCTCGTAGAAGTGAAAGTGAGGCTCGTGCACTCGCCCGACGAGCACCATCACCGTAGCCACCAGGGCGCCGGTCATCACGAGCCCGCCCGAGAACCAGGCGAAGATGCGCCGCTTGAGCCGAGAGCGCACGAAGTGGCCCATGGGCCCCATCGGTCGATGCCAGGGAGGACCTCGATGGTGAAAGTGGTGGCCGCCGTGCACGTTCAATCCCTGGTTAGCACGTAGCCCACGCCACGGACTGTCTTGATGAGCTGCGGGGGATCGTCGGCGAGCTTCTGTCTCAAGTGGCTGATGTGCACGTCGACGGTGCGCTCACCCACCACCACGTCGCTCCGACCCGCCTCGGACAGCAGCGCGTCTCGCGGAACGACCCGACCGGCCCGGCGCATGAGCGCCACCAGGATGTCGAACTCGATGCCGGTGAGCTCCACCGGCTCGCCGAGCCTGGTGACGAGTCGGGCAGGAACGTCGACGACGATGTCGTTGACCCTCAGCTCCTCGCTCATCACCTCGGGCCTCGAGCGCCGCAGCACCGCCCTGAGCCGCGCGAGCAGCTCCCGCGGGCTGAAGGGCTTGGCCACGTAGTCGTCGGCACCGAGCTCGAGGCCCACCACGCGATCGGTCTCGTCACCGCGGGCGGTCAACATGATGACCGGCACACTGCCCTTCGCCCGCACCCGCTTGAGCACCTCGAGGCCATCCATGCCCGGCATCATCACGTCGAGCAACAGCGCGTCCCACGCGCCTTGGTCCAGCATCGCCAGACCCCGTGGCCCGTCGGCGGCGTGGGCGAGGATGACGCCGTTCTGCTCGAGGTACGAGCCGAGCAGCTCGGGGAGTCGAGTGTCGTCGTCGATGAGAAGCACGCGGGAGGCCATGTGGTTTCCTTCGAGACTACGCCAGAATCGAGCCCTTCCACGAGTCGCCCACAGGGCGGCGAGCCAACGTCGGCCGCCGCCCTGGCGTCAAGTCTCTAGCGCGTGGCAGGGGCGGCCGCCGGCGCGGTCACGACCTGCGGGCTCGTCGCCCCCGGCATGATGATGAAGACCTGGGGAGCCGCCGCGGGGGGCGCCGCCGCTGGTTGCACCACGACCGTCTGAGGCTGGGCCGGCGCGGGCGCCACCTCGGCGGGCTCGAACCGGGGCTGACCCCAGCGGTGCCCATACGAGGCCCCGCATTCATGGTGGTGAGCGTGCCAGCTCGCGCTGGCGATGGCACCGCCGTACCCGAAGAAGACTCCCATTCCCAACAGCAACATCAAGATCCGTCGTCGCATGTTCAGTACTCCTCACGTCAAAGGGTGTTCGATCCTCAGCTCACAGACTCACTGCGGGGCCGCCGTGCCACCGGCCGTGTCCGCCGTGCCCACAGCGCCCGTGGCCACAGCCGTGCCCAGCGTGCCCACCGTGCATGGCGCGAGGGCCGTGCTCGATGAGCTCGGCGAGGCGCTTGCGCTGCTCGGGGTTCAACGCCTCGTGCACCTTCGCCAGGCCTTCCCGCAGGGTCTTCTTCAGCTCCTCGAAGGTGGCCTGTTGGGTGTCGAAGGACTCACCCACCGCGGCACCGTCGAAGTGCTCGCCCCGCACCGCCCGGGCAAAGGCCGAGCGACCGAGGTGCAGCTGATCGCGCGCGGCCCAGGCCTTCTTCTCGGCCTCCTCGACGAGCTCCTCGATCACCTTCTCTTGCCCTGGCGTGGTGTCGAGGTACTCGAAGAGGCGCCGGGTCATCCATCGGCGGGGGCTGCCAAAGCCCCGGCCGTGGCCACCGTAGAAGCCGCCCTTCCACACCTTGATGAGCCCGATGAGGCTCAGTGTTCCGATGACGAAGCCGAACATATGTGTCTCCTCCATGCGTCTGGGGCCACGATGGCCCCAAGTCGCCCGGGCGTCCGTCGCCCTTGCGTGAGAGGACAGTAGGGAGCCATTGTGAAGGGCCAGGGAGGAGCGGGATGAAGAAGTGTGAACCTGGCGCGAAGCGCTCGAAGGCGAGGTGGGCGCTCGTCGTCGCGATTGTGGCTCGAGGGGCCCTCGGACAAGAGGTCGCGCCGACGGGTCCAGAGCCCAGCCCCTCGCTGGTTCCCGCGCCACCTCTGGAAGCTCCCCCGCCACCTCCCGAAGTCGCCAACCCGCTGCCCCCTCCCGAGGAGCCAGGAAGGCTCGTGCGGGTGGGGATGGCGCTCCTCATCGGCGGTGGCGCCGGAGCCCTCACCGCCTTCGGCGGCGGCCTCATCGGCGCGGCAGCCATCCGCAACGAGGCCGTGCAGCCGGTGGGAAACGTGTGGACGGGAGCCGCGCTCGGCTTCGCGCTCGGAGCTCCGGTGGGGGTGATCTTCGCCGGCTGGCTCTTCGATGGCGACGGCGCGTGGTGGGCGACGGTGCTGGGCGATCTGGCCGGGCTCGTCGTAGGGGCCGCCACGGCGCTGCTCGGCGGGCCGGAGGCGATCCCCCTGCTCTTCGCCCTCCCCCTCGGGGGGTCGGTGCTGGGCTACGAGACCTCCTCCAGCGCCAGCAGCACCCACCCGCGCGTGACACCGGTCGCCAGCCTGGGCGCCCATGGAGGAACCATCGGGATCATGGGGTCGTTCTGAGCCGCCCGCGGTCAAAGGCCCATGCTACCAACCCCACGCCCATGAGGACCGGTGCCAGGACGACGGCGGCGAAGTGGCTGAGCGCGTAGGCCACTCCGAGGAGCAGCTGCCACGCGTTCCCCAGGACGGTGCCGGACAGCACCGAGACGGCGTCGGGCCCGCCGGCCAGACGCAGCACGAGGGTGAGCCCGACCATCGCCAGCGCGAGGCGGATCACCGCCGCGCCTCCGTGGCCCCAGGCGGCTGGTGAGCTTTCGCCCAGAGCGGCCCTTGCACGAGTGCGTAGAAGATGACGGCGTCACCGAGCACGTTCCCCGCCGAGAAGCGCAAGGCCTCACCCTCGCGCCGAGGAAAGCCGGCGAACGCCAGGCTCGTGAGCAGCGCGTCGAGGAAGTCGTCGTCGTGGAATGCGGCCGCGCCGAGCACGGCGAGCCCGCTCGACCCGGCGTTCGCGCCGACCAGCGGGATCGTCGGCCCTGAGTCCACGTCTTCACCGCCGGTCGTCGCTGAGGGCCACTCGCCAGCCCACGCAAAGCCCAGCGCGGCGTGGCCGAGCGCCTCTCGGGCCCGCTGGTACTGGGCTCGAGCGAGCTCGGGTTCGACGAGCTCGAGCATGTGCAACGACAGCCACAGCGAGGAGCCTTCCGGGCCGTCGAGGGGCCGCCCGCTCCAGGTGAAGCTCGACACGAAGAGCCCGGTCTTCGGCTCCACGAGCCGGTCCTGAGCGACCGCCACCCACCGGCGGCGGAGGGCGGAGTGATCGCGCCCGTCGAGGCGATCGGAGAGCGTGAGCGCGGCGAGCGCGATGGTGTTGCAGAAGGTCCACCCCTCGTCGGGGTAGCTCTCTCCCGAGGCGACGGGACCCCGCTCGAGCTGATCCGCGATGCGATCGACACGTTCCCGGAGGGGCTCGTCCCACTTGGGCTCGCGGGCGACCGTCTGGCGGGCCGCGAGCATCAGGGCCAGCTCACCGTCGACGAAGAGGCTCTTCGCCTGAGGGTCGCGGAACGGCGCGGCGTGGAAGTAGGGCAAGACGAATGCGTCGGCGCGCTCAGCCTCGAGACGAAGCGTGTCCTCGAGAAGGGCGTCGGTCACCCCGAGCAATTCGGCGCGGCGGAGCGGTCGAGCGAGCGCGAGATTGGTGAAGGACAGCACCGAGAACGTGCGGCTCATCAGGTCCCACTCCGGGTTGACACGCCGGAGCTGCGCCTGCTCCGCTCCGGGCGCCGTCCAGTACGACACGAGACGCGTCAAGAGGCCCTCGACCAGCGCGGTGCGATCTGGCTTGAAGACGAGGTGGAGAGACAAGAGCCAGACCGGCCCCAACCCCAGAAGCAACAGACCGCTGTGCCACCCTCGAAGCTTCGCGCGTGGTGCCATGCTGCGAGCGTCGCCTGAAGCTGACGCCGGCGGACCGGTCTCTCGGGCGAGCGGTCGCGAACGAAAGCTCGGCCGTCGAAAGCGCGTCGCCGGGCGGTCGCGGTCTCAGTGGTTTGTGTGTGCCGCGCCATCTGCTATTCACTTCATCGAGGGGATCTCGATGGTGACCAAGACGACGACGAGTGGGGGCCTTTGGATTGCGCTGCTGAGTACGGTTCTGCTGTGGGTCTCCCCTGCCAGGGCCAACTGCGCGGCTCCCACGGACTACTCGATTGACGTGCAGGCCAGCACCGTCAGGGTGTCCCTGAGGAACTTCCAGGGCCGAGTCTGCCCGGATCCCGGTGGACTGCTCCGCCAAGATGTGTCCACCGGCGAGGTCGTCAAGCTGGCCGACTTCTGCGGAGCGACGGACGCAGGCCAGCCCCCGTCCTACGTCGACGAATGCGTTCCCCCTGGCACGTACCACTACGGCCTGGCGGACCCCTACCACTGCGAGTCGGCCTCTTGCGGGACGTACGCCTTCGAGGCCGCCACGGTGAGCTCCTCGCCGGATGGTGGTTGCGTGCGTGGAGAGGGCAACGCGGGCCCAACTCCCGCGTCGGGAGCGACATTGGGCTCGTCGAAAGAGATCTGCGGGTATCGGTCATGTGGATGCGGGGGCCAGCGCCAAGGCGCGGGAACCGTCTTGTCGATCGACGCGCTGGTGCTCGCCGTGGGAGTGCTCCTCCTCCGAAGAAGAGGAAGAACAGGGCGGCGAACCTGAGCACCCGCGTTGAGCCTGTCACTCGGGCTCGAGCATCAGCCGTGTCGTGGACTCGCGCCCTGGCTGGATCTCGACCTCGAGCGTCTTTTCGATCCTTGCGGACTCGTTCACCAGCCTCAACGAGTACTTCCCGGCAGGGAAGACGAGTCGGTTGAGCGGACTCGTACCGATGCGCTCCCCACCGAGGTAGACGTCGCACCACGGCTCGGTTCGGAGGGTGAGCCATCCCTCACCCGTGGGCTCACTTGGCGGGGTTGGCGGATTTGGGGNNCCTCGACTGGACGCGTCTCGACGGTTTGCGGCTGCGTTTCGCGGGGGGCCACGTCGGGTTTCCGCGGCGCTGCGGCCATCGCTCCTCGATTGCCAAAACGAAACGTGAGCTGCGCATCGATGTTTGCGCCCAGCGCGACCACCTTCGTCTGAGGGGGGAAGCCGCGCGCGGCGACCTCGACGGTGTGGGTGTCCGCCGTCAGCGTCAGCTGGAGGGGGCTCATGCCCTCGAACCGACCGTCGACGAGCACCCGGGCGGGGATGTCCGTCACCACGGAAACCCGGCTCTCGGCCGTGGGGACCTCGGGCGGAACGTCGGCCTTCGTGACCTCGACGGGCGCTGCGGGTCCTGTCTTCTCGTCGATCGTCTCGGGTGGCGGCGATGGGGCCGCTGGGGTGAGCTCGCTCTCGGCGGCGCGAACCGACGAACGGGAAGCGCGACTCCACTGGACAGCCCCGAGCACGCCGAGGAGCAACACCGCCGCGGCCGCACCAACCGCGAAGCGTCGGCGCGAGAGACCACCGTGGCTCGACCGTTCGGGATCCGCAGGGCGGCCTCGACTTGGCGGGCGCTCTCGGGTCGAGGCAGCGCTGGGCTGGCCAAGCTGGCTCTCCTTCGACAAGGCCGGCTCAGGGGCGCTCACGAGGTCCTCGAGGTCGAGCTCGACGGGGTCGTCGTCCGCGTCCCCGACGATCCCTTGATCAGCCGCCGGAGCCGAGAATCGCTTCGAGCTGATGGGCTCGTCGTTGTAGCCGCTCCAGACGACCTGATCGCTCTTGCTGAGATCCCCGAGGAGCTGGCGCAGGTACTCGCCCACCTGGTGGTTGGTGACTCGCTCGGGCCCCTGCGACACGTACGCGTCGAGCGCCTCTTGAAGTGCCGTCGCGTTGGGACACCGCTGATCGAGCGAGGGGTTCATCGCCCAGAGGATGATCTTCTCGAGCTCCGGATCGACGTCGGGGTTCACCTCCGAGGGGCGAGGGTAGGCGGCGACGGTCGCCGCCCTCAGCACCGCGATCTCGTCGTGCGCGGAGTAGGCGTGCCTGCCGGTGGCGGCAAGGTAGAGACAGACGCCCACCGCGAAGACGTCAGCGCGGCCGTCGACGCTGGACCTCTCGGCCTGCAGCTGCTCCGGAGCCATGTAGCGGAACTTGCCCCTGATGTTGCCCCCGGCGGTGCGGGACAGACGGCCCGACGCCTTCGCCACGCCGAAGTCGAGCAGCTTCGCGCCCTCGGCTGAGACGACGATGTTGTGCGGCGTCACGTCGCGGTGCACGATGTTCAACGGCTGGCCTCCCTCGTCGACCGCCGCGTGGGCATAGGCCAGGGCGCCGGCGATCTCGCTCAACACCTTGGCGACGACTCGCGCGCAGGGCTTCGACTGCCTCCAGGCCTCATGAATGACCCTGGAGAGCGTCGGGCCGCGCACGTACTCCATCGCGATGTACGGCGCGGCGCCGAGCTGGTCGATCTCGTAGATCTGGACGATGTTGGGGTGCGAGAGCTTGGCGGCGATGCGCGCCTCGTCGAGGAACATGTGCAGAAGCTCTCTGTCCTCGAACAGCTCGGGCAGCATTCGCTTGACAGCGACGATCTTGTCGAACCCGCCGATCCCAGACAGCCGGCACTTGTAGATCTCCGCCATCCCCCCGGTGCCGATCTTCCCCAACACCTCATACTTCCCAAATCGCCGCACATCCATTGGGGTTGCACGAATTTCACGATCCGTCATGAGCTCTTCCCATCTAGAAACGAACCTGCACCGTGGCGGATGCGCCCCCTGTAGACAAGACAGCGCCGCTCACGGACACGGCGTTCGCCGGCTCGGGGTGCCGGAGGAGGAGCACCACCAGCTCGCTGAGCGCCGCGACACCGGCGAGCCCATAGGCGCAGACTGAAGCGATGCCGTAGATCCGCTGCCTGCTGGACAGGCTGTCGACCATGGCGCGATCGTGCAGGCCGTTCTGCAGCTCGTTGGCCGCATTGGAGGAGGTCAGGCCGGTCACGATGCCCGCCGCGAGGCCCGCGACCACCGCGCCGCCCAGGACGAAGTCGACCGGCTTGACGCGCAAACCGACCGGCTCGGGGGGCGCGACCACGATGGTGGGCGCTTGGATGGGCGCAAGGGCGGTCGCCTTCGGCCCCTGAGCTCGAACGCCCTCGAAGAGTCGGCGGATCTTCGGAGAGGTGCCAACCGGGAGATCGAGCAGAGGGTTCGCGCCGAGCGCGCCCTCGAACGCGATGCGCGCCTGTTCGGGGTCCCCGAGGCTCGCGTGGCAGATGCCGAGGTCGGCCTGGACCTCCGCCGCCTGAGAGCGGTTCGAAGCAACCGTCAACGCCCGCTCCAGCAAGGGGATGGCGAGCTCGTAGTCGACGCTGCGCATCTTCGCGCGTGCTTGCTTCTGCAGCTCGTTGACACCTGGGACTTCGGCGGCGGCGACTTGGGCGGCGCACAGCGTGACAGCGCTCGCGAAGAAGAGGATACGCATCCAGGCCTCCTGGCACGCGCGGGCGCGCCGACTACTTCTGAGTGATGAGCGTGAACGACATCGCGTCCTTCACGTCACCCTGCGACAGCGACTTGGGGTCGTTCGGATCAATTCCGCACGGGGCCGTGGGGTGGAGCGCGAAGACCTGCAAGTAGCTGTGACAAAGATAGCGAGGATTGGCGATGTCGCTGCACGCCCCGTTCTTGCTTTCGCCGCACCACATGAAAGAGACCATGGAAGGGTCTTGGTTCAACGCGGGCACGACCTTGAACGTCGCGTCCATCGCGTACGTCGTCGAAGACTCGTGAGGGTCGAGCCAGAGCAAGTGGTTCTTCTGGTCTTCGGGGATCTGGCTCAGATACTGGGACTGATTCGATCTCGTCAGCGCGTCACCGGTCACCCACGCAGTAGGGTTCGCGCTGTTGACTCGCAGCCAGGAGCCCGGAAAGCCGGGGGCCGCGAACGACACGAAGTCGGGATCGTTGGGAATCGCCAGGCTTGGCGACATCCTGAAGCCGAAGTCGGTCGCGAGCTGGCCGTTGGCCGTGTTCGTGTCATAGGTGATGATGCCGTGGAACCAGGAATGCACGAGGTAGAGGGGCCTGCCGCCGGAATCGACGGAGGTCGACTTGATCTTGACGGTGCCGAGCGTTCCATAGTGCGCGACGAGCGCATCGAGCTCNNCCTGGGTCACCCGCACCGTGCTCGCGTGCTGCGCGTTCGGCGGCATGCTGAACGCGTTGCTCGAGAGGCGCGTCCAGGAGCTTGGCTTGGCGCCCAGGTCGGTCGTGCTCCAGCACCCGAAGCTGCCGCCGCCGAGGGTGTAGAGATCGGCACACATGGTCCACGTGGTGACCTGCGTGGGCTTGATGACGAACGCGCCTTCCACGCCAGTGCGGGTCGACTGGTCGCTTCCGCGGGTGACGTACTCGGGGCTCCACCGGTTGAAGGTGCCGGGCGTGAGCGCCCTCGAAGCCGAGCGCGCGATCTGAATGTCCTTGCCGCTCCCCGTACTGGGGCCCCCGTTGCTGTCGCTCTCGTCCTTGAACAGCAGGTAGTTGTGAGCGTCGTCACGCGCGAGCGTCGCGTCGATGACGCTGTATCCAGGGTCGAAGAACACGACCGGGTCCGGATTCACCAGCGTCTGGAAGTCGCTCGTGTAGCTCACGTAGATCCGGCTGACGTCGTTCGCGTCATTGCCCGCCCAGATGATCGCGTAGTGCCCGAGATCGGCGTCGAAGAACGCCTCGGGCGCCCAGGCGTGCATGGGGACCCCGTTGGGCGCCTGAATCGGCGTGACCTGCAACAGCCGCGGGTTGGTGAACGTGATCAGATCCGCGGAATCGGCGACCACGATGTTCGGGCTCGGGCTGCTCCAGTAGTCGCCGCTGGTGTACGAGCGCGTCCAGTCGCTCGCGAGGAGCACGAATGCCCCATCCTCCTTCCTCAAGATGAACGGATCGCGCAGGTGGTTGCTGCCCATCTCGGTGAGTCGATACGCCGGGGCCCTCGGCGCGAGCGGCGTCCACTGCG
>PMBV01000440.1 GCA_003153055.1 Myxococcales bacterium
GCCTCGGCGCAGATCGCCGAGAACGCGGGCGCGGTGGCCCGGGTGGCCGAAGAGACCCTCAACTCGGCTCGCTCGGGGCGCGGCGCCATCGCCGAGCTCATTCACGCGATGCAGCAGATTCGCGCTGACGGCATGGCCGTGTCCGAGTCCATCACCAAGCTGCTCCGACGGGTGGAGCGCATCGGCAGCGTGGTCGAGGTGATCGACGAGATCGCCGATCGCTCCGACCTCCTCGCGCTCAACGCCGCCCTCGAGGGCTCGCGGGCCGGCGAGGCCGGCAAGGGCTTCTCCATCGTCGCCGCCGAGATGCGCCGACTGGCCGAGAACGTGTTGGACTCCACCAAGGAGATCAAGAACCTCATCGCCGAGATCCGCGAGGCCACCGCCGCCGCGGCCAGCGCGGCCGACGCCTCGCGCACCGCGACCGATCTCGGTGAGCGGCTGGGCTCGGTGGCGGCCAGCGCGGTCGAAGGCATCCTCGCTGGGGTGCAGGAGACCAGCGACGCGGCCCGGGTCATCAATCTGGCGACCCAGCAGCAGCGCACCGCCACCGAGCAGGTGGTGGCCTCCATGGCCGAGGTCGAGGACGTCACCCGCCAGACGACCCAGGCTTCAAAGCAAGCGACCTCCGCCGCCGCCGAGCTGACCCAGTTGGCCAGTCGGCTCTCCGAGCTCATCAAGCGCTTCAAGGCAGACTAAAAAGCCACGGTGAGCACCGACGCCCTCAAGAAGTCACTGGTGACGAAGTACGTCGAGGTGACGCAAGACCGCCTCCAGGCGATCCAGCTCAAGGCCCTCGAGCTCGAGAAGGGCGATGGGCCCGCGGCCATCGAGGCGGTGGGGCGCGATCTCCACACGATGAAGGGCGAGGCGCACCTCTTGGGGCTCAGCGCCATCGGGCAGCTCACCCACGCCTGCGAGGAGCTGCTCCGGGCGCTGCGCGACGGGAAGATCGACGCCCGCACCACCGTCGACACGCTGCTCCATGGCTGTGACGCCATCGCCGATCTCCTCGAGGCCCCGGACACCGCGCGAGAAGGCTCCGGCGCCTCGGCCCACATGGCCACCTGGCTCTCGTCGGTGGCGAGGGCTCCGGTGCCTCCGCTCAAGCCCGAGCCTCCCAAGACCGACGCGGGCCCGGCCATGGCCTCGTCGGAGTCGCGGGTGAGGGCGGCGATGGAGGGCGATCGACACGGGGGCGACCGGAGCGTGCGGGTGAAGCTCGAGACGCTCGACTCGGTGGGGGTCCTGGCTGGTGATCTCCTGGTCGAGAGCGCCCGCGCCGGGCTCCAGGGCAAGACCATGGAGGCGCTGTTCGAACGCTTCACGCGCCTCGGCGACGGGCTGCTCCAGGTGGCCGAGGCGGGGGCCCAATCGACAGCGATCCGCGATCGGCTGGCCTCGCTCGAGACCGAGCTGCACCTCATTCGCGACGATGCCTTTCGCTTCGTCCGGCGGCACTCCGACGGCATCAACACCTTGCAGGGCAACCTGACCCAGCTCGCCGATCAGGTGGCCGAGGCGCGCCTGGTGCCACTCTCGAGCATGTTCGACGCCTTTCCCCGCGCGGTCCGCGACCTCGCCCACGCCCAGCACAAGAAGATCGAGCTGGTCATCGAGAACTCCAGCGCCGGGGTCGACCGGTCGATGGTGTCGGATCTCAGAGACGCCCTGGTGCACCTGATCCGCAACGCGGTGGACCACGGGGTCGAGGCGCCCGAGCTCCGGGCTCGCTTGGGCAAGCCCGAGACCGGCCAGGTCACCCTGCGCGCGCTGGCCGAGGGAGATCTGCTCAAGGTCGAGGTGGAGGACGACGGCTGCGGCATCGACCCCAGTCGCCTGAAGGAGGTCGCGGTGCAGCGGAGCCTGTTGACGCGCGCCCAGGCTGAGCGCCTCTCTGAGCGCGAGGTGATGGAGCTCGTCTTTCGCCCCGGCTTCACCACCAAGGAGCAGGTGGACGACGTCTCGGGTCGCGGCATCGGGATGGATGTCGTGAAGCGCAAGGTCGAGGGCCTCGGGGGCTCGGTGGCGATTCACAGCCGCGTCGGCCGGAGCACTCAGATCGCGCTGCGACTCCCCCAGTCGCTGTCGCTGATGCGCGTGCTGTTGGTGCGTCTGGGCGATCACGTCTACGGCATGCCCGCCGCCGACGTCGAGGCCGTGGCCCGCTGCCGCCCGGAGGATCGCCTGGAGATCATGGGGACGGTGGCCATGCTGCACCACGATCGCCCCATCACCTTGGCTGCGTTGGGGCCGCTGCTGGGCCTCGGCGGGGCGCCCCACAAAGAGCGCTCCCCGTGCGTGGTGGTGCGCCACGGTGAAGATCGCGCTGCCCTGTTGGTCGATGGCTTCGTCGACGAGCGGGAGGTGGCGGTGAAGCCCATCGGCGCCGACTTCCTCACTGGGGTGCCCTTCGTCGCCGGCTCGGCGGCGCTGGAGGATGGGCGCGTCGCGGTGCTGCTCCAGGTGCCTGACGTGATGGCCGAGGTGCGGAAGCTCGCGCGGCCAGTGGAGGCGTCGGAGGCCCCGCGGCGGCTGCGGGTGCTGCTGGTCGACGACTCGCCCATCGCCCGGGCGACGGAGACGGCTCTGGTGCGCGCTCTGGGCCACGCGGTCGAGGAGGCGCCCGATGGACAGGTGGCCTGGGAGATGCTGCAGGCGACG
This sequence comes from Myxococcales bacterium, assembly GCA_003153055.1. Next base: position 2,665 of record PMBV01000440.1, read on the forward strand.
AGCTTCGACATCGTGCTGACCGACGTGCAGATGCCCCGCCTCGATGGGTTCGATCTCACTCGGCGCATGAAGGGCTCTCCCGAGCTGGCGAAGGTGCCGGTGGTGATGCTGACCTCCCTCGTCTCTCCGGAGGACAAGCGCCGTGGCCTCGACGCTGGCGCTGACGCGTACTTGGTGAAGAGCGAGCTGGGGGTCGAGAGCCTCGCGCTGACCATTGATCGGCTGAGGTGACCCAACTAGGGGACTGGAGGCCCAGCGAGTCCCGGCGAGCTCCTCCGTCCGCCGCTCGAGATTCACGCGCCAAAGGTTGAGCGAGCGCCCATCGAAGCCGTTCGCCTGCGCCCACGCGGCCAGACCGCCCTGCGATGTGGGGCTGACCCGTTCTCGTGGACAGTGTTGATGCGTCGAAGGCGAAGGTGACCTCGGAGAATTCACCCGGACCTCGAGGTGGTCTCCTGACCGCGGAGCGTCCCCCAGCTGGTGCCAAACCGACGCCCGGCCTTGAGCTCGGCGTTCGAGTAGAAGGTCCCGCGCCACTGAATGCCCCCGCGGAGCGTGCCAAGCACCCCGCTGCGCAGCTGGCTGTAGGCCATGAGCAGCTCAGCGAAGGGCAAGAGAACCAGGTTCCACGAGCCGCGCAGCTGCCAGCGGTTCGACCGCAACTGCGTGGCCAGGGCCAACAGCGCCACCAAGCAGCTGCCGGCGGCGGCCAGGAGATTCGGTGCCAACGCCAGCGAGATGAGCGCCGAGCCCTCGAGGGCGAGCGACGCCAGGGCAAGCGCGACCAGCCGCACGAGGCTGAAGTTCCCGATGGCGGTGAAGGTGGCGCGCTCGGCGCTGACCAGCGCGTCGCGCAGCGTCGGGTGGAAGGTCAGGTCCACGCGGGCGGCGCCGTTGACCACCGACTGTCGCGCCCCGGTGGCCTTCAGCATCTGGCCCAGCGTCAGGTCGTCGGCCACCTCCATCTTGAGCCAGGCCAGGCCCGGGCTGCGCTCGAGCGCGCTGCGCCGCACCAGATTGAACGCGCCGATGCCCACGCTGGCGCTCGAAGCGGGGTCCTCGATGGCCCACTGGCGCAGGTTGAGGGCGATGATGCGGGCGAAGACGGAGGTCAGGCAATCGAGCAGCGGGTTCACCGGGAGCAGCCGTGGCAGCACCACGCAATGGTCGAGGCGGCGCCGCTCGCAGTACGCCAACAGCGGGCCCAGCACCCCACTACGCACGGCCACGTCGGCGTCGCTGAACAGGAGCCACTCCCCGGCGCTGTGGGCCACGCCCTGCGCGAGTGCGTTGAGCTTGCCCAGCCAGCCCGCTGGCAACTCCGTCAGGTGCACCACCTTGACGCGTGGGTTGGCGGCGGCGAGGCGGTCAGCGCGCTGCGGAGTCTCATCGGTCGAGCGGTCATCGACGATGACCAGCTCCAGGTTTGCGTATTCTTCCTCCAGGCGCGCCCGCACCGCTTCCTCGAGCGAGGCCGCCTCGTTCCGCGCAGTCAGAATCGCCGAGACCCGTGGCCCCGCGGCGGCGCCCGCGGGCGGGAGGTCCTCGAGGCGCGGCACCTCGCGGAGCACCCGCGCCAGGATGAGCCACTGCACGACCCAGTAGCATGAGGCGATGGCGGTGAAGCAACCCCAGGCGACCATCATCGTCTCACCATCACATGGTCGCCGCTCGCGGACCACACCTCGCTGAGGTCAAAGATGAAGACAGCTCGGCTGGCGGCCCTGGTGCCCCGACGACTGCGCCTCCGCGCTCGTCACCGCCGCTATGCATACGGCGAGGTCACTGGCAGGGCCCCGAGTGCGCGAAAGGCACCACTGGGAAGACCCCCGCGTAGGTCACGCCGTCGCAGCCGCAGAAGAGGAGCCCCGCGCTGACCATCGACCGCCTGAGGCGATCCGCGGGTGACGGTTCACGTCGCCAGATCAGTTCGAGACGATGGACACGTTGTCGAATACGCCCTGACACAACGTGCCGTCCACCACGCTGCACACAGCGATGCCCACATAGACTCCGTCAGACATTCCAACCGTCGTGGAGCCCGTCGATGTCCATGCGCTTCCGTCCGCGGAGACGGAGCTCGTGAAGGTGTCGCCGCTGCGCACCAGCCGGATCCAGGAGGGGGCGACCGAGGCGCTCGTGGTGGCGATGTGGGTGGACGACCCGCCGGTGGTGTCCCGTTGCTCGAAGACAGTCCCACTGGCCGGCGACATGTCATGCATGACGTACTTCGAGTTGGGGGCGAGCGTCTCGCGAATCATGACCCCGGCTTTGGCCCATTCGGCCGGGTTCGTCATGCTGGCGACCCTGGCGGTGAGGGTGAAATTGCCGCTCAGCGCCTTGAACACGAAGCGGAACTCATCGGAGGTCCCCCAGATGTCCGCGCCTGAGCCTAAGACAGTCAAGGTGCCATTTGAGTTGCTGAACGAGCCAACGACTCCGACGCTCCCGATGTCTTGCGTGAGCCAGGCCGCCGAGGAAGGGCCAGCGGCGGCGGCGGAGACTGGTATGGCATTGGCCGAGCGAGCGGTGCCCTCGGTGGCCGAGACGGAATAGAAGTACAGCGTGTCGGGTGATGCCGTTGCATCACTGTAGGTCGTCGCCGAGACTCCCGAGGCGAGTTGGGCGAGAGGACCGCTGGCGCTCGTGCCTCGCATCACCGTGTACGTGGCCGTGCTGGAGATCGGGTTCCACCTCAACTCGACCGCGCCCGCCGCCGTGTGAGCGAGGAGCCCTGTGGGCGCCGGGAGCGGCACCAGGTCGACCGGGCCGATCTTGAAGCCGATCGCCGTCTTGAAGGATCCCATGCCCGACGGCACGGTGATCTGGAGTCCCGCCGCGGTCTGGGTCCAGGTGAGCGGCCCCGCATGACCGAGGAGCTCGACCGAGGAGATCGCCTTCGTGAGGAGGCCGCTCCCAGTGCCCAGAGAGGGAATCTGGAGCACGGCTCCGTCGGCGGGCACGGTCATGCAATAGGCGTAGAGGAAGCGATCCTCGCCGACCGTGAAGCGGAAATCGGAGGTGGTGAACGTGTAGTTGGCTTGGTTCGCGCCGAGCTTGCCGGTGGGCAGCGACCTCGAGCCATCGCCGTGCTTCGTCCATGCCCGGCTGCCGTAGATACCGGCGCCGTTCATCGTCATCCATTGCCCAATCGCCGTCAGCATGTTCTTCGTGCCGCTGTCCAGCGATCCGTCGGCCATGGGTGAGATGGCGATGGCGATGGCTCCGTCGCGCGAGACGGCTTCCAGCAGCAGGTGAATGACCATGCCGGCGTCGTAGGTGAAGCCCGGGGCGTAGTACCAGTCGCCGACGGGGGTCTCGGCGATCCACGGTTGGTCTGTCTTGATGTCGCTGGGATAGGTGTCTTCGAACGTGGTGATGATCCGGTCGCCGGGATGGAACTTGACGATGGCCGACGTGTCGATCTTCCCGTGACGCTCGAGCGCCCGGTTGAAGGAGTGGGCGATGACTCGCTGCATGGCGTCGCATTTGTAGCCAGTGCCACTCATGTATCCGCTGAACGGCTGCGTGGAGTTGCCATCGGTGTAGATGAAGTCTGGGTCGTATTTCTCGATGACGTCCATGATGCGAAGAGCCCACCACGTGGCGTACCAGTGCGCATAGTCGAGGTGGTTCACGAAGATGCCTTGCGGCGGATTCCAGACCACGCTGTCGATGCCCTGGTACTCGCGAAGGTTGATGGTGTGAAGGAAGTGGAGATTGTAGTTCTTCCAGGTCCAATTCCCGCTGGCGGCGATGGCGGCCACGTCGTACGGGACGCCCGCTTGTGGGCCCGAGCTGTCGCTCATGTACGCCTTCTGGCCCCACCACCAGCTGTATTCGTGGTGAAACGAGACACCCACTCGCATTCCCAGCGAGTGCGCGGCGGTGCTCCAGGCGCCGAGGAAATCGGAATGCGAGGCAAAGTTCTTCGCGTTGAAGGGGGTGTATCGCGAGTCCCAGTTGTCGAACTCGTCATGGTGGACGCCCTGAACGAGAACGAAGCGGGCACCTGCGTCGTAGTAGGTCTTCGCCAGCGCAGCCGGGTTGTACTGGGTTGGATTCCAGACAGCGAGGAACTCCTTGTAGCCGCTGACGGAGGGATGGCCGAATTGCGCGAGATGGTTGTCGTACCCTGACGAGCCTTGCTCATAGATGTGCCGCGCGTACCAGTCGCCGCTGTTGCCGGCCGCCTGTGGCCCGAAATGGACCCAGATGCCGAACTTGGATTTCCGCAGCCATGCGGCATCCGCGGGAGAATTTTCGGCGATGGACTGCCACGTCGGCTGGACCGGCCCGTTGGTTTGGATCGGGAAGTCCATCTTCACTTCCGGGAAGGTGGCGGGGTCGCCCATCGGCACGCTGTCGCGAGCCTTCGCCAGCGCCACCACCGGCATGTCCGGAAGGTCTGGGAGCGAGAAGGGCCCCGCGTCGGTATGAGCGCCTCCGTCACGGGGCACCCCGGAGTCCTGCGTCGCTCCTCCATCACGAGGCATCCCGGAGTCCTGCGCCAGACCCCCGGCCCCCGCGTCCCTCGAGATCCGCGGCGTGGGGCCACACGCTTGGGCGAGTAGAATCGGGAGAAGGAGTGTCAGCCTGCCCATGGGCGGCAACGAAGATGAAAGCCAACGGGTACGCATCAGACCGCTCTCCAGCCATGCGCCCAGAACCCAGCGGGGCGCGGTAACACCGCGAGATGTGGGAGTGCGGACTTCGCAGGATCGGGTCATCGCAAGCTTCTCCCTGACTCCCGCAGCTCGGGCTCACCTTCGCCCATCAGGGTGCTCCCCACCGGGCGAAGGGCGCCGTGGGTCCCTTGAGCCTGTCGACAGGGGAATTGCGCGTTCCAGGTGATGCACCCACTCAACCGATGTCACGGAACGAGGATACCGATGATGCGCCCCTACGCAGGCTTGATGTGTCTCATGATGTGGCTGTCACTTCCGGCCGCCGCCCAGCAACTCGACACCGCGAACACCCAGCGCAACGACATGCATAGCTGCCCGACGACGTCCCAGGGCTTTCTCACCTACACCGCCGGCTACGACGCGAGCACCAACCGCATGCTGTGCCAGAGCTCGCTGCCGTACACGCCAGCGAAGGTTCCCTCGAACGAGCATGTCGATGGCCGCAGCCCCAACCCGCCCACGCAGGAGCAGGGCATGCACGCGTGCCCGGGCAGTCAGGTCGTCACTGGGGTTCGAGTCGACCGGAACGAGCTGACCTGCGTCGATCTCAGCATCCCCACCTACAACACCGCTCAGGAGCGGCTGGAGCCCGAGGACCAGTACCAGTGCCACCTAGAAATTCGATCAACCCCCTTTCCCCACCCAGTCCTCGTCTGTGGAAATGTCCGTCAGCCGTCGAACATGATCAACGGCGTGCATTCATGTCATTCGGACGAGGCGTTGCACGGCATCAACATCGGTGACGATCGCCTGCTCTGTGTGAAGTTCTTCGGCGTGCTCTGAGCGAGAGGCGTTGGCAGGCCGTTCGAGATACTCTGGATGCGCATGCGAGGGCCCGGAGGTGCGTGAGATCGATCGAGGCGCGCTCGAAGCGCTGGCGGCGCTGCTCCTCGAGCACGCCGGGCTGCGCATCACTCCGAGCGGCTTCCCAGGCCTCACGCTGGCGCTCTCGGCGAGGCTGGCCACGCTGGGGGAGCGCGACGCCATCGCGTACGTCCGGGGGCTGGGGCACAAGAGCGGCGAGGCCGAGCTCCGCGCCCTGTTGCCCTATGTCACGGTGGGCAAGACCGAGTTCTTTCGCGACCCCAAACAGCTCATCGCCTTCGAGCGTCACGTGCTGCCCGAGCGGCTCGCGCTAGCTCGCAGCGAGAAGCGCCCGGTGCGCGTGTGGTCGGCGGGCTGCGCCACCGGAGAGGAGCCGTACTCGCTGGCCATCGCGGGGGTGGAGCAGGGAGCTGGCGACTCGGTGGACATCTGGGCGACGGACCTCAACCCTCAAGCCACCGAGACAGCGGCGCGGGGCGTCTACCCACAGCGCCGGCTGGCGGGCCTCAGCCAGGGGCAGATCCGCCGGTATTTCCGCCCTGTCGATGGTCGCTACCAGGTCGCCGACTCGGTGCGTGGGCTGGTGCGCTTCGCTTCGCACAACCTGGCCGCGCCGAGCTGGCCCCAGGCGTCGTGGGCCGCCTTCGACGTCATCTTCTGCCGCAACGTGCTCATCTACTTCGACCCCGCCACCATCGAGGTCGTGCTGGGCCGCTTCTGCCAGGCGCTCAGGCCTGGAGGGTGGCTCTTCCTCGGGTACGCAGAGAGCCTGCTCAAGGAGACCGCTCGCTTCGAGATGGTGGAGGTGGAGGGGACGTTCGTCTATCGCCGGACGCTCCATGGACGACCCCGGCCGCGCGGCGGGGGACGCCTTCCGCCGCCTTCCGTGCCCGCTCCGACTCGGCGTCAGGTGCGACTGCCTGCGCCTCCCTCCGAGCCCTCGTCCTCCACGCCCGAGGAGCGGCTGAGACACGTCACCCGGGCGGTGGAGTCCGGTGACTTCTCGGCCGCCCTCCGTCTGGCCCGGCGCCTCGTGGAGGACGCCCCAATCGATCTCGCCGCCCGGCTCACCCTGGGGAACATTCACATCTTGCTGGGCAATCAAGGCGGGGCGCGCGATGCCTTCATGGCAGTGCTGGCTCAAGAGCCCTTGTGTCTCGAAGCCCGGCTCTTCCTGGGCGTCGCCGCGCTCGGGGCCGGGGCTCTCGAAGAGGCGAAGCTGGAGCTGACCCGGGCCTTGTTCCTCGAGCCGTCGCTCCGGTTGGGTCACTACCTGCTCGGCCAGGTCCACGAGCGGCTCGGGGATCTCGAGGGGGCCCGGCGGTGCTACCGAAACGCCGCCCGCCACCACAAGGCCCCAGCGCATCGGCTCCTGGGGCACTTTCCCGATCTCCCCCAGACGAACGAGGCCATCGCCGAGGCGGCTCGCCATCGCTTGGCGGCCTTGGCCGAGGAGCCCTCCCTGCCGCCCCGAGCCCAGTGGTTGCACCCTCGCGGCCTTCGTGATTAATGCACCGGGCCGCCAGCCCTCCGGGAATGCCCCCGGGGTAAGGCGGTCTCGAAAGAGGCCTTCGCATGAAGCCCGACATTCATCCCGTTTACCCGCCCGGTCGCATCACCTGTGCCTGTGGCAACACCATCGAGACCCGCTCCACGCGAGGCTCGTTCCACGTTGAAATCTGCTCCAACTGCCACCCGTTCTTCACTGGCAAGTACAAGCTGATGGATACGCAGGGCCGCATCGACCGCTTCAAGAAGAAGTACGAAGCGAAGAAGGGCGTCGTCACCCCCAAGAGCTAAAACGGGTAGGTGCTGGGTGGCCCGGTGGCTTTCCGCCGGGCGCCCGTGTATCCACCGCCCGTGAGTCAGACCGAGATCGTTCCCCGCCAGCCGTACATCGGCGGCCAAGCCGTGATCGAGGGCGTGATGATGCGCTCTCCCAAATCCTTCGTGGTGGCGGTGCGCCGTCACGCGGGAGGCATCGCCATTCGTGAGCAAGCCTGGGAGACCCTGTGGCCCACGCTCACCTTCCTCCGCTGGCCGCTCATTCGTGGCGCGGTGGTCTTGCTGGAGTCGCTCCACAACGGGTTCTCGGCCCTCAAGTTCTCGGGGGATCACGGGCTCCCGCCAGAGGAGGGTGGGGCGAGCCCCAAGGTCGGGGTATCGGCTTTCCTCCTGAGCCTGTGGTCGGCGCTGGCGATGGCTGGTGACGGGCCTCCAGCGAGCCCCGAGGCGCCCAAGAAGTCTGGCGGCACCGACGCGATGCTGGCGGTGGCGACCGCGGTGATGGTGGTCTTCTTCATCGGGCTCCCCCACGCGTTGACGTGGCTGGTGGGCCGGGCGGTGGGGCCGAGCTTCGACACCAAGAGCGTGTGGTTTCACGTGGTGGACGGCGGGTTCCGCGTCGGCATCTTGGTCGGCTACATCTGGCTCATCTCGATGACGAAGGACGCCGCGCGGCTGTTCGAGTACCACGGCGCCGAGCATCAATCGATCTGGGCCTACGAGCAGTACCGACCGCTCTCGCCCAAGGAGGCGGCGACCTTCAGCACCCGTCACCCTCGCTGTGGCACGAGCTTCCTCTTCATCGTGGTGGGCGTGGCGGTGCTGCTCCACGTGGCCCTGCTGCCCTTCGTGCCCCGGCTGCACCCCAATGATCTGGTGAACCAGCTCTTGATGGTGCTGATCAAGGTGCCCATGGCGTTGCCCATCGCGGGCCTCGCCTATGAGCTGCAGCGGTGGAGCGCTCGAGACTCGTGCCCGGCCTTCATCAAGGGCCTGACCCGGCCAGGCATCTGGTTGCAGCGCATCACCACCAAGACCCCCTCGATGGACCAACTGGAGGTCGCCCTGCTCTCGCTCGATCGAGCGCTGGCGCGGGAGGTGGGTGCGCCCAAGGGCCCCGATGGCGTGACGCTCTACGGTACCTTCGAGGAGGCCTCGTCCGCGGGCGAAAACTTGCGGGGGATCCAACCTCACGTAGCGTGACTTCGGCGGCTCCTATGGAGGGGCCGGCTTCTCACCGGAGGTACGATGGCGTCAGTGGCTTCGCACGCGCTCGAGGGCGCGGCGGTCGACTTGTCCGATCACGTCTACGCCCGCTCGAAGGAGTGGGTGCTCTACCAGGGCAACTCCCTCGCGCTGCTCGAGTCCTTCGAGGAGCACACCTTCGATCTCATCTTCGCCGACCCGCCGTACTTCCTGTCGAACGGGGGCTACACCTGCCAGGGCGGGAAGCGGGCGCCGGTGAAGAAGGGCGACTGGGACTCGAGCCGCGGCGTGGAGGAAGACCACGCCTTCACCACCGCTTGGCTCAAGGCCTGCCAGCGCGTGCTCAAGCCCTCGGGCTCGCTGTGGGTCTCGGGGACCCAGCACGTCATCTTCAGCGTCGGCTTCGCGATGCAGCGGCTGGGCTACAAGCTGCTCAACACGGTCACCTGGTACAAGCCCAACGCGAGCCCCAACCTCGCGTGCCGCTACTTCACCCACTCGACCGAAATTCTCATCTGGGCCTCGCCGGGCGCCAAGGGGAAGCTCCGTCACACCTTCAACTATCAGGACATGAAGGCCGAGAACGGCGGCAAGCAGATGCGCGACGTCTGGGCCTTGCCGCGCTCGGGAGAAGAAGAGCTCGAGGCCGACGGCGAAGGCCGCGTGTGGACGCTGACGACGCCCAAGCCCTCCGAGAAGGCCCACGGCCGGCACCCGACGCAGAAGCCCGTGGCGCTCCTCGAGCGGGTCATCGCTTCCAGCACCGAGGACGATGCGCTGGTGCTCGACCCCTTCTGTGGCAGTGGCACGACGGGCGTGGCCGCGCTGGCTCAGGGCCGGCGCTTCGTGGGCATCGATCTCGATTCGAACTACCTGGCGCTGACCCAGAAGCGCCTCGGCTGAAACCCGAGGGGCTCAGCGAGTCGCTTCGGTCTCCAGGAGCGCCGTGCGTCGGCGCACCAGCTCGACCAAGGTGCGGACCCCGACGCCGGTGGCACCCTTGGAGAGGTACCCCCGCTCCTTGGGGCTCACCGAGGGGCCGGCGATGTCGAGGTGCACCCAGGGCGTCGAGCCGACGAACTCCTTCAGGAACACCGACGCGCTGATGGCTCCGCCGACGCGGTCGCCGGTGTTCTTCATGTCGGCCACCTCGCTCTTCAGTCCCTCCTTGAGACGCTCGGGGAGCGGCAGGGCCCACATGTCTTCCCCGGCAGTCCGGGCGGCGGCCAGGAAGCGCGCGATGAGCTCCGGGCGGTTGCCCATGACGCCGGCGATGTGCGGGCCGAGGGCGATGACACAGTGACCGGTGAGGGTGGCGAAGTCGAGGATCTCGTCAGGCTCGAGCCTGCTCGCGTAGGTGAGCGCGTCGGCCAGGGTGAGCCGCCCTTCGGCGTCGGTGTTGGTGACCTCNNTTCTTCATGTCGGCCACCTCGCTCTTGAGGGAGTCCTTCTGCAGCTCGCTCAACGGGAGCCGCCACAGCTCTTCTCCCGCGCTCCGGGCCGACTCGAGCACGTCGAACATCAGCGCGTCGTCGTCACCGAAGGCCCCCACGATGTAGTTGCCGAGCGCCACCACGCAGGCGCCGGTGAGGGTGGCGACATCGATGATGGCCGCGGGCTTGAGCTCGTTGGCCCAGGCCAGCACGTCGCCCAGCACCAGCCGGCCCTCGGCGTCGGTGTTGGTGATCTCCACCGTCTTGCCGAGGCGAGAGACAAGCACGTCGCCCAGGCGGTAGGCGTGGCCCGACGGCATGTTCTCGCAGGCGCCCATGAAGGCATGCACCGGGAAGGGCGGAGCCAGGCTGGCGATGACCTTCATCGCGCCGAGCACCGCCGCCGAGCCGGCCATGTCAGTCTTCATGTCCATCATCGAGTCTGACGGCTTGAGCGAGAGCCCTCCGGAGTCGAAGGTGATGGCCTTTCCGACGAGGCACAGCGGCTTGGCCTTGGCCTTGGCGGCGCCCTTGGGAATGTAGCTCAGCTGCACCAGGCGGGGCTCTTCCTCGCTGCCCTTGGCCACGCCGAGGAACATGCCCATCTCGAGGGAGGCGATCTTCTTTCGATCGCCCACGGTAATCGACAGCCCGGCGGCCTTGGCCATCTTCTTGGCCTCGAGCGCGAGCGCCGTGGGCGTCATCGTGCCGGCCGGCTCATTCACCAGATCGCGAGCCCAGTTGGTCGCCCGGGCGACCTCGAGGCCCAGCGCGAGGGAGCGCTCGAGGGTCTTCGACGCCTTGGTGTCTTCAGGCAACACCAGGGTCGCCCGGCTCAGCACGGGACCCTTGTCGTCCTTGTTCGTCGTACGCCAGCGCTCGTAGCGGTACGCCCCCAGCTCAAGGCCCTCGGCCACGGCCTTGACGCTCTCGGCGAGCTCGCGCACCACCGGGAGCTGAATGGCCACGCTGGTGACCTTGAGCCGCAGGGCCATCTTGGTGACTCGGCCGATGGCGAGGCGGAGGGCCTCGAGGGTGAATTTCTCCCGCGTGCCCAGGCCCACGAGAATGACCCGGTGGGTCGGCAGCTTCCCGTGGGTGTGGAGCGTGAAGATCTGCTCGGCCTTGCCCTTGAACCCCTCCTCGACGGCGAGGTGAAGGAGCAGCCCTCCCAGGGCCTCGTCGGCGCGGTGCAGCGATGCTGGCGCCGTCTTCTTCTGGACGAGGTCGGTGTCGAAGGTGACGAAGACGAGGGCATCGACGCGAGCTCGGGCGGCGTCGGTGGAGGCGAGTGCGACGTTCATGGGGTGCTTTGGCTCCGTGGAGGCGGGCGAATCTAACCGAGGGTCGCCGTGGTGCATGGCTTTTTGAGCCAGCGAGCCCGTCGGCGGGGTACACTCCTGACAGCACTCGTCAATGCCTTCCCTGCTGACGCATCTCACCGCCGTTGAGCGCCTGGCCGCGCACGTCAACACGCTCCCCGTGGAGTTCGTCCGTGCCCTGGGCGAAGACCTCGAGTACGCCCGGTTCGGCGCGGCGCTCCCCGAGCTGCCCTGGTTCGGTGGCTGGGCGATGGGGCTCGATGCCTGGCTGGGTCGTGGCGATGCCCCCCACTTCGCCCAGATGATGACGTCGAAGGCGCCGGTGGCCTTCGGGCTCAAGGCGGCCGAGCTCGTCTCCAACGGGGCCCTGGTGGGCATCGAAGCGGGGCTGGCCTTCGTGGCTGGGTACTTCACCCAGCTGTGCGTCTCCCGAGCCGTCGAGCCGGCGATGCAGGCGCTGCTCGCGTCGAACGCCCACAAGGGCGAGTCACCTCGGCGGGCGCGCTCGCGCATCGAGTGGAGCCAGTCGCTGTTTCTGATGCAGGAGCTCCACGGCAGCCCCTTGGTGGGCACGCCCGCCGTCCGCTCGAAGCTGCAGATTCGCAAGGGCTACGCGCTCAAGGGCATCGGCGGTGGGCTCTACGAGCTCATGCGGGTGTCGTGCATCGAGGCCCTGGGCGAGGCGCCGTCGCAGTGGGAGGTCGATGGCTGGGTGCGCGGTCTGTCGCTCTTCTCGCTGGCCCTTGGGTCTCCCTTGGGGCGATTGGGGGCGATCCCCTCCATTCACTTGTCAGCTCAGGGCTTGTACCGTGGCCCCGAGCTCGACGTCTTCGCCGCGGTCGATCAAGGGCTCGATCACACCCGGCAGGTGCTGGCGCTCCTGGGCCCGATGATGCTCCGGAACCGCTTCACCAAGGGCGCCCGGCACAAGGTCTTCGAGGTGTGCCCCGAGGGCCCGCCGGAGATCGCCCTCAAGCACCGCGCGGCCTGAGCCTCAGGGCTACTTCTTGCGCTCGGTGCGGTCGTGGGTCACCAAGGGCGAGAAGAAACACTCCTTCTTGGTGTACTCGTCGAACGAGAAAGCGAAGCGGTAGCTCGCCGCCGAGCGCTGGTTGCAGTCGGTGCGCTCGCAGAACCGGCACGACACTCCAATGGGCACCGCGTCGCGCTTGGGGTCGGTGGTGGTGAACCCATAGGCCAGGTGCTTGGCGTTCTCGGCGTGGGTCCCCAGCGCGATGGAATACGCCGTTCCGCGCACGATGGAGCCCTCGACTGCTTGGAGCTGAACGTGGGCGAAGTCGAACCAGGTCGTCCCGTCGGGCATCTGGGAGTACTGCCGGGTGATCTGCGAGGGCTTGAGGAAGGCGAGGTGGGCGGCCCACTTGCCGCACGAGCCCGAGCTCGAGAACTTGAACCCGGTGCCCGAGTACCGCTTCGACACGTTGCCGGCCAGGTCGGTTCGCAAGAAGTGGAAGGGGAGGCCCCGGCGCTTGGGGTCGGCCAGGTTGCACACCCGGTGGGCCACCGTCTCGTAGGTGACTCCGAAGCTGGTGGCGACCAGCTCGATGTCGTAGCGCGTGCGCTGCACCTCCTTGAAGAACTCGCCGTAGGGCAACATGAGGGCGCCCGCGAAGTAGTTGGCCAGGTTGACCTTGATGAGCCGGGGCGTCTCGGCGTGCTTGGTCTTCGAGCCGACCATTCGGTCGAGGAGTCGGGTGCGGTCGAGCACCAACAGGCCGATGGTGGCCGCGAGCTGAAACTTGAGGGGCAGCTCGGTGAGGGAGGGCGAGATCGAGACGGTGCGATTCTCGAGATCCATGCGCCGCACCACCGAGCTCCCGGAGGGCGGGTCTTCGACCCGAGTGACGATCTGGAACCGGCTCTCGAGGGCCCGAATCAGTTGCGTGGAGGAAAGGAAGCGGTCGGCGCCCAGGTCGCGGCGCACGGCCTCGGCCTCCTCCTCGAGCTCGGGGAAGTAGTTCTGGTGCGCCTGGAGGAAGTCGGAGACCTCGTCGAAGGGAGAGTAGTCGACCCGCCCCTCGGCACCGGAGGTGCGCGCCCGCTCTTCGCTCGAGAGCTGGGCCATGACGTTCTCGAGCTGGGTGCGGGTGTTCTTGTAGAGGTTGAACAGCGCCGCCACCGTGCCCGCCAGCTTGGGCTCGGCCGAGAGCGACTGGAGCGACTCGGGGTCCAAGTCGAGGGTCTTGAGCAACGGCTCGTCGAGGAGTCGCGCCAGGGCCTGATCGACGCGCCCTTCGCCGAGCTGAGACATGAACTGCTCGGGGTCGACCTCGAAGAAGCGGAGCGCCTTCCACAACAGGGGGAAGGGCGTCACCCGCTTACCCTTCTCGATGAGGTTCAGGTACGCCGGGCTGACGCCGAGCTCCCGGGCCGCGTCTGCCTGCTTGATGGTCTTGGACAGTCTGAGCGCCCGAAGCCGATGTCCAACGTTCGCATTGAGCGCCGTCTCGTTCATGAGTGGGTCACTTCGACGCGACCGCCAGAAGCTCGACCTCGAAGATCAAGGTGGCGTTCGCGGGGATCACCGGCGGGAAGCCTCGAGCGCCGTAGCCGAGGCTGGGTGGCACGGTGAGCCGTCGAAGGCCTCCGATGCGCATGCCAGCCACGCCTTGATCCCACCCGGCGATGACCTGCCCGGCGCCGAGGGCGAACTCGAAGGGCTGGCTTCGATCGCGCGAGCTGTCGAACTTCTTTCCGTCGGTGAGGGTGCCCACGTAGTGCACCTGCACTCGCGTGCCCTTCACTGCCTCGGCGCCTGTGCCGACCTTCAGGTCGTCGACTTTCAACGTCATGTCATGGTCTCCAGTGGGCCGGGGTCCTTCGCCCACGGCCGACACCTTAGCCGCTTCCACCTCGAGGGGCGATTCGAACCTGTGCTGATCCCGGCTTTGCGCTCGGCAGCTCGTTTCGCCATGGTAAAAGCCGCCATGGCATTGCTCCATCCCTTTCGTGCGGTGCGCCCGGCTCCGGCTGATGCGATCAGGGTTGCCTCCCCCCCTTACGACGTCATCAACACCGAGGAGGCCCGCGCGCTGGCCCGCGGTAACCCCGACAGCTTCCTCCACGTGTCTCGGCCCGAGATCGCGCTGCCGGTGGGCACCGACGAGCACTCCGACGAGGTGTACGCCCAAGGGGCTCGAGCCTTGGCCGACCTCGAAAAGCGCGGGGTGCTCACGCAAGACCGGGAGCCGCGGTTCTACGTGTATGCCCAACGAATGGGCGACCACCGCCAGACTGGGCTGGTGGCCTGCGCGTCGGTGGCCGAGTACCTCGACGACCGCATCAAGAAGCACGAGAAGACCCGAGCCGACAAGGAAGATGACCGCACTCGCCACATCGATACGCTCTCGGCCCACGACGAGCCGGTGTTCCTCACCTACCGAGCCGTGCCGGGCATCGACGCCGAGATCGAAGCGGTGAAGCAGGTCGCGCCGGAGTACGACTTCACCAGCGCCGACGGGGTCGAGCATCGGCTGTGGCTCGTCGCTCCAGACGCTGGGAGCCGCCTCGAGGCCCTGTTTCGGCCCGTGCCCGCACTCTACGTGGCCGACGGGCATCACCGCTCGGCAGCGGCGGCGCGAGTCCACGCCCGACGCAAGGGCAAGGCGGGAGACCACGGCACCTTCATGGCGGTGGTGTTCCCTCACGATCAGATGCAGATCCTGGCGTACAACCGCGTGGTGCGAGACCGGCAGGGCCGTGGCCCCGAGGCCCTGTTGGCCGAGCTGGGCAAGGTGCTCGACGTGGGGCCGGCCGATCGTCCCGAGCCCGAGTCGCCGAGGTCGTTCGGCATCTACGTGGGCAAGCGTTGGTGGCGGGCCCGGGTGCGCCCGGGGAGCTTCAACCAGGCCGACCCGGTGGGCTCGCTCGACTGCTCGCTGTGCCAAGACCTGATACTGGCGCCGATCTTCGGCATCGAGGACCCGCGCCGCGACCAAGACGTGGACTTCGTGGGAGGCATTCGGGGGGCCAAGGAGCTCGAGAAACGGGTCGATGAGCAGGGCTGGTCCCTCGCGGTGCATCTCTTCCCGACACGCATGGAGCAGGTCATGGCCGTGTCCGACGCCGGTCTCATCATGCCGCCCAAGAGCACCTGGTTCGAGCCGAAGCTCCGATCGGGCCTCTTCGTGCACCAGTTCTAGAGCGTGGTGAATGGCACCCCTGTCGGCGCGCCCTACCGGCTCGGCACCTCGGTGATGCCTCGTGCGAAGGCGATGAGTCCTTTGAGGTCTTCGATGGCCTCCCCCAGGTAGGGTGCCGCGACGGCGAAGGCGGAGGCCGGCACCTCGGAGGCGAGCTGCTTGAGCAACGCCCGATCGCGGGTCACCCGGCCCAGCTCGATGTGGGCCAGCTCGGTGAGCTTGGCGAGGCCGGTTTTGGCCGCTTCTGGCGCGCCCACCTCGAGCGAGATGGCGTCGGGCTCGATGAAGCCGTCGGTGCGCACCCAGCTTCGGTTGAGCACGAAGCCCGCGAAAGGCAGCCCCATCTCGAGGATGCGATCTCGGAAGTAGCGGGCGTCGCTCAGGGCGGCTTGATCGGGGCTGGCCACCAAAATGAAGGCGGCCTCGTTCGACGAGAGGAGCGCGCGCACCCCCTCGGCGTGGAGCCGCATCGGGCCGAACATGCCACCGAAGGCGCTGAGGAACTCCTGGATCTCGGCGAAGAACTCGCCCCCGAAGACCTTGGTGAAGACGGTGCCGATGAGCTCGCTGGCTCTGCGAAAGAGGCCCCGGCGCTTCGAGGGGAGGAAGAGGTTCAGGATCCTCTCGTCGAGGAAGCGCGCCAGCTTTCCCGGGGCCTCGAGGAAGTCGAGGGCGTTGCGTGAGGGCGGAGTGTCGAGCACCACGAGGTCGTACTTCCCGCTCGACGACAGCTCGAATAGGGCCTCGGCCGCGGTGTATTCCTGCATCCCCGCGACCAGCTCCGAGAGGTGACGGAACAGGCGGCTGTCGAGAATGCGGTCGGCCTGCTCCTGGGTCTTGGCCATGCGTCGCACCAGGCTCTCGAACACCACGTCGGGGTTGAGCATCCACGCGTCGAGCGTACCGGCCTCGACGCCGGCTTCGCGCAGCCGCGCCAGGGGGACCTGGGTCGGCTCTCGCATGCTCTCGTGGATGCCCATGGCCTGCGCCAGGCGCCTCGCCGGGTCGATCGTCAGGACCAGCACTCTGCGCCCTTGCTTCGCGGCGGCCAGCCCGAGCGCGGCCGAAGTCGTCGTCTTGCCCACGCCGCCGGCCCCGCAGCACACGATGACCTTCTTGTCGCGAATGAGCGCTGCCAGATCGGGTGCGACCATGAACCACCCACCATAACCAGTAGGCGTTTGCGCGGCGAC
>PMBV01000236.1 GCA_003153055.1 Myxococcales bacterium
AGCCTCGCCACGCACGCGCTGGCGCTCTTCGCCTCCAAGGAGAAGGGGCCCGCCCGCGACGCGCTGCTCAGGCTCTTCACGCTGCGGCGAGAGTACAAGGTGGATCCAAGGCGCAGCTCTCCTGAGTTCCTCACCTTCACTGCCGCCGTGCGCGCGGCCGTTCCCCCGGCCCGAGTGAGCCTGGACGTCACCTCGGCTCCGGTGCCCGCCGAGGTCTTCGTCGATGGGCTGTCCCGTGGCGTCACGCCACTGTCGGTCTCTGGCCTGCCCTCAGGGATTCACTACGTCACGCTGCAGGCGACGGGCTACGAGCTCGTCCAGGAGCGCTGGGTCGGCGGAGCAGGAGCCCAGGTGAATGCCACCCTGAAGCCGGCCGCCAGTGAGCGGGGGCTCCTCGACATCCTTCGAGCGATCCAGTCATCGGTCCCTCCGGGGAGCGAAGGAACCGCGGGAGCCCTCGCGCGATGGGCCGGCACGAACGAGGCGGTGATCCTCGCGCTCCAACAGAAGGAAGGCTCCGTGTGGGCCACCCTCGCCCGCTACACGGCCGATGGAGCGCTGGGGGCCGTGGTCGACGGACCGCTGGGCGACACGCAAGCACTCGAGGGTCTGTTCGCCCGTCTGAGAGCGACCGAGACCGAGCCACCGCTTCCTCCACCGCCCACGGCCATCGGCCAGGCGACCATGCCGGTGGCGGAGTGGAGCGCCCCGCCGCCGACGGTCCGAGATTCGATGACTGGAGGCCCACTCGATCGCCTCTACCTGTCCGCCGGCCTTGGCTCCGGTGAGGGCGCCTACTTCCTCCGGGGCACGCTGCGCTCCTTCGGCGGCGCCGTCGGGAGCGCGCTGCCGTTCTCGATTCAGATCGGCGCGGGCGCGTTGCTCAGCCCGAAGGTGCGGCTGGGGGCCGACGTCCGCTTCATGCGAAGCCAGAGCACCACCCGCGCCGAGGGGCTCCAGATGACCGACTACACGGCCATGTTGACGTGGTTCCCCGTCGAGACCGGCTTCTTCATCCACGGTGGAGTGGGCCTCACGACGCTGGGCATCGTCAACCTCCAGTACAACCGCAGACTCGATGAGACAACGGTGGGGTTGGCGGGGGTCGCCGGGTTCGGTTACGCCTTTGCGCTCGGGGACGCCCTGCGCCTGACGCTGAGCGGTGACTTCTCGGCCGCGGCGATCCTCTCACCGGCCGTTGACAGACCGACCAGCGCGGGGTTCTTCGACGTCTGCCTTGGGCTCGCCTGGCGCTGACGGCCGAGCCTCAGGCATCGCGCTCGGTTGGGTCTCTCGCGGCCGACTCGCCCTGGCCGAGACCGTCGGCGAGGGCTCGGTGTCGCGACGAGCCCAGGGTCCCCACCCGGTCCTCCGGGCCCAAGACGAAGCGCTCCATCAGCGTCGCGACGCGGGCGCTCGCCTCGGCGAGTCGCGCCCTCGGCACGTCGCCTTGCTCCACGGCGTCGACCAAGGCCTCGATGGCCCTCCGCTGGGCGTCCGCGTGGTGGCACACGAGGAACAGGTCCACCCCCGCGAGCAAACCCTCGACGGCGGCCCGCTCGACCGAGAAGTGGTCCGCGATGGCCCTCATCTCGAGATCGTCGCTGATGACGACACCGCCGAAGGCGAGCTCCTCTCGCAAGAGGCCGGTCAGCACCCGGCGGCTCATGGTGGCGGGCACCTCGGGCTCGAGGGCCTCGAAGACGACGTGCGCGGTCATGATCGACGCGAGCCCGGCACGCGAGTAGGCCGCGAAGGGCAAGAGCTCGATCCGATGGAGCCGCTCCAGCGAGTGCGGCAACGAGGGCAGAGCCAGGTGCGAGTCTTGCGTGGTGTCGCCGTGGCCGGGGAAGTGCTTGCCGCACGACGCCACCCCGCCCGCCTCGAGGCCTTGCGCCAGCGCCACGCCGAGCCGCGCCACCTCGTCCGCGTCCTGGTGAAGGCTCCGGTCGCCGATGACTGGGTTGGCCGGGTTGGTGTCGACGTCGAGCACCGGCGCGAAGTCCCAGTCGAAGCCGAGCGCGCGCAGCCNNGCGGCGCGCGAGCTCGGCGTCTCTCCCCCGGCCCACCTCCCGCATGGACGGCAACGCGGTGAACGGCGGTCCCCTGAGGCGCGCCACCCTCCCGCCCTCTTGATCCACCGCCGCCAAGAAGGGCCTCGCCGCCCGCGCCTTCAACCCACGCACGAGGCTCGCGACCTGCTCGGGGGACTCGATGTTTCGTTTGAAGAGGATGACGCCCGCGACGCCGTCGTCCACCAGCGACAGGACCGCCGCATCGGCCTCGACGCCGGGGAATCCCACTACGAAGAGCCCGGCGCAAGTCCGGTAGAGCTGGGAAGCGGCCATGGCCCAGGCATCGCACGACTGG
This sequence comes from Myxococcales bacterium, assembly GCA_003153055.1. Next base: position 2,371 of record PMBV01000236.1, read on the forward strand.
GCCGCCCAAGAAAGCCCGTGGTATACGGCCGCATGCGAACCACCTTGCTCGTTCCGTTAGCGCTCGCCGCCGCCTGTGCCCACGAGGCGCCGATGATGAACGAGCATGGCTCCCACCGGAGCTTCGACGACGCTGACGAGTGGGCCCGGCGCTTCGAGGACCCCAAGCGCGACGCCTGGCAGAGACCCGACGAGGTCATCAGGCTGCTCGCCCTCGCCCCCGACGCCAAGGTGGCCGACATCGGGTCAGCCACCGGCTACTTCCCGGTGCGCGTCGCCAAGGTGGTGCCGCGCGGGCACGTGTACGGCGTCGACATCGAGTCCTCCATGGTGGAGTACCTCGCCAGGCGGGCCCAGCGCGAGGGGCTGTCGAACATCACGACGCTACTCGGGACGACGCGAAGCTGCCCGAGCC
>PMBV01000370.1 GCA_003153055.1 Myxococcales bacterium
AGCCCATGGAACACGCCCAGAGGGTGGTGAGGGGTGGCCCCTTCTTCGGGGCGACAACCAGGTTGTCGCAAATTGGCCTCTGATCGCGACAACCAAGTTGTCGGTCTCATTCTGGCCCCTCGCCGAGGTCGACTCCCTCGACATCAGACAGAGGACCGGACACTCACCGTCGCTCGATTGGGTAGAGCACGGTCAGTTTGGGCGCCAGGCTCCGGCTCTCTTGACCTCGGTGGTCAGCTTTGATGACGGCCTTGGAGACCATCTCTTCTCACTCGAGCCCCCCCCTCGCGCTCGAGGCGTGTCATGCCACCGCCTCTCCGCGATGGAAGCTGCTCTTCCATTCGGCCCTCACCCCTGCGAGCCACGGACCTCGCGCCGGGGGGCCGGCCAGACGGCCTCGGTGGTTGGGCAGGAGCCCCACCCTCGACGTTCAATGCGTGCTCGCGGCTCGGCGCCCGTTGTCCGGACCCTCCTCCTCGGGGGGAAGAGGTCTCCGAGCGTGTCATCNNGGCCCGTCCTCGAGGTCGTTGCCGAGCCCCAACTCGCGCCGCGGATGCGATGACGGCGGCCCCTGAACGACTGGCCAGTGGCCGGCGGCTCTCCGAGGCCGCCATGGCACAGCCCCTGGCGCCCGGCACCTCTCGAGAGGCGGGGGAGCCGGAGCGGACGATGGGGTGTTGCCGGTAGCCGACAATCGCCCGTCCTCTTCGTCGAGGTCCGTACCGCCCTGGTTGGGCCCAGGTGCTCATCACGTCTGTCATCGCGGTGTACTGATTGGTACACCCTGATGACGCGCTCGGAGACCCAGGCCAACCGGACCTCTCTCGAGGCGTTGATCGCGCAACGTCCGTGACGCGTGGCGGCGTACCCGAGGAGCTGGTGGTGCTGACCCGAAGCCCTGGCCCCAGGACACCGCTCCACCATCAAGGCCGATCCTCAGCCTCGCTCATTGCCCGAGACTCCCAACCGTTCGGCGCGCGGCGTCGAATGGACGAGGGCGCTCGACGGGTGCGGACGGGCAGCCCGATGTGCCCTGGCTCCTGAGCTCGCGGAGCTGGGTCGCAGCGAAGTGCAGTCCTCGAGATGGGCGATCCATCCTCCCGCCGCGGGCATCGACACCGCCCCCGAGGCCATGATCTGTTGCACCCCACACGCCGGGAGGTGCACGTGCCGCGATGGTTGCCGCCGATCGAGTGCAGCGAGAAGGAGCTGCGATTGTTGAAGCTCGCGGGCCGGAGCCGGAAGCTCTTCGTCTTCCTACGAGAGCACCGGCATGAGTTGTTCAACGAGCCCTTTCAGGACGAGCTCGAGGACATGTACCGGCAGACAGCCCAAGGCAAAGAACGTCAGCCGCCGGCATTGATGTGCATGGCGCTGGTGCTGCAGGGCTACCTTCGAGTGTCCGACGCCGAGGCCGTGCGCCTGTCGGCTACCGACGGATGCTGGCGCCTGGCGCTGGGGACCTTGGAGTCGAAGGCCGATGAGCCGGCCTTCTCACAGGGTGCGCTGCAGCGGTTCCGCGAGCGTCTCATCAAGCACGACATGGACCGCCGCCTCCTCGAACGGACAGCCGAATTGGCAAAGCAGACGCGGGCCTTCGACTGGAAGAAGCTGCCGAGCGCGCTTCGGGAGTTCCCGCTGGAACCATGACGACCCGAGGTCAGGCCCTGCCGAGCTCGAGCCACTTCGACCAATCGGCACGACCGTTCTCACGGGCGACCGCGGCCGCGCGACGGTGCTCATACGCGACGGCCCGCAGCTCGACGGTCCAGCCGCTCGGCCCCCGCTGACAAATGGCGTATCGGGCGTGCGGGCTTCCAGTCTCGCTGGCGTGCGCCCCAGGCCGATCATCGTCGAAGGCCTGGAGCCCGACGCTGCCCGGGTTCACCACCAGCCGGCCATCGCCGAGGCCGACCACTCGAGGCTGGTGAGAATGCCCACACAAGAGGAGCCCCTGGTCGATACCCGAGGCGTGGGCCTCGACCCTCACCGCGCTGGCGAGCCGAAGCCAGCCCTCGGCGACCTCGTCGAGGAAATACGTGCGATCGTCTTGGGGCGTCCCGTGGCAGAGGAAGACCCCCTCGGCCACCTCCAGCGTGGCTGGGAGCGCCGAGAGCCAGGCTCGCTGCGCCGCCGTGGTGCGCTCGAAGGCAAACTGGTCAGAAGGGCCACCCGGCCCCTGGGCACAGGCCAAGAGCTGACGCTCGTGATTCCCTGCGATGGTGGGCCAGCCAAGCGACATGAGCAGCTCGGCGGTGCCGACAGGCTCGAGGGGCCCCGACAGCACGTCGCCCAGGTTGACGAAGAGGTCCACCCCCAGGCTCTTGGCGTCGGCGAGCACCGCCTCGAGGGCCCAGAGGTTCCCGTGGATGTCCGAGAGCGCGGCGATTCTCACCATGCCGAGCCGATAGCAGGGCCGCCAGCCACGCCGCAACGGCCCAAGGCCACCTCGACCTCACACCACGCCTCCCGCGAGCTTGAGCAGCACGCGAGGCAACGGCAGCACGGGGCGAGCCAGCGGCCCTGCGTTCTTCTGCACCGACGCGTCGAGCCGCGACGCGAGGTCGTTGAGGGCCTTGACCTCGAACGCCACTCTCTGGGTCGACGTCATGGCGTCCTCGGTGACGAGGTACACCTGATTGAGCGACTTGAGCACCTCGTCGATGCCCTCGTCTTGCTGCTTGGCGATGGAGGCAATCTCCGTCGCGGAGCGCGACGAGCTCTGCAAGGCCATCGTCATTCGTTTGATGTTGTCTCCGGTGCGGTTGGCGATCTGCGCACCCTGCTCGGCCCGGCGCACGCCGTTCTCCGCGGCGGCCATGGTCGCGGCCATCACCTTCTGCATGTCATTGATGATGTTCTGCACCAGCGTGGCACCATTCTTCGCATCCTTTCCCTGGCGCTTCATCTCGGCCACGATGAAGCGCAGACCGTTGGGGAGCGGCTCGCCGCGACCATCACCCAGCTCGACGGCGGCGCTGTCAGCGAGGTTCTGGAAGCGCTCCCCCAGGTAATTCATCACCGAGGCCACCTCGAAGATGTTGCGCATGCGCTGGTTGACCCCGTCGACGCTCTTGGCCAGGCCGCGGACGTCATCGCTCAGCCTGAGCAGCTCGGCGATCGAAGTCTTGATTTCCTGCAGGCCGTCCTCCGAGCTCTTCTTCGTCGCCAGGGCAAGGCCAACCACCGTCTCGGCGCTCAGGGCAGTGCGCGTGGCGGCCTGGCTGAGCTGCTGCATGGTGTTCGTGGTGTCCCGCACCGTCGACGCGGTCTGGGCGGTCATCACGCTGAACGACGACACGGCCGAGAGCAGCGACTGGGCGCCGCTGAAGAGCTCGCTCGCCGCGCGGGCCAGCTCCTCGCGCTTGACGTCCTCCGACAGTCGGTACTGGTCCTCCCGGGCCCCGACGATGGAGCCGACGACCGCGAAGACGAAGGGCGCCAGGTCGACCAACCACATGAGCGCCAGCGACTGAGCGCCCACCACGCGGGCGAAGAAGCCGTCGCTCCCGTCGGAGACGAGCGCCTGAACCACGGTGCCCGAGATGGGAAAGAAGAAGCCAATGAGAAACCCGACGAAGGCATAGGCTCGTGAGCTCATGGTTCCTTTCGGCAACCAGCCGTTTGGGTCAGCGTTCTATGGAAGACCCGGGCGAACCGCTGATGGGCCACGTCATGCGAACTTCTGGTGTGAGGGCCGCGCTCCATGAGCCCTCCTTCCTCGCTCACGCGAAGTTCCCGATGGTTCGCGACGGCGTCTGATGAGACGTCATGTATTGTCTTTGACTTCAATCAACCGAACCCTCAAGGCTCGGTGGCTTCAGGCGCCTCGGGAGTTTCCTGACCCTGGTACTCCACTGGCCTGATGATGTGCACGCTACAGGGGGCCTCCTCGGCGACGCGGGTCATCACGGTGCGCCCGAAGCTGACCCGTCGGCCCTGCTCGTGAGAACCGCCGAGGAGCACGACGTCGACGTGGTTGGCGCGCGCGAACTCCACGATGATACGGGACGGGTCACTGGTCTCGAAGACGTGGAGCGACAGCCTGCGCTCGGGGAGCCCGAAGCGCCGCACCCAGTGATGCAGCCGCACGCGGTACTCGTGGTAGCGCTCCGACTCCGAGCTGTCGGGCTCCTCGCGGGTCGCGCGCTCGGTGATGACGGTGACGCACGCCAGCCGGCTCTCGGGCGAGCGGAGGAGCGCGCGCTGGGTGGCGTCGCCCAGCGCCTGGAGCAGCCCGGGGTCATCGACCTGCGTGTCGACCGCGACCATGATCAACGGCGCGGCGGCGATCTGCCGGGCCGGCGCCCGCACCGGGCCTCGAGCCTTGCCATAGTGATGGAAGCCTCGACGCAGCTGACCGAAGAGGCCCGGTGACGTCACCCGCTCGGCCCGCGCCGTCAGCTCGACGGACTCCGGCTGAGACAGCACGTGGGCCAGCTGGGCACAGGACGCGTAGCGCTCCTCCGCGTCGGGCTCGAGGCACTTGAGGATGACCTCCTGGAGCCAGGGGGGAAAGTCCTTGTCGAGGGCGCGGGGCGGCGTCGGCTCCACCCATGACCGGTTGCGAGCCTCGCGCAGCGAATGGGGAATGTCGAACGGCAACTGCCCGGTGGCCAGCTCGTAGAGCGAGGCGCCGATGGCGAACTGGTCGCTGCGGGCGTCGGTGCGCGCCCCATCGAGCTGCTCGGGAGAGATGTACGGCCACGAGCCGGCGGCACCCCGGCTGCCTTCCGAGAAGAGGTCGGGGAAGTGGGCGTGCCGAGAGAACCCGAAGTCGATGAGGGTCGCCTCGTCGCTCGGCCGAATGATGACGTTGTCAGGCTTGATGTCGAAGTGAATGACGTTCTGTCGGTGGAGGCTGCTGGCGGCCCGGGCGACCAGCGAGCCCAGCTGAGCCACCCGCTCGGGCGCCACGATGCCCCGCTTGACGTAGTCTCCGAGGCTGAACCCGGGGACCCACTCCATCACCAGGTAGGGGACCTCGTCGATGGGCCCGGCGGCGATGAAGCGCGGCGCGTGCACCCCCTGGAGCGAAGGGAGGATCATGCACTCCGTCTCGAAGCCGATGAGCGACTCGGTCGGCTGGTCGACTCCGATGCGGGGCACCTTCATGAGCAGCGGCCCGGGGTGCTCCGGGTGCGTCACCGAGTACAGCCAGGCCGCGCCACCGGAGAACGAGAGGGCACCGATGGTGAAGCCATCGATGGTCGCTCCAGGAGTGATGGCCGCCACTGCGCTCAGGTGCCCCTCCTTCGTCGCTAGATGCCATGCTCCAGCCGTTGGGCGAAGAAGTCTGGCAGACCTGCTTTGCGAATGCGCGCCGCGGCGTGCTCCCAGTCGTAGGGCACCCGATGAAACGCCACCTGCCGCTTGCTGGTGTCGAAGGTGACGTAGGCGGCGGTGTTGTCCCGGTCTCTGGGTTGCCCCACCGAGCCCACCACCACCAACCACCGGCGGTGCGGCGCCACGGGAATCGCCACGCCCGGAGTGGGCACGAAGGTGTAGGCGCGCGCGTCGGCGCCCAGGTAATACAGCCGCTGCTCGTGCATGTGGCCGACGAAGGTGTGCGTCGCGTCGGTCGCCTTGAGGCTTTCGCGGGCGGCCTCGCTGCCTCGAACATAGGGGAACTCGTGGGGCTTGCTGGCGCTGGAGTGCACCAGGAGCAGGCGCTCGACCCGCGCGGTCAGCGGCAGGCCGTCGAGAAACTGGTGCTGCGACGCCGACAGAACCTCGCGAGTCCAGGCCACGGCGACCTTGGCATCTCCATCGGTCGCGTCACCCTCGCCGAGCACACCCCGGTCGTGATTGCCCACCACCACCCAGGCCCCGGCCGCGGCGAGCTCCTGCACCCGGTCGATGACGGCCCCAGGGTCGGCCCCGTAGCCCACCAGGTCACCGAGGAAGGCATACTGCTCGGCGCCCCGCTCCTTGGCGTGACGGAGGCACGCGTCGAGCGCCTCGCGGTTGGCGTGAATATCGGAGAGGATCGCAACCAGCATGACGCCCTCGTCCTAACGGCGAACCCTCGAACCTTCAGCCTCAGGGCCGAGCTGGCCAAGAAAGACAACGGCGCCGAGACCCAGCCTAAGGGCCCCGGCGCCAGACCCCATGGAGGTCAGTCGTGCGCGTAGATGTCGCGTTCGCTGGTCTCAGGGGCGAAGATCGACCCGACGATGAAGGTCATCATCGCGAAGACGATTGGGTACCAGAGGCCGTAGTAGATGTCTCCGGTCGCCGCCACCATGGCGAAGGCCACCGTGGGGAGGAAGCCACCGAACCAGCCGTTGCCGATGTGGTAGGGGAGCGACATCGA
>PMBV01000263.1 GCA_003153055.1 Myxococcales bacterium
GTGAGCGCCGACGAGGTGCCCGACCCCACCGCGCTGACGATCGAGACGAGACTCAATGGGCAGCGGGTTCAGCACGGCCGCGCGTCCGACATGATCTTCCCCATCGGAGTGCTCCTCAGGTACATCACCCAGTTCACCGAGCTCAACCCGGGAGACATCATCGCCACGGGGACTCCCGGCGGCGTGGGCTTCAAGCGAACGCCTCCGCTCTTCATGAAACGCGGCGACGTGGTCGAGGTGGAGATTTCAACGCTGGGCACCCTCAGGAACCCCATCGAGGACGCCAGCACCTGAGGCCAGCTCCAGCTCGAGCTCCAGAGGCAGGGCGGCCTCGACCTCGAGCTCCCGGGGCAACAGCTCCAGGTCTTGCATCGAGGGCTCGGCGGCCAGCATGGCCCCGACCGGCGCGGACAACACCGCGGGGCGTGGCCCCTGCCCTGGAATGGGCAACAGGTGGTTCGCCTCACGAACGTGCCGGGCGAGCTGCCGGGCCACCAGGTCGACCATCTGGAACGCGAACCGATGACCCGAGGCGAAGAGCTGATCGAAGTCTCGCTCGACCATGCGAAACAGCGTGGCCGGCCCGGCCGTCACGCAGCTGGCTGACCTCGGCCCGTTGTCGATGCAGGCCACTTGGCCGAACATGGTGCCCGGCGGCAGGGTGGCGAGCGTCTTGCCGTTGCGGCCCACCAGCACCTCTCCTTCGACGATGAACCAGGGCCCATCACTCGGCTCCTGCTCGGCGAAGATGGGGGTCACCTGGCTCACCTCGATCACCTCGAGCTTCTGGGCCAGGGCCAGCTTCACCAGCGAAGGCAGCCCCCGAAACGGCGGGAACCGCTCGAGGGCCTCCACCTCGGGGTGCGAGCCAGGACCGAGCCGGGGCGTGTGGATGCGGTTGTGACCCACCGCGACAATGCGGGCATCGGTCTGCCGGAGCTTGAAGCACAGGTTGACGCACAGCTTGCGCAGCACCTTGAAGGCGGTGGGCGAGAAGGCGGTGCGCAGCGCCTGAAAGGCCTCCCCGTCAAGGCGGTAGGCCGGGCCACCCACCACCACCAGCGCGCTGCCCGAGCGCGGCCCTTCGTCGACCAAGGCCAGCTCACCCACCACTTCCCCAGCGCGGGCGTACATCACCACCACCGGCCGCCGAGCCCCTCCCTGACTCGAGGAGACGCTGACTTCGGTGCCCTGCCCCAGCACCCACATTGCCCGACCTTCTTCGCCCTCTCTGAAGAGGCTCTCACCCGCCGAGAGCTCGACTGGATCCAGAAGTTGGCACACCTCCTCGACCCCCTCCTCGCCGATCAGCGCAAACAAGGGGACCGAACAGATGAGCTTCGCGGCGGCAGAATTTGCATTCACGAGGGCCACGAGAATCCTTTCCTAGCACGTCCGGGCGGTTACACTGTTTCCTCATGACTTCCACCTCAGTGCGGGTACTCACGTTCGGGATCCTGCTGGCAGCCTTCGAGGCGTCGGCACAACGGATCTCAATCCCCGACTTCTCGGGTCGCGGCGCCGGCGCGGTCCGCACCCAATTGGTGAACCAGCTCTGCGACACGGCCGAATGCGTCGCTGCGACCAAGGTAACCGTCGGCGGCAAGCCCGACATGAAGAAGGCGAAGCGGGAGCAGCTCCAGTACTTCGTCACCGGAATCGTCGGCAAGGCCAAGAAGGGCAAGGGGACGCAGCTCGAGCTGACGGTGGTCCCGGTCAAGGGCGGCGCCAAGGTCAAGCGCGTCTTCCCCCTCGAGAAAAACGGGGCCCTCGCCGCCCACACCCTCGACGCGGCGGTCGAGTTGGTGCGAGGCGCGATCGGACCCGCCGAGGCTGCGCCCCAGCCGACTCCCATTGCCGAGCCGGTCGCCGAGCCCACGCCTACACCGACGCCGTACCGAAGTCCGTCGACCACCACCGAGCCGAGCGAGCCCACGGAGCCATCGGTCGCCGAGCGCACCCCTGAGCCCACGCCAGCGGCGACCCCGACCGCGACGCGCAAGTCGACCTACAAGCCCATCATCTTCGCGCTCGAGATTGGCACCGACATTCTCAATCGCCAGCTCGCCTATGCTGACGCGACCACCAACAACGTTCGCCAGTATGATCTCGCCGCCTTCCCCCTGCCAACCCTGAAGCTCGAGTTTTACCCCCTGGCGTTCGCCCGCACCGACATCTTGTCGGGCCTGGGGCTGGAAGGCTCCTTCGGCATCGCCCCGTTCCTCAAGTCGCGGCGGCAGACGGCCACCGACACGCTCGAGGTCTACCCGACTACCGCCATGAAGCTCGACGTCGGTCTCCGTTGGCGCATCGTGGTGTCCCCCACCTTCCCCCTGGCCATCACACCCTATGTGGGGTTTCGGCTGCAGTCCTTCTCGGTCGGCACGCTGGACAACGGCGACGGCACCACCACCCGGCTCGATGGGCTGCCCAACATCGCCTTCGTCGGGATGAAGCTCGGGGTCGCCCTCGAGGTGCCGGTGGTGAACAACCTGCTCTACCTGGTGGGGCGCTTCGGGATCCTCCCCATTTTCTCATCGGGTGAGATCATCTCGGCGAACTTCTTCCTGGCCGGCTCGACCTTCGGCTTCGAGGCCAACGCCGGGCTCGCGGTACAGCCGCTCAAGTTCCTGCAAATCCGCGCGACGTTCGAGTACACGCAGTACGGCCTGACCTTCCAGACGCAAGACGGAGAGCCCTACGTCGCGGCGGGCGCCACCGACCGGTACCTGGGCGGCAACTTGGCGGTGAGGCTCCAGTTCTGATCTCGCTCGATGATGATAAGTGGCCTCGGTGACACAGGCCACGGTTCGAATTTCGAAGAAGGGCGTCGATCGCTGGAAGGCCGGCCACCCATGGATCTACGCCGCCGACGTCGAGTCGGCGCCGGCGCCCCTCTCGGGAGGCGAGATCGTTCGGGTGGAGGACACCCGCGGCTGGTTCCTGGGCCAAGCCTACTTCTCTCGCCAATCGAAGATCGTCCTCCGCTGGCTGGCGTGGAACGACACGCCAGTGGACGAGGCCTTCTTCCGCGCCCGCCTCGAGGCCGCCGACGCCCTGCGCCGCCGGGCCTGCCCCGAGGAGACCGCCTACCGGGTGGTGCACGGAGAAGCCGACCTGCTTCCTGGCCTGGTCGTCGATCGCTTCGGCGACTGCCTCTCAGTGCAGTTCCTCATCAAGGGCACCGAGCTCCGCAAGGCGATGTGGGTGGCGCTCCTCGACGCCCACTTCAAGCCCAAGGCCATCGTGAACCGCTCGGACGCCGCGGTGCGCCGCCTGGAGGGCCTCGAGCCCGAGAAGGGGCTGCTCGCCGGGACCCTCCCGGGGCCCATCACCTACCGCGAGGGGCACGTGGTGATGGAGGTCGACCTGCTCACCGGCCAGAAGACCGGCGCGTTCCTCGATCAGCGGGACAACCACGTGGTCGCCTCTCAGTGGGGCGCGGGGGAGGCCCTCGACTGCTTCAGCTATGCCGGAGGCTTCGCGCTCCAACTGGCGCTCAAGGCCAAGCGGGTGACGGCGGTGGAGATCTCCCAGCCCGCCTGCGAGCAGATCAAGGCCAACGCCGCGCGCAATCAACTGACCAACGTCGAGGTCGTCACCGCCAACGCCTTCGACTTCCTCCGCGACGCGGTCGACGAGGGCCGGCACTTCGACACCATCGTGCTCGACCCGCCGTCGTTCGCGAAGAACAAGGACGCCATCGAGGGCGCGGTGCGTGGGTACAAGGAGATCAACCTGAGGGCCATGCAGCTGCTCAACCCCTCGGGCACGCTCATCACCGCGAGCTGCACGTACCACATCGACGAGGCCCGCTTCGAGGCCATGCTCGACAGTGCCGCGGCCGACGCCAAGCGCCGGGTGCAGATCGTCGAGCGCCGAGGCGCGGGGCCTGATCACCCCGTGCTGCTGGGCCTCCGAGAGACCCGCTACCTCAAGTGCTTCGTCTTGCGAGTAACCTAGCCCCGAGCCTATTCCCGCGCGGGGAAGGCCGGGTCGGCCCGGGCGGCGAGGAACAGCGACAGGTTCAACAGGTAGGCGATGGCGAGGGCCGGCACCACCCCGACGCAGCAGAGGGCCAGGCCCCCCAGCATCACCAGCCCGACGACGAAGCTGTACCCGAAGGCCGTGAGCCGCAGGCCCGAGCCCACCTGCCAGGCCCGCTGGAGCGCCTCCACTGGCGTCGCCTCCGAGACGACCAGCTCGGGCACCCCGAAGAGCCACAGCGGGTAGAGCCACACGGCGAAGGCGACCAGCGCGATGCTGGCGAGGAGCACGCCCACGATGACGGGGAGCCGGAGCGCCTGCTCGAAGGCGTCGAAGGAGAGCTCGTGCACCGAGAGGCCAGTCGACAGCAGTACGCCCCCGAAGATGAGCCCGAAGACCATGGCCATGGGCACGTAGGTGATGACCATGAGAATGATGTTCAGCACCACGTACCGGCCGAGCTTGCGGCCCTGGGAAAACAAGCGCCCCAGGTCGACCTTCTTCCCATCGAGGGCGTCGATGAGCACTCGGTAGAGCCCCAGCATCACGAAGCCCTGGACCACCATGTTGAGGACCATGCCCACCGAGGTGCCCAGCGCTAACGCTCCGAAGATGCCCGGGAGATCGGCCCGCGAGCTCGAGCTGTCGAAGCCACCCCCCATCAGCCCGATGGCGATCTGGTTGAGCGCGCTCGTCACGCCCGTGGCGAAGCCGGCGATGGCGAAGAAGACCAGCACAGCCAGGGACAGCATGAGCCAGTCGCGCTTGAAGGTGTCGTAGGCGTAGGCGAACAGCTGGTTGAAGGTGAAGTCGCTCCGGGTGAAGGGGAAGGCGGTGCGCTCGACCATCTCGCGGCACGTCGGGCACCACGGCTCGGCCCCGTCTGACGAGCACTCGGAGCACATGAAGTTGCCGCACCGCGAGCAGACACGCGTCGCCGGCTGACCCAGGTGAATGGCGCACTGGGCTCCCGAAGGTGCGCCGCGCGGTGGCTCCATGGTGTAGTCCCTCCCTGTGGCCCGCAAGGTACGCGGTAGAGAAGAAACCTGCGAGGCTCTCGACCGGGCCTCGGCGCTCGACGACACCGAGCACGTGCTGGCCAAGGCGAGCCGGGTGTGGGCGCGGTGGGCCTGCCCGAGCTCCGGGGCGTGCTGTCAGCTCCGGGTGACGGGCCGCTCGCCGTGGCTATGGCCGACCGAGTGGTGGGTGCTCGAGCGAGCGCTGGAGTCGGAGCACCGAGCCATGCCCCCCGCGCGGGCCGACGGCGGCTGCCGGTTTCTCGACGAGACGGGCCTGCGCTGTACCGTCTATGAGGCCCGCCCCTTCGGGTGCCGAACCTACTTCTGTGAACGAGGCCGGGGGCCCGAGCTCAAGGGGCTCTCGACCCACGAGCTGCTCGACGAGCTGGCGCGCATCAACATCGCCGTCGACTCCGCCTCGGCCCCCCGCCCCATCGAGGCGTGGTCGACAGATCCACCGTGAGGGCCGTGCGTTGAAGAGGGCATGAGCGCGTTACCCCCTCTCACCGACGTCTACCAGCAGCACCGCCGTCGCGCCGTGGCGGTGGCGCGGCGAATCTTGAGAGACGCCGATGACGCCGAAGACGTGGTGCAGGAGGTCTTCGCGCGCATGTGTGCCCAGGGTGTCCGCTTCGATGGAGCCTCGGCCTATACGACCTGGTTGCACCGGGTGCTGGTCAACTCCTCCATCAACCACCTGCGGGCGCGGCGACGACGGGGCACGCTGTCGAGCCCGATCTCGAGCACCGAGGGGCCCGAAGAGGCGGCCGTGGGTCACGAGGAGCAGCGGCTGCTCCTGGCCGCCCTGGCCGAGCTGAGCGAGCAGCACCGGCAAGTCGTGACCTTGAGAGATCTGCGCGGGCATTCGTACCCCGAGATCGCCCGCATGCTGGGAATGGCCGAGGGCACCGTGAAGAGCGCCCTCAACCGGGGCCGGGCCTGTCTCGCAGGACGGGTCCAGGCGATGACCGACGAGCAGCCGGCCTGACGGTCAGGAGTCTCCGGTCTTGTCGCCCACGAACTGGTCGGCCTTGTCGCGGAACAGCACATTGAACGTGGTCAGCGAGCCGTAGCTCTTGGTGATGTACTGCTGCAGCTCAACCTTCTCGGTGTCGGTCAGCTTGGGGTTGGCGTTGAGCTTCTGCTCGAGGGTGCGGAGCCGGTCGCGGATCATCACGATCTTGTGGAACAGCGAGTCGAGGGGGATTTCCTTGGGCTGGCTGTCGTTCCCGGGAATCAGCTTGATCATCCCGCCCTCCCACCGCGGAGCCAGGGCGACGTCGGCCAGGCCCGAAGCCTCGAGAAAGAGGTCCATCAACTCTTGGCGGGTCATGCTGGCTCCTTCGAGATCCACCGGGGTCTGGGGATCGATGCTGGGAACGAGGGTGGGGCCCTCCTGATGACGAACGGTACCCGAGCTGGTTCGTACGAGGGGGGCGATGCTTCGAATCGCCTTGGCGCGTGGAGAGGGCGGTGACGGGTGCGCCGGGAGGGCTTCGCCGCGCGGCGCAAACTTGTCACACAGTGGGGCCGTGGGAGGGAAGAGCCCACGATTCGGCTGGAGCCTGCAGGTCCCCACCCACCCACGGGTCGCGTCGAGCGAGTGGGCCCGCCAAAGGAGGCAGTTACCGCAGAGCCGCTCGTGCGGCTCCAATCGGGGCGGCCCTTTAGGAGCCTCGGGGGCGCCATCAGAGGGAGGAACCTCGTCGCTCATCGGTGCTCCCCCCATAGTTCGCTTCGGGCTCGCCGTTAAGACCTACACCGAACCATCGAGGGAGACGAGAGACGCCGCTTGAGTTTCGACGGGCATTCCAGTAGGCGCGCGAGCCGCTATGGCGAATATCCCGCTCGAACGCATCCGAAACATCGGCATCTCGGCACACATCGACTCCGGCAAGACGACGCTGACCGAGCGTATTCTGTTTTACACGGGGAAGATCCGGGAGATCCACGAGGTTCGCGGGAAGGACGGCGTCGGCGCGACCATGGACTCCATGGACCTGGAGCGCGAGAAGGGCATCACCATTAAGGCCAAGAACGCCGCCTTCAAGTATAAGGACTTCCACGTCAACATTGTAGATACT
>PMBV01000360.1 GCA_003153055.1 Myxococcales bacterium
TTGGTGACATTGCTGGGGACCCTCGCTCACCTCGCCCATGGTCGAGGGGCTGGTTGTTTTCGCCCATGCGAGCGGCATCACCCCGCCCACCCTCGTCAAGGCGCCTCTCCGCGTGACCCTCCATCACCTGGACTCGACTGAGTATGCTTGGCCCCATGCCCAAGCTCGATCTCTCCTCGGTACAAGAAGTCGTCGGCAGCCGCTACCCCTCGCCCCACGACGTGCCGTGCAGGGGCCGCCGGTATCAGCGGCTCGCGGCGGCAGGAGGCCTCGCCCACCTTGGCGTGACGATGGTGCGGCTCCCGCCCGGGGCCTGGTCCAGCCAGCGGCACTGGCACGCGCTGGAGGACGAGTTCCTCTACGTCGTCTCGGGCGAAGTGCTGGTGGCCAGTGACGCCGGCGAGGAGCGGGCGAGCGGCGGAGATTGCTACGCCTGGCCGGCGGGGGTCCGCGACGGCCATTGCGTGAAGAACATCGGCACCACCGAGGCCGTGCTCCTGGCGATGAGCAGCAAAGAGGCCCTGGACCACGGCGAGTACCCCGACCTCGACCTGAAATTCACCCCTGGCGGCTACCAACACAAGGACGGCACGCCCTACTGACGGCCGGGCCCCTACTTCTTCTGGAAGACGCGCACGTAGTCGATTTCATACCGCGCGGGAAACGGCGTCGAGGCCGGGTCGCCCCCGTTGTCGCCGCCGATGGCGAGGTTGAGAATGAGAGAATGCGGCTGGCGGAACGGGCTCGTCCCGTCTGGGTTGAGCATGCTGCCCAGGGACACCGAGTTGAGCAGGGTGCCATCGACGGAGAGGGCGATGGTCTGGTCGTCCCAGTCCATTCTCCACACGTGGAAGCGAGTCGCCCATCCAGCCCCCAGGCTCGAGACGGCCTTGGTCGAGGAGTCCCACTTCGCGACCCAGCGGGTGCTGGTGCCGCAGGCGACGTTGGCGAGCAGTGACCCCCGGTAGTACTCCATGATGTCGATCTCACCGTTCGACGGCCACTCACCGCTCTGCCCCAGGGTCCACCACGCGGGCCACAGTCCCGAGCCTGTGGGGATGCGCGCCCGCATCTCGAGGCGGCCGTACTTCCAAGCGTGAAGCCCGGAGGTGAGCACGCTGGCCGAGGTGTACTGGGCGTACTGTCGGGAGAGCTTCCAGTCGCTGCTGCCCGCCTGGTAGCTGGGGTTGGCGACCTGCTCCTGTCGAGCTTCGAGCACCAACAGCCCGTCATGCACCGAGGCATTGTCCGCCTGGTACCACTGGGCCTCGTGGTTGCGGACGAGGCCTCGCTCGAACGTCCAGTTCCGTGGGTCGGGGGCCCCGGCGACGTCGAACTCGTCGGACCACGCCAGCGTGTACCCAGGAGGAACCTCGATGCCCGCGTCGTCGTGGGTCTGTCCGGCGTCCGTGGGACCTCCGTCCGGGCTCCCACCGTCTCGTGCGGGCCCGCCGTCCCCATCACCACCGCTGCCGGCGTCGCGCGCCCCTCCGTCCACCGGAGTCATCCCCGCGTCGACGATGCTCGCGTCCCCGGGCTGCGCCGAGCCCGAGTCGGGCCTCGCGTGTCCGCCGTCCTCCGGCTCGGACCTCTCCGGGCCGAGGCATGCCGCCATCAGCACCGCGAAGGCGACCGTCGGGAGTCTCCAGGCGTGGTTGAAGCACATTGTCCGCGTCACCTTTCGAGTCTCCAGGCCGAGCCCGCGCGGAAAGGGAGAGTTCGCCGAGCACTTCGGGTCAGTCGCGGAGTGACGCCCGGGCAGCCTCTGGCTCCGAGGTATTTCGGGGCCTTCGACCTCTTCGCCCGTTACCAATGACGAGACCATGGGCCTTCGGGTTGGCGGTGGTGGTCGTACTTGGGCTACATGGAGAGGGTCGATGATGACGTTGGCCACGCTCGAAGTAGGCACGACCGCTCCGGTTCGCGCGTTGCGCCTTCCGGAGCGCGAGGCCACGTGGCTCCGGGCGGTGGGCCTGTACGAGGGCATTCAGGTGACGCCGCTGAGGTTCGCGCCGCTGGGCGGGCCGGTGCACTTGCGCACCTCCACCGGGGCCGAGCTGGCCATCGACCTCGACCTGGCCCGGGCCGTCGATGTCGGAGGCGGCCCTTGAACGAGCTGACCCGGGTCCCTCCTCCTCCATGCGAAGAGGTCGACGACGCCGAGACTGCCGTGGTGGCGCTGGTCGGTCGCCCCAACGTCGGCAAGTCGTCGCTCTACAACCTGCTCACCGGAGCCTCGGCGCGGGTGGGCAACTTCCCCGGCATCACCGTCGACGTGCTCGAGGCCGAGGTCGAGCTCGATGGGCTCTCCACCCGCATCGTCGATCTCCCCGGCGTCTACTCCATCGAAGGGCAGGCCGACCCGCACAGCGATGAGGGCCACTCGCGGCGCTACCTCGACTCGCTGAAGAGCTCCGAGACTCCGCATCTCATCGCCCAGGTGCTCGATTGCACGCAGCTCGCCATGGGCCTCCGCCTGACGCTCGAGCTCCGACGCCGTGGCGTGCCGCTGGTCGTCTTGGCGTCTCAGCACGACGTGCTCCGGGCCCACGGCTCCGAGCTCGATGGGAAGGCTCTGGCCGATGGGCTGGGCGTGCCGGTGCTGGTCTTGAGCGCGCGGGAACCGGGGGTCAAGCAGCGCCTCGACACCTTCCTTGCCGACGGCCTGCGGGCACGGGCCACCCCGCCTGACGATGCCGTCGACGTTGAGAAGCTCGCCGCGAGCGTCACGGTGCCGCTGGTCGAGAGCGCAGGTCGGCGCCTCCACCCCAAGCGGCGCACCGAGCGCCTCGACGCCCTGTTCCTGCACCCGGTGCTGGCGCCCTTCCTCTTCGTCGGGCTGATGGTGCTGCTGTTCGCCTCGGTCTTTCTGGTGGCGGCGCCGGTGACGGCGGGCATCGACGCGGTGAATCGATGGCTGGGGGCGCGCTGCGAGCTGATGCTGGGGCCCGGGCTCTTCACCTCGTTGGTGGTCGATGGGGTCCTCGGTGGGGCGGGCACGGTGCTGTCTTTCTTGCCGCAGATCGTCGTCCTCACCATCGCCATGGAGCTCATCGAGGCGTCGGGTTACCTCGCCCGGGGCACCTTCATCGTCGACCGGGTGCTCAGGGTGGTGGGCCTGGAGGGCCGCTCCTTCGTGCCGTTGTTGACCGCCCACGCCTGCGCCGTGCCCGCCATTCAATCGGCGCGCATCATCCGCGACCCAGGACAGCGGCTGCGCACCATTCTCGTTTTGCCCTTGATGACCTGCTCGGCCCGCATACCCACCTACGGCCTCCTGGTGGCGAGCTTCTTCGGCGACCGCGGCGCCCTGTTCAAAGGTGCGCTCTTCGTGGGGCTGTACGCCGCCGGGGCCGTGTCGGGCTTCATCGCCTCGCTGGTGTTGGGGCGCACGGTGAAGCGGGCGGCGCACTCGATGCGGCTGGTGCTCGAGATGCCGGCCTACCGTCGCCCTCAGCCGAGGGTCGTCTTGCGGGTGGGCTTCCTGGCGGCGACCCGCTTCGTCAGAGACGTGGGCTCGGTCATTCTCATCGCCTCGGTGGTGTTGTGGGCGCTGCTCACGGTGCCCGGGCCGGGGCACGAGCAGGCGCGGGGCCTGGCGCCTCCCGACGCGTCGCCCCGGGTGCTCGCCATGCACGGCAGCGTGGCGGCCTTCGTGGGCCGTTCGCTCGAGCCAGTGATGCGCCCGGCGGGCTTCGACTGGCGCATCAACGTGGGCCTCATCGGCTCGATGGGCACGCGGGAGCTCATGGTGGGGACGCTGGGCGTCATCTTCGGCATCGAGGGCGACGATGACGTCGCGCCCTTGGCGGATCGGCTCCGCGACGCGAAGACGGCGACAGGGGCACGGGCCTACGGAGTGCCCACCGCGCTGGCCCTGATGGCCTTCTTCGTGCTCGCCTGCCAGTGCACCAGCACCGTGGCGGCGGTTCGCCGAGAGACGCGGAGCTGGCGCTGGCCGGTCTTCGTCCTGGGCTACACCTACCTCGGGGCCTACGTGGCAGCGGTGCTGGTGTTTCAGCTCTCCCGGCTGGTCGGGCTGCAGTGACCGCCCCGGCCCTTAGGGGCTGGCCGACCGCGCCTCGTCGAGCACCTGACGAACCTTGCGGGTCAGCTCGGCAGACGAGAAGGGCTTGCCGATGAAACGCGTGCCTGGGTCGAGCACCCCCCGGTGGATGATCGCCGCGTCGGCGTAGCCAGACATGTAGAGCACCTTGAGGCTCGGGTTCGTCTGCGCCAGGCGCGCGGCGAGGTTCGGGCCGCTCATCTGTGGCATCACGACGTCGGTGAGCAGGAGATCGACGGCGCCGCCCCGCTCCTCGTAGAGGCGAATGGCGCTGCTCCCACTCGCCGCGCTCAACACCTGGTAGCCGGCCCCGCGGAGCACACGTTCGGCGATCCGTCGCACCGCGTCTTCGTCTTCGACCAGCAGCACGGTCTCGCTCCCGGTGGCCATCACGGGCGCCAGGTGGCTCCGGCGATCGGCAACGGGGGCGTTGACCCGTGGGAGGTAGACCTTGAGCGTCGTCCCTCGCCCCGGTTCGCTGTACACCCAGATGTTTCCGCCACTCTGCTTGACGATGCCGTACACCGTCGACAGGCCCAGGCCCGTTCCCCTGCCTTTCTCCTTGGTGGTGAAGAAGGGCTCGAAGAGGTGAGCCTTCGTCTCGGCGTCCATGCCATGGCCGGTGTCCGTCACCGCGAGCATCACGAAGGGCCCTGGGGTGACCGAGACGTGGTGGCTGGCGAACTCTTGGTCGAGGTCGACGTTGGTCGTCTCGATGGTGAGCCGCCCTCCCTGGGGCATGGCGTCGCGCGCGTTGACCGCGAGGTTCACGATGACCTGCTCGAGCTGGCCGGGGTCCGCCACGGCGCTGCCGAGGTCGTCGGCGAGCCGCACCTGTACGTCGATGTCTTCGCCGAGGAGCCGCCGGAGCATGCGCTCGATGTCGGTCACCACCTGGTTGAGGCTCAGCACCTCTGGCTCCAGCATCTGCTTTCGACTGAACGCCAGGAGCTGCCGGGTCAACGCCGCCGCCCGCTCTCCAGCACGCTGGATCTCGACGAGGTCGGCGCGAACCGGGTCCTCCTCGCGCATGGCTTGGGTGGCGAAGGCGGCGCAGTTGATGATGACCGAGAGGAGGTTGTTGAAGTCGTGGGCGACGCCACCCGCCAGGCGCCCGACGGCCTCGAGGCGTTGAGACATTCGCAGCTGCGCCTCGAGGCGTTCCCTCTCGGCCTCGGCTCGGGCACGCTCGGTGACGTCTCGAAAGACGCCAGCGAGGCACGGTCGACCGTCGAGGCTGACGGTCGTGGCGTTGATGTCGGCCGCGAACACCGACCCGTCCTTTCTCAGCACGGGGACTTCCACGATGAGGGAGATCTCCCGACGGATCTGCCGGGCAAACAGGTCTTCCACCTGGCCCAGCCGCTCTCGGGGGTGAATATCTCGCAGGCCAAGCGTCAACAGCTCGTCGTGAGTGTAGCCGAGCATCTCGCAGATGGTCTGGTTGGCAACCACGAAGCGCTTGGTCTCGATGTCAGCCACGAGAATGCCATCGCGGACACTCTCGGAGATGGCACGCCACGCCTCCTGAAGACGGGCGAGCGCGTCCTCGCTCCGGTCTCGCTCAGCCTTGAGCTCGATGCTGCGCAGCGCGAAGGCCACGTCCGCCGCCACCTCTCGCAAGAGGTCGACCTCCTCGGGGGTCGAGGTCATGCCGACGGGGAGCGTGACCAGCAACACGCCGAAGACCTCTCCCTCGCTCTCCAGGCGCACCGTGGCGGCGTCCCATTCGCCCGAGTCTCCTCGCCTCACCTCGCAGCCTTCGCACAGCGAGTTGGGCTCGCTGCGGAGGAAGAGGGTGCCCTCCCGGAGCGTGCGCTTGATGCACTCGGGCACCTGGCCGGTGCTGAGCATTCGCCGGAGCGAGCGGAGCTTCCTCAGGTCGCCCGCGTCGGCCGAGTCCAGCACTCGCCCGTCTTTGTACAGCACGATGCAACTCGAGAAGAAGCCGCGCGACTCCACCAAGAGCTCGCACGCTCGGTGAATGAGGTTCCGAAGAGAACGCTCACGGGTGATGAGTTGGTTGACGCTCCGAATGCCGCGCAGCACCGAGTTGAGATGCATGATGTGGGCTTCGTTCCGTCGGTGCGCCCGGAGCAGCTCCCACTCCCGGAGCGCGCGCTCGACCAGGTGCGGCATCGATGAGAACGTCTCCGCTGACTTGACGAGGTAGTCCAGGGCACCGGCCTTCATCGCCTCGACCGCGACCTGCTGGTCGCCGAAGCTCGTCATGATCAACACCGGGAAGTCGCCCGCCACCGCCGGAGCGGTCAGTGCGTCCAGCGCCCGGCCGTCGGGCAGGTTCAGGTCGAGCAGCGCGATGTCGGGTGGCCTTCGCGCGATGGTGTCTCGGTACTCGCGGAGCGTCGAGGTGACGGCCACCTCGATGTGACTCCCGCTGGCCCCGAAGGCGCGGAGAATCGCCTCGGCGTGGGCCGGGTCGTCCTCCGCCACCACGATGCTCAGGCTGCGCTCGGTCATCAACGCGTCCCCCGGAGCGTTGCCTACGGGTATTCGTTCCACATCAACCAGTAGAACCCGAAGGCCTCCATCATCTTCTGGAACTTCAGGAAATCGATGGGCTTGACCAGGAAGCTCCCGGCGCCCGCCTCATAGGCTCGAACACGGTCTGTCTCGGCCGAGGAGGTCGTCAGCACGACCGTGGGAATTCGCTTGAGCGCCTCGTCAGTCTTGATGCGGTGGAGGAGCTCGAGGCCGTCGATCTTCGGCAGCCGGAGGTCGAGCAAGACGAGGTCCGGGCGCGGATGGTCGTGGGACGGCTCGACGCTGGTCGCCGAGAGGTAGTCGAGGCCCGCCTGCCCGTCTTCGAGGTGAATGAGCCGGTTCGCCACGTTGAACTCGGTGAGGCTCCTCCGAACGATCTCCGCGTGGGCGGCATCGTCCTCGACCAGCAGAATGACGACCGGAGCTCCCTTCGTCATGGGGCTTCCTTCCTCTGTCCCCGCCTTGTCCCTGCGAGGGTGAAACGGAAACACGCCCCATGCCCTGTTCCCCCCGACTCGGCCTTGATGCGCCCACCGTGAGCCTCGACGATCCGCTTCACCAGCGCCAGCCCGATGCCGGTGCCTTCTGACTTGGGGTCGAGCTTCTCGAAGAGGCCGAACAGCTTGCCGATGTGTCGGGGGTCGATTCCCACCCCGTTGTCGCGGACGAAGAGCTCGAGGTCGGAGGCCTCGACGCCGATCTCCACCCGGGGGGCTGGCTGAGTGCCCATGAACTTCACCGCGTTGTCGATCAGGTTCTGGAACACCTCCACCAGGCGGACCCGATCGCCATGGAGCACGATGGCCTCGGTGGTGATGTCGATCTGCACCCCTCTCGCTGCCACTCGGCCGGCGACCAGCGTGAGCGCCTCGCCGACGAGGGACTGCAGGGTGACGTCCTCGGGTGGGTTCGTGCTTCGGCCGACCCGCGACAGCTGGAGCACCTCGTCGAGCAGGCGGGCCATCTTCTGCGCCGCCCCCCGAATGAAACCGAAGTCCTTCTCCACGGACGCCGAGTCGTGTTTGGAGAGGTCGTTCTCGAGGTAGCCGAGGAAGGTCTGGATGGTGACCAGCGGGCTCTTGAGATCGTGGGAGACCGAGTAGGTGAAGCGGGTGAGCTCGTCGTTGCGCTCCTTGAGCTCGCTCTCGCTGGCACGCAGCGCCGCGGCCGACTCGAACTGGCCGCGGTAGAAGCGCATGGCCTGCTGTCGAAAGACCAGGCTCAGGGCCGCGCCCGAGGCGAGGAGCAGTGTCATGACCAACCCCACCGTCAGCCACAGGCGCTCGCGGAGCGGGGCATAGACCTCGGCGGTGTCGACGCGGGCGACCAGAGCCCACGGCGAGTCGGGGATCGAGCGGAGATACGAGAGGACCTCGACGCCTCGGTAATCGACGCCCTCGAAGATCCCCTCCTCGCCGAGCGCCGCCCGTGCCGCGGGGAGTCGGCGCTGCGAGAGGCTCTCGCGCAAGGTGAGCGCAGTACCCCGTCGGAACCGCAGCTCGTTGAGGAAGACGACGTCGTCGCCCTCACGTCGAACCAGGAGCGTCTCGGCGGTTCGGCTCGAGGTGGGCCAGCGCTGAATCATCGGGTAGAGGGTCAGGTACGGGTCGACGCGCAACTCCAGCACGGCCAAGGGACGGTCTCCCGGCGGTGGGGCATGAATGGGCACGAGCACCGAGAGGTGAATGGGCCCGTCGGGAGTGTCACGATGAAGGTCGAGGATCCTCACCTCGTGCCCGTGCAGCACCCGGCGAACGTCCGCGATGACCTGAGGCGCGACCGGCTCGGCGCTCGGAGGCACGGAGGCGAACACCGCCCCACTCTCGTCGGCCAGGAGGACCCGCTCGTACTGATAGCTCTCGCGTAAGCGCCCCAGCCAGGTCGTCAGCGCGCTGGCGTTCTCGTCGGGTCGCGCGACCAGCTCGGCGAAGCTGTCGTTGCCCAGAATGACCTTGCCGTCGCCGACCCGTTCCAGGCGCCATTGCGTGAGCTCCGAGACCTTCCACTCCGCGACCGTCGAGAGCAGGCTCTCAACCTCGGCGCGGTACTGGTGCTCGAAGCCCCGTTGGTAGAGGTCGCCCGCGGTCACCAAGCCCGCCGAGAGGAGGACGAAGACAAGCAGCACCCAAGCCGCCCCACGGGGCTGATGGTGGAGCGACTCGCCCGGCCGGTCGGCGCGCCCCCCCGCCAGCACGAGTCCGACGCCGAGCGTGGCCATGCCGAGGCTGGTGTTGATAGCCTGGGGAATGAACCCGGGGCCCCCGGAGAGCAGCGGTCGGCCGTAGAGGTTCGCCAGCAGGAACACCGCGCTCGTCGTCAGCAACAGGCCCGCTGAGCCCAAGGCCACCAGACGGCGCGCCGGGCGCAGCCACGAGGCGTCGAGCACGGTGAGCGACGAGACGCTCGCGAAGAGGAAGCACGCCGCGGTGACTGGCGACATGTGGCCCAGGGGGGCGCCCTGACGCTCTCCGGTGATGCGCATGCCGAGGTGCTCGATGGGCGGGTAGAGCCCCCTCGTGTTGAGCACGAGCAGGCACAGCGCCACCAGACCGGCCGTGCCCCCGAGCAGCGCGCTCACCAGGCTGGTGCGCCGGTCGGGCTCCCGGCGAGCACGGAGGCCGAGGAGCACACCGTGCACCACGAACAGCGAGGCGGTGCTGGGGGCCATGGCGATGGTGTCCGAGCTCAGCCCAGTGAGCCAGGGGATGCCCGTCACCCAACCCACGAGGGCTGCGAACCCAACCCCCAGCACGAGCACCGCGGACGAAGCGACGACGGTCGTCGGTGTCTCGGAACCTGCTGCCTCCATGACGTTCGCCCCACCGCGAACCTCGTCATCGAAGGGGCAGACTGTCAAGGCCCCGCGGTCGAGCAGCCGCCTCGCCGTTCAGGGGCGTTCGAGGGCGAAGCTGAGCACCTTCATCGCCCCGAAGGCGAGGGCTCCAGCGAACGGCAGCGTCACCACCCAGGCCACGATGATGTTGGTGGCCACGCCCCAGCGCACCGCGGAGAGCCGCTTCGAGGCACCCACGCCCATGATGCAGGCGTTGATGACATGGGTGGTCGAGACCGGGATGCCCAGGTGGCTCGCCCCCAAAATCGTCATGGCCCCGGCCGTCTCGGCGGCGAAGCCCTGGAGCGGCGTGATGCGGATGATCTTGGTGCCCATGGTCTTGATGATGCGGGTGCCACCAGCGGCGGTGCCCAGCGCGATGGCCGTGGCGCAGATGATGATGACCCACATCGGCACCGCGTCTCCGTGGGGGATGACCCAGTGAGGCGCCCAGTCTGGCAGCGGGTGGCCACTGGCGACGAAAGACGCCAGCGCGAGGGTGATGATGCCCATGGACTTCTGCGCGTCGTTGGAGCCGTGGCCAAAGGCCATCATGCTGGCCGAGACCAGCTGCAGGCGCCGGGAGCCGACCTGAATGGTCTGGGGCCGGACCCGCCGCACGAGCCAGGTGAGACCCACCATCACGAAGAAGGCCATCACGAAGCCGATGGAGGGCGAGGCGACGAGGGGCACCAGCACTTTCTCGACCAGCGCCGACCAGCGAAACGCGCCCACGCCTGCATGCGCCACCACCGCGCCGGCCAAGGCCCCGACCAGCGCGTGCGACGACGAGGAGGGGATGCCGAACCACCAGGTGATGAGGTTCCAGCCCGAGGCGCCGACGAGCGCGGCGAGCACGACCAGCTGGGTGACATTGGAGGCGTCGGCGAAGCCCGAGGCGATGGTCTTGGCCACCGCCGTACCGGTCACCGCCCCCCCGAAGTTCAGCACCGCCGCGATGAGCACCGCGGTTCGAATCGGGAGAACTCCGGTCGACACCACGGTGGCGATGGCGTTAGCCGCGTCGTGGAACCCGTTGATGTAGTCGAAGACGACGGCCATCACGACGACCGTCACGAGGAGGCTAACCATTCTTCACTCGGACGAATCGCTCGAAGCCCATACGCCAATGAATTCACAGGTTCATTCGGCGGCGGGGTGACAACTCTGTTACGCCACGGTGACGTTCACCGACACATTGTAAGTTGGGCTCATCGGAGCATCTTGGCCAACTCCTCCACCACGGGGGCCTGGGGGGCCACGGTGGGTGGCCGAGCGCCATTCATGAACAAGAAGACCACGCCCTGGAGCATGTCTTCGAGGGAAATGACCGGCTGGGCATACCAGGACGCCATGGCCGCCACGCAGTTGAGGAGGAAGAAGTCGGACAGGGCTTCGGGGGGAATCATGCCCGAGACCTCGCCGTTTCGGCTCGCGCGGAGGAACCGCTCGGCGACGGTGTGTCTCACCAGCTCGGCGCGGCGATCCTCGGCCAACAGGCGGACCCGCCGGAGCTGGGTGGCGAAGACGTCGATGAGCAGGTTCTTTCGATTGCCCTCGCTCCAGAAGGTGGCCAGCGAGCGGGTGAAGATGTCGAAGAACGCCTGCAGGGGGGCCTCGTCGGGCAAGGCCTTCAGGGCTTCCACCAGCGGCTGCTCGGACTCCTGGAGCAGCTCGAGGAGGACGTCGTCTTTGGTGGGGAAATGAAAGTAGAACGCCGCGCGGCTGACGTCGGCCAGCATGGCGATGTCCTCGATGCGGCAGTCGTCGACGCCGTCCCTGGCGAACACTTCGAGCGCGGCGTGGTAGAGACGACGTCGAGTCTCAGCTCGTTGCTTGTCTCGCACCACGCCATGTGTACCCTGATTGTCAGCTTCCGGCAGCACTCCGAAGTACCAGTGGTGGTGGCGGCCAACCGCGACGAGGTGCGCAGCCGCCCGGCCACCGGCCCTCACCGATGGGAAAACGAGGCCTTCGTGGCGCCGCGCGACGAGCTGGCCAAGGGCACGTGGCTGGGCGTCACTGCTCACGGCCTCTTCGTTGGCGTGACCAACCGGTTCCCTGCCGAGCGGTTCCCCGACCGGCGCTCACGCGGGGCGCTGGTGGTCGACGCGCTCAAGAAACCATCGGCGCTGGCGCTCCACCAGGCCTTGGCGGTCCTCGACCCCAAGACCTCCAACGCCTTTCACCTGCTCTACGCCGACACCACCGACGCCTTCGTCACGTGGAGCGATGGCGAGGTGCTCAGGCAGAGCGTGCTCGAGCCCGGGCTGCACGTGGTGACCGAGCGGAGCCTGGGCGGCGACGATCGCGCCCGACAGAGCCTCATCGAGGAGCGGTGGCCCCTGCTGCCCGTGGTGGAGGGGCTGCCCACGGCCGCTGGTCTCCAGGCGCTCCTCGGGTCGTCGCGGCCCGACGACTCGGTGGGCGGGCTGTGCGTCGACGTGCCTCAGTTGAACTACGGCACCCGCAGCTCTCTGGTGCTGTTTCTCAATCGAAGGTTGGCTGCCAGCCGCTTCTTCTGGGCCGACGGGTCGCCCGATCGCACCCCCTTCGTCGAGCGACCAGAGCTGATCGCGAGCCTGGCCGAATCGTGCTTCGATGGGCCGCATGGCCTCCATCTTCTCCCGCATTCTGGCAGGTGAGATCCCCGGGCGCTTCGTCTGGAAGGACGAGCAGTGCTTCGCGATTCTCACCGTCAATCCGATTCAACCAGGGCACGTGCTGGTGATACCCCGGCAGGAGATCGACGACTGGCTCGACCTCAGCCCCGCACTCCGCGACCACCTCGTCGCCACGGCGCAGGTGCTCGGCCGGGCCCTGAAGGCAGCCTTCCAGCCCGTCAAGGTGGGCGTGGCCATCGTGGGGCTCGAAGTTCGCCATGTGCATCTCCACCTGATTCCCATCTCTGCCCCGGAGCACATGGAGTTTGCCCGGGCTGACACGCACCCAGACCCCGCTGGTCTCGACGCGGTGGCTGAGCGGGTGCGCGCGACCTTGACGGCGATGGGGGTTCGGCACGGCGCGGGCTGAGCGAAGCGACGCGGCACCACCGCTGCCGATTCAGGGCGCCTCGAGCTCGACCTCGGCCTGGGCTTCTCCCTCGACCTCTGCCTCGACGGGGGCCGGTGGCAACACGATGGTGACCGAGGTGCCCACCCCGACGGCGCTGTCGATGGAGATGACGCCGCCGAGCTGTCGCACCAACTGGTCGCACACCGCGAGGCCCAGCCCCGTGCCCACGCCGGCGGGCTTGGTGGTGAAGAAGGGCTCTTTCACTCTCCGCAGCAGCTCCGAGGGGATGCCCTGGCCGGTGTCGCGAACCTCGAGCACGGCGTTTCCGCTCGCGTCGGTCAGGGTGGACAGGGCGATCTCCTTCGCGCCGGCCTGGCTGGCGTTGACCAGCAAGTTCACCAGCACCTGACCGAGCCGGACCTCGTTGGCCAGCACCTGCGGGCAAGGGCCGAGCTCGGTCCGCACGGCGACGCGCTTCAGCTCTCCGCCGGCGATGCGCAGCGCGGCGCGCACCACCAACTCCAGCGGCAGTGGGGCCAGCTCGTCGTCGAAGCGAGAGTACTGCTTCAGGTCTCTGACGATGACGCGGATACGGCTCGTGGCCTCGAGGGCTTCCCCGAGTGACGCGCGGGTGTCGTCGCTCTCGGCTTCTTCCTCGAGGAGCTCGAGGTTGGTCTGCAAGTACGTGAGCGGGTTGCTCAGCTCATGGGCCACGCCAGCGGCGAGCTGGCCCAACGAGGCGAGGCGGTCGGCCCTGGCAAGCTTGGCCTCGTGCTCAGCGGCCAGCTTGCGACGCTCGGCGTCACCCAGCTCGTGGCTGGCGGCGGCGCGGAGCCACTCCTGGGCCATGCCCATCGCCACCAACAGCCCGCCGAAGAGCACCGCCGCCTGCGCATTGCTGAGGCGCTGGTATTCCTCCGGCAAGCGATCGGGGACCGGCACTCCGGCGAGCTGCAGGCCGAGCAAGACGAGCAGCTCGACCACCGGGGGAAGCACCCAGGCCAGCCCCTGCCGGCGGCCGAGCAAGGCCGTGGCGATGAAGGGGGCGGCGCCCATGCACATCAAGGGCGGGGCCATCAGCCCTCCACGGAGGAAGACGCCCCAGCCGGTGACCATGAACCAACACGCGGCGCAGAGGTGGCCCCCCAAGTGCACCGCCTTCCAGCGGAGCACCACCAGCGGAACCCCGACGCTGAGCACGCCCCCGGCGACTGGCACCAGCGCATACCAGAGGGGAATTTGCATCCAGACGAGATGAGCGCCCGCCAGCAGGCCGGTGCCGATGAGGCCCATGACACCGAAGGCCGAGATGAGCCTCGCCCGTCGGCGCGTGTCCGGTGGGTCGCGGGTGAAGCGCCGGGAGACGGCGCTATCGAAGGGCACGAGGTTAAACACGGGCACGTCTCTGCCTCGTCGTTCTGGAGTGGGTTCTCAATTGACCGTCACGTCCACACACTTCCAGCCGAGGCGCCGCCATTGCGACTCGAGGATGCCCGACCGGGCTCGCGGCGTCGAGCAGGCAGCGGCGACCCAGGAGGTGCTCGATGTGAACAAGCTGGGTCTGGCGAGGTCCACCCACACGTAGGCTCAAGCGACGCCCTGCCAATCGCCGAGGGAGCGCGGCTCGAGTGTGAGCAGTCGGGCCATGGGGATATGAGCCCTGGCTGCCTCACTCCTCGCGGCCTTGGGGGCGTTCGAGGCCGTACTTGCGTGCCCGGCGGTACAGGGTCATGCGGCTGATACCCAGGGTGCGCGCCGTTCGAGAGAAGCTCCAGCCACCTTGCTCGAGGCTCGCTCGCAGCGCCTCTCGCTCGGACTCGAGGAGCGCCTCGCGGAGCTGTCGTGGAGGTGTGCTCGAGGCGTCGAGGGCCAGATCCTCGGCGTGGATCACCGGGCCCGTGGCGGTCGCCGCGGCCCGCAGCATGGCGTTCTTGAGCTCGCGCACGTTGCCCGGCCAGCGGTGGGCCCTGAGGGTCGCTCTCGCCGTTTCGTCGAGCCTTGGGTTCGCGGGGCCGATGCCAGCCTCGGCGAGGAAGCGTTCGGCGAGGAGCAGAATGTCGTCGCCCCGGTCTCGAAGCGGCGGCACCTCGATGCGCATCACGTTGAGGCGAAAGTAGAGGTCGTCACGGAAGCGGCCCGCTCGCACCAGCTCGGCGAGGGGTTTGTTGGTGGCCGCCATCACCCGCACGTCGAGCCGGCGTGGCTCGCTAGTGCCCAGGCGGACCACCTCGCGCTCCTCCAGCACCCGAAGCAGAGCGGTCTGGGCCGAAGGTGAGAGCTCGCTCACCTCGTCGAGCAACAGCGTGCCTCCGTCGGCGTCTTCGAAGCGCCCGGCGCGGCCATCTCTCGCGCCTCCGGTGAAGGTTCCGGCCTCGTAGCCGAAGAGCTCGGCCTCGAGCAGGGCCGCGGGAATGGAGCCGCAGTTCACCGCGACGAAGGGCCCATCGCGCCGGGGCCCTGCGTGATGCATGGCCTGGGCGAAGAGCTCCTTGCCGGTGCCCGACTCGCCAGTGATGACCACGGGCAGGTCATTCGCGGCGGCCTGCCGGGCGACCTCGACGGCGCGACGCAGGGGCGCGGCGTGGCCCTGGATGTGGCTGAAGTCGTACCGAGTCGTGGTCGAGGTGGCGTGCGCGCGGGTGAGCCGAGGGCTCGAGGTGACCCGGAGGATCGCCCCCACTGCCGTGCCTTCATACCGAACCGGCGACACGACGACGGGGACCTGCGCGCTGCCCAACCGAAGCTCGGCCTCGGAGCCTGACGCCGGCGCGCCCAGTGCCTGGCTGAGCGATTGGCGAAAGCCGCTCGGCAGCGCGCCGCCCGAGAGCAGCCGGCGCCGGGTCGCAGCCTCGTTCGATGCCAACACTCGACCCTGTCGGTCCACCGCCACGACGGCGTCGCCGGCCTCTCTCGCTGCCCTGAAGGCGTACCGCACCACTTCGTCACGAATCGCGAAGACGGCCCGGAGTCGCTCCTCGATGGCCCTCGCCAGCGCCTTGGTCATCGGGAGCGCCTGGCGCCGACGCACCTCCCACGGGCCGGTGAGGTCGATGACGCCGACTGGAGCAGTGGGGCCCGGGCGGAACACCGGGGCCGCGGCGCAACTGAAGGGCTGCCAGGCCTGAACGAAGTGCTCCGAGGCGAAGACCTCGACCGCGCTCGCCGTCGCCAGCGCCGTGCCCGGGCCGTTGGTCCCTGCCGAAGCCTCCGACCAGCTCGTGCCCGGTCGAAAGCTGATCTCCGCCAGCCGGTCGACGGTGGCTGGGTCGCCCTCGATGGACAACATCCACCCCTCGGAGTCGAAGCAGGTGAGCACGTGATCCGACAGGCTCAGTCGATCCGAAAAGTCATGGAGGATCGGCGCCGCGAGGTGCACCAGCTCGTCGGCCTCGATCCGCTCGAGGAGCTGCTCGGAGGGCAGGCTGAACCGGGGAGCGCGGGCCTCGGGGTCGACGTGCGCGGCGGTGGTCCGCACCCATGACGCGAGGATCTCCTCGCTCAGCCCCGTGGGCGTCACCCCGTCCTCGACGAAGCGACGCCACGCCTGCTCGACCGCGCGCCGCCGCTCTGGGTTGCCTGACTTCTGAGCCAGCATCACGTCCATCGGGTCTGAACTGTAACACCCCCCGTCTCAGGGCCGCCGGTCTCGCTGTAACACCCCGCGTTACAGGCCGCCGGCTTCATGGGTCACAGCGTGCGTTACAGGACCTCTTCGTCGGGCGTGGTTCGAACGAGCCGTCGTCGCGGAAGTCCGCGGAACCTCGAAGCGAGACCCCTGGCGCACCACCCAAATGAGCTGGCCTCGCCCCTGCACAAGCATCCGCGAGCAGAGTGGCATGGCCCGGTGGCTGCGCGCCGTGGCGCAACAAGAGAGGACTCGACGACATGGACGACAGAATCCTTCGCGTGAACATGACCGACTTGACAACCAAGGTGGAGCCAGTGCCCGCGGCCTGGGCCGGCTATGGAGGTCGCGCCCTCACCTCGACCATCGTGGCCGCCGAGGTTCCAGCGACGTGCCACGCCCTGGGGCCGAAGAACAAGCTCGTCTTCGCGCCTGGGCTGTTGTCGGGGACGCCGGCGGCCAACTCGGGCCGAATGTCGATTGGCAGCAAGAGCCCGCTGACCGGTGGCATCAAGGAGGCCAACACCGGTGGCACCTCGGCGCAGTGGCTCGCCCGCCTGGGTATCAAGGCAGTCATCCTCGAGGGGCAGCCCAAGGGTGATACCTGGTACAGCGTACACATCAACAAGGGTAACCGTTCACGGGCCTACGCGG
>PMBV01000092.1 GCA_003153055.1 Myxococcales bacterium
TGTTCTGACATCACGCGACGCGCACGCTGATTCCCGCGGCGACCAGGCGTCGTCGTTCTGACCGGGCGCTCACCGGGCCTCTCTTGCCCACGAATCCTGCAGCGGACCGCCAATGGTACCATTGGTGACGTTGCTGGGGACCCTCGCTCGCCTCGGCACATGGGACCAAGCTCATGCTGCCGGACTGGCACGAGAAGGTCCTCGATGTGGCGAAGCCCCTGAGGGGAATCGACTCGAGGTCGAGGGGCTGCCAGCAAGGGCACGACGGTGGACACCGAGCCGCCATCCTGCCCTTTGGGCTGGTGCTGTTCCTGCTCGCCCCGATGCTCGGCATCATCATCCGCGATGGGCACTGGACTGGCCCCTTGACGTTCGGCCCAGAATCTCAATCTGGGCGTGCACCCCCATTCACGGCTCGATGGCAAGGGCCCGGAGGATGAGTCTTCCGACGTCGGCCACGGTCCGCATTGGCCCGGTTTCCTCGAGGCCGAACACCAAGGCCGCCACGGGGTTGGTCGTATGGTTCCGGGTCGTCAGGTCTTCCACGTTGCCGTGATCGCTGCAGAGAATGACCATGCAATCCTCGGGTCGTCGGGCGATGACCTCGCGGGCGAAGGCGTCGAAGGTGCCCAGCGCCTCGAGCGCGGCGGCCTCGTCTTGCCGGTGCCCGGCCTCATCGGCGAGGAAGTGTTCGAAGAGGGTGAAGTCCTCAGCGAGCGCCCAGAAGATGCGGGCGGCGGCATTGGCCGTCCTCGGGGGGAGCGCCCAGCCCCTGCCGCGAGCGCCGGCTCCGTCGATGTCGTGGGTCAGGCCCTCATCAGCCCGGGCGTGGCCGAAGGTCCTCAAGGGCACTTCGCCTGCCGCCATGGCCAGCGTGCTGGCGGAGGCCCTGAGTCGGCGCCGGTGCTCCTGGGGAATCATCACCCCGTCGGGCTCCGAGGGAAGGTGTGGCAGGCCCAGCGCCTCGAGGTACTCCAGCGGGTAGACGTTGGCAGAGGTGACGCTTCGCTTTGCCGCGCGAATTCGGCGGGCGATGGAGCGCTCGTGGAGCAGCCGCTTCAAGGCGGTCGAGGGATAGCCGGCGACATGGCCTTCGACCAGCCGGGGCGCTTCGGCCGCGGTGTAGATGGCCGTCTGGTTGCTCGCCGATTGCGGTCTCCCAGGCAGCCCGAAGGTCGTGTCGAGGCGATGCACCTGGCCGCCGTCGGGCAGCGGGGTGCCAGTGCCGTCGAGGAACTGGGAGTGGAGGAAAGCGGCCTGGGCCAACGGGTTCGACCGGGGGTCGCGCGGGCCAATGCCGACGCCGTCGATGAAGAGGAGGGCCACCCGCATGAGGCGATGGTAGTCGGGTCGCTGGCCGGCCTCAGCTCCCCTCGGGGATCCGCTCGTTGGGCGTTGGCAGCCCGGCCTGAGTCAGGCGCACGAAGGTCTCGGAGAGGGCGTACAGCGCGAAGGCCGCGTCGTCGACTCGCGAGGCCCCTCGTGCGGCACGCGTCTGCAACTCCAGCAGGTCGCGACCGTTGAGCCCGAGGAGAAAGGCCTGCGCGGCGATGGTCCCGTCTCCTGCGAAGGCGAGGCCCCTGGTCACCGCCTCGACGCAGGCACGAACGCAGCCCTCGAAGTCACCCCGAGCGAAGCAGGCCTCGGCCACCCGCGCCTGATCGACGAGGAGCACGGGCGCCAGCGCTGCCACGGCGCCGACCATGGGTGGCGTCCAGGCCTCGTCGGGAACGAGGTGAGCCCCCGATGAGGTCTCTCGAGCCGGGGGCATGGCGATGGGCAGGGGCGTCGCCTGGGGCTGGATCTGGAGCCGCGGGGCTGGCACGACCTTCCTCGAACGAAGATCTCGAATGACGAGGCGCACCATCGCCTTCATCGCATCGAGCACTCCGTCACCTGTGGTGGCGCAGGTCTCGAAGTCGGGAGCGCCCGTGGCGTTCAACGCCGCCCGCATCTCGTCGATGGCCATGGCGTTGGTCAGGTCGCGCTTGTTGTACTGAATGACGAGGGGGAGCCCCTCGAGGCGAAGGCCCTGCTCGCCCAGGTTGTCCTCGAGGTTGGCGAGCGACTCCCGGTTGGCGTCATCGGCGTCGGGGTTCGAGTCGGCCACGAAGATGACGCCGTCGGCGCCCTGGAGCACGAGCTTGCGCGTGGCGTTGTAGAAGACCTGCCCGGGCACTGTGTACATGGCCAGGCGCAGAGCGTAGTCGCCCACCTTCTCGACGCGCACAGGCAAGAAGTCGAAGAAGAGCGTTCGATCGGCTTCGGTGGGCAGCGACATCAGCTCGCCCCGGAGCGACGGGCGAATGGACTCGTAGATGCGGCGGAGCGAGGTCGTCTTGCCCGAGAGCCCAGGGCCGTAGAAGACGACCTTGGCCGAGACCTCGCGGGCCATG
Organism: Myxococcales bacterium; assembly: GCA_003153055.1. The sequence continues at coordinate 2,397 of PMBV01000092.1, forward strand.
ACGTTCACCGTGCTCACGCCGACTGCCTCGCCTTGTTGAGGGGGTCTTGGCGCTTCAAGGTGCGCTCCACGCGCTGGACTGCTCGCACCGCCGCGAGCACCTCACCCTCGAGACCGAGGCCCGGCAACACCTGCCTGCTCGCCAGCAGGAGCCGCTTGGCGGGGGACTGGGTGGGGTGGCCGGTGACGCCGAACCAGGCGTCGGCAGGCAGCTCGAACAGAGGAGACGGCTCGACCCGACCGTCGACCACCGACGGAGCGTGGAGCCAGGGCGTCGACTCCAGCCGGGCCCTGGCGCGGGTGAAGGGCATGACCGCCTCGAGGGCTTTCCAGATCTGCTCGACGTGCGCACGCACCTGGGTCTCGTCGCCACCTCGCAAGGGCAGGGCGGTCTCCATCGCGGCGGTCAGCACTCGAAGCTCGCCCTTCTCGGCTTCGACGGCTGGGCCCCGGGCGGGCGCCACCTGAACGAGAACCCCATGGATCAATGCGAGCGTTCCCAGGCCACGTGGGAGGGCCGCTTCGGGCAGCACCGCGTTCATGGTGAACAGTCGCTTCTTCACCGGGAGCTGCGCACTCGCGCGCTGGAACGCGGACTGCCGGCCTTCGGGCACCAGGCGCGAGAGCCCATCGAGATCCATCGCGGCGATGAAGAGATCTGCCCGGTAGGTGATCGGCCCTCCAGCCAGCCGAATGCTCGAGGCCGAGGCCCCGCGAAACCCCAGCTCCTCGACCACGTCTTCATCGCCCACCACGTCGGCGCCCAATTCCCGCGCCCGCTCGGCGAACAGCTCGTAGAGCGCCTCCCGGCCCCCAGGGTAGACCGAAGGCCAGGCGAGAAGCCGCCCCAGGGCTCGAGCTCCGGTCAGCGGGCTGGGCGCGGCCACGCAGGCGGCCAGGGGCAACAGCTCGCGCAGCGGCGAGCCCGAGGGCAAGGTGCTCCCCTCGAATGGGCCAAAGCGGGGGAGCTGACGGTTCAGCCGCCAGCGGCCGACCACGCCTTCAGGAGGGAAGTCGAGCTTGGCCCGAAAGAGGCCGTTGCTCGCCTCGGCTTGGGTCACGGCGCGCTGCCATGCTTCCTCGAAGGCATCGGACGAAGCGCCCAGGGCCCGCTTGAGCTCGACCGCGCGCTCCTTGGGGTCGCTCCTCAGCTCGAACCACCTCTCGGACTGCAGCAACTGCAGGGCCGGACGGGTCAGCGAGCGGTGCGCCGCCACCGTCAACCCCAGCTCGGCCAACACCTCCTCGAAGGGCTCGACGACCTTCGGAGGAGGCATCACGAAGGGCGCATTGGGGAGCAGGAAGCCCTGGTGGAGGTACGGCGCTCCCTGGCCGTCATGGGGGACCAGCAGCACCTTGAAGCCTCGGCGGGCCAGCAGCGCGGCGGAGATCGCCCCGCCCACTTGCCCACCGACGACGATGACGTCATAGACGTGGCGCCCTGGGGCTCCACGCGGCTGCGCGGTCGGCTTCACCCGATCCACTCCTTGAGGTGCACGCTTCGCCCCTCGAGTCGAACTGTCCCACTGGCGATGGCCTTCACCACCGCGGGGAGCAGGCGGTGCTCCTGCTGTTGAATGCGGGCCGAGAGGGAGGCCTCGTCGTCCTCCGGCAGCACGGGGACCGCGGCCTGGGCCACGATGGGCCCCGTGTCAGCCCCCTCATCGACATAGTGAATGGTGCAGCCGGCCACTCGAACTCCCGCGGCGATGGCCTGGCGCACCGCCCGAATGCCGGGAAACGCCGGGAGCAGGGCGGGGTGCACGTTGATGACCCCCTGGGGAAACTGGTTGAGGAATCGCGGGGTCAACAACCGCATGTAGCCCGCCAGGCAGACGAGCTCGACGTGCCTCAGCTTGAGCTCGTGCACCAGGGCGTCGTCGAAGGCCTCGCGGCTGGGCCACTGTCGATGATCCATCACCACCGCGGGGACTTCGAGCTCCTTCGCCCGTTCGAGCACGGCCGCGCTGGGAACATTGCACACCAGGGCGACCACCTTCGCCGAGTCGTCCGCCGCCAGGGCCTGGACGAGCGCCTGGAAGTTCGACCCGGTGCCTGAGGCCAGCACGCCGACGTTCATCATGGCTCGACGATGGCCGAGGGCTCGCTGTCGGCGGAGCTCTCGATGACGCCCACGTCCCACGCCTCCATGCCCCCGAGGCGGAAGTGTTCGATGGTCTGCGCTACCTCGCCCGCTTCGACGATGACGGTGAGGCCCAAGCCCATGTTGAAGGTAGAGAACATCTCGTCACGCGAGACGTTGCCCAGCGACTGGAGCACCTCGAAGATCGGCGGGCGCTTCCACTTCGACTCGTGGAGCACGGCCTTGAGCCCCGGAGGCAGACAGCGGGGGAGGTTCCCAGGGATGCCGCTGCCGGTGATGTGCGCCAGCCCCTTCATCGTCGACCGCAGCCCCAGCGACAGCACGTCCTTGACGTAGATGCGGGTGGGCTCGATGAGGGCCTCGCCAACCGAGAGGCCGTCGACGGTCGCGTCGAGGCCCAGCCCGCGATCAGCGAGGATCTTCCGGGCCAGCGAGTAGCCATTGGAGTGGAGGCCCGAAGACCCCACTCCCACCACGTGATCGCCCGGCATGATCGATCGACCGTCGATGAGGTTGCTGCGCTCGACCACGCCCACGCAGAAGCCCGCCAGCTCGTATTCTCCCGGCGGGTAGAACCCGGGGAGCTCGGCCGTCTCGCCGCCGAGGAGCGCGCAGCCCGNNTCGTTGACGCTCATCGCCACCAGGTCGATGCCCACGGTGTCGTGGCGGTCCATCGCGAAGGCCAGCTTCAGCTTGGTCCCCACGCCATCGGTGCCGCTCACCAGCACTGGCTCTTTGTATTTTCCGGGAGGTATCGCGAAGAGGCCGCCAAAGCCCCCCACGCCCGAGAGGAGCTCCGGACGCCGGGTCCGCGCCGCGAGTGGTTTGATCCGCTCCACCAACGCGTCGCCCGCCTCGATGTCGACTCCCGCCTGCTTGTAGGTCGTCACGGCGGGGCTTGTACCCGAGGCACCGCCGGGGAGCCATTGTTTGCGACGGCAGACTGGGCCCCTTGTGGCTACGCTTCCACTGGGCCATGGCCGCGCTCCTGTCTCGCTGGAAATTCGAGTTGCTTTCCCTCGGAATTGCGGCCGTCTTCGTCGTCCTACACTGGGAGACGTCGACCCCCATCGCCGGCCTGTCGACCTCGAGCCAGGGTGGCGTGGTGCACCGCTCCATCGAGTCGCTGGAGGGGAGGGTGACCGACCTGCTCTTCCGGGCGCGCGGCAGCCGGCCCGCTGACCCTAACGTGGTGCTGGTCGAGCTCGACGAGCGAGGGGCCCAGAGGTGGGGGCTGTGGCCGTGGTCGCGCGCGGTGTCGGCGCAGATCATCGACCGGCTGCTCGACGCCAAAGCCAAAGTGCTGGGCCTCGATCTGGCCTTCACCGACGCGGTGAGCGAAGACGAGAGCGCCAAGGCGGCGTTGGCCGCCCTCTCCGAGGAAGGCGCGCTGTCTCCGGGCCTCCACCGGCTCCAGGGCGCCCTCGAGGCTCGCCTGGCCGACTCGCCCGATGCGCGCCTCGAGGCCGTGCTGAAGAAAGGAGGCCCTCGCATCGTGCAGGGGCTGGTGCCGTACAACGAGCGTGAGGCCTCGGGCTTCTCTCCCGCGCTGGTCGAGCGATACCGCCAGGGTGTCTCGCCCCAGCTCATCACCAGGGTCGCGGGGACGGTGAAGGGCTCCTTCCGAGAGCTCCCCATCGAGCGCCTGGCCGTCTTCAGGCTCACCGGGGTGCAGACGCCGCTGCCGCGGTTCGCCGACGCCGGGAATCTCTACGGCCACTTCAGCACCGTCACCGACGTCGACGGGACCACCCGGAGAGCCGCCAGCCTCGCGGCCATCGCCAACCCACCTGGGCTGGTGCCCTCGCTCGGCTTGAGGGTGGCGGCCGCCTGGCTCGACGCGACGATCGAACCGGTGGTGGCTGACGGCGACGATCTCACCGCCATCGATCTGCGCCTCCCCCAGGGCGGCCGAGTGCGGGTGCCGATTCAAGACGAGGTGGCCTTCACCCTCATCAACTACCCTGGGCCCAAGTCGGTCTTTCGGCGCCTCAGCTCGGTGGACGTGTTCGACGGCGCCTTCGACCCCAAGGCCGTGGAAGGGAAGGCGGTGCTGCTGGGCGTCACCATCACCGGCAGCTCGGGCGATCAACGCGTGACCCCCTTCGAGGAGTTCTCAGAGGGCCTGGTCACCCACGCGTCACTGGTGTCGAACGTGCTGTCCGGCGACTTCCTCGATCGCCCCGACTTCATGCGACCGCTCGAGCTAGGGCTGATGATGCTCCTTGGGCTGGGCCTTGCCCGGCTCGTGCCCAGAAGCGCCTTTGCCTGGAAGATCGTGCTGGTGACGTCGGCTGTGGCGGGCTGGAGCGCGCTCACGTTCGGGTTGTTCACCGTGGGGCTCCGGCTGGCCTGGGTGGTCCCGACCGTGGACCTCGTGGTGACGTCGGCGGGGGTGATCTTCCTCAGCTACCTGCTGGTCGACCGGGAGAAGGCCAAGCTGAGGAGCACCTTCTCGCGGTACCTGGGCGAAGACGTGATCGACGTGGCCATGGCCGACCCAGAACGGCTCAACCGGGGCGAGAAGCGCGAGATGACGGTCCTCTTCTCCGACATCAGGGGGTTCACTTCGCTGGCCGAGCGGATGTCGCCCGAGAAGCTGGCGGCGTTCATCAACGAATACCTCTCACCGATGACCCGCATCGTCTTCGACGAGAAGGGGACCTTGGACAAGTACATCGGTGACGCGGTGATGGCGTTCTGGAACGCCCCGGTGGAGCAGCCGGATCACGCGCTGAGGGCCTGCCGGGCGGCGGTCAAGATGCTCCAGAAGCTCGACGAGCTAAAGACCGTCTGGCGGGCGGCCCAGTACCCCGAGCTCGAGATCGGCGTGGGCATCAACACCGGGCCAATGGTGGTGGGTAACATGGGCTCCGACGTTCGCGTCGATTACACGGTGCTGGGCGACGCCGTGAATCTCGGGAGCCGCCTCGAAGGCACCACCAAACAGTACGACACCCGCATCGTCCTGGCCGAATCGACGTACCTCGCGGTGAGGGAGCACGTCGTCGCCCGGCGCCTGGGGGCCGTCAGGGTGAAGGGGCGGGAAGAGCCCGTGCGCATCTACCAGCTCAGGGCGTTGGGTGTGGCCGTCGGGACGGAAAAGGACACCATCACCACCTTCGAGGCTGGGCTCGACGCCTGGGCGCAGCGGCGGTTCGAGGTGGCCCGTGCGGCGTTTCAGACGGTCCTCGAGGCCTGGTCAGACGACACCCCGTCGAGGCTGTACTTGAAGGCGCTCGACGAATTCGCCACCACGCCTCCAGCCCCCGACTGGGATGGTGTCATCACCCTGGTGTCGAAATAGGGTGAGCATCATTTGACGGAACGAGAAACCAGTTTAAGAGTCGAGTTGCGACCATGAGCGCCGAGGAAGCCCTCTTTCAGCGATTTGGCAAGGAATTCCCGAGCGGTACGCTCCTGTTCCGCGAAGGAGATCTGGGCAAGGAGATGTACGTCCTCCAGTCGGGCAAGGTGGCCATCTCCAAGACGGTGCGCGACGTCGAGAAGGTGCTCGCGGTGCTGGGGCCGGGAGAGTTCTTCGGCGAGATGGCCATCATCTCGAACAAGCCTCGCAACGCGTCGGCGCGGGTCGACGAAGACGCGCGGCTCTTGGTCATCGACCCCAAGACCTTCGAGGCGATGATCCGCGGGAACGCCGAGATCGCTGTGCGGATGATCAAGAAGCTGGCTGAGCGGCTGTCTGACGCTGATGCGCAGATCGAGACGTTGCTGCTGGCCGACCCCGGCAGCCGCATCGTGCACCACATGCTGATGGCCTGTCAGGCGAACGGGCGCGAGGTCGACAACGGCATCGAGGTGGACTTCCCGGCGAGAGACTTGCCTCGGGAGCTGGCGGTGGGGGAGCCGGCCATTCGCACCATGCTGGTGCGCCTCGAGCGCGCTGGGCTCATCGAGGTCTCGGGTGACCGGGTGACGGTGGCCGACACTGGCAATCTCTTCGACTACCTCCGCTTCCTCGAGATGAAGTGGAAGTTCGGAGATCTCTGACGTGCGACTCAAGGTCCTCGGTCCACATGGCGGTGAGCTCCCCGGGTGTCGCAGCACCTGCTTCCTCCTCGACGAGACGTTCGCCATCGACGCTGGCGCGCTGACCCAGACGTTGGCCCTCGAGGAGCTCAAGCGGGTCGACCACGTGCTCCTCACGCACTCGCACTTCGATCACGTGAAGGATCTGCCGATGCTGTCCGATGTGCTGGTCGGGCAGCGGACTCGGTCGGTCACGATTCATAGCAATACCCAGTGCATCCAGACGCTGCGAAAGAACCTCTTCAATGACCGGTTGTGGCCCGACTTCACGAGCATTCCGAACCGGCGCCAGCCGATCTTCAAGCTGAAGAGCTTTCGGCCCGGCGCGACCCTCACCATAGGAGGCTACAAGGTCAAGTCGGTGCAGGTGACCCACCCGGTGGAGTCCTGCGGCTACGTCATCTCGGCAGACGGGGTCGCGTTGGGCATCTCGGGCGACACGGGACCAACCGACAAATTGTGGAAGGTCCTCCACGCCACGAAGAACCTCAAGGCGGTCATGGTGGAGTGCAGCCTGCCCAACGAGCTCCAGGTGCTGGCGAACGTCTCTGGTCATCTCACGCCCCAGACACTGGCCATCGAGCTCGAGAAGCTCGACCGGCCCGACGTGGAGATCCTCCTGTACCACCTGAAGCCGGCCTACGTGGATCGGCTCAAGAAGGAAGTGAAGCATCTGCCGGTGCACGTGCTCGAGCTCGACGAGCAGTACGAGCTGTAGCGATCACCCGCCGTCGGAGGCTCCCGCGTCGGCGGGCGGTTCATCGAGCACCTCGGTGAGCTCGAACGGGAGCTCAGAGAACCGGGCCCCCTCACACTCGGCGACCTGGTTCTTCCTCCCGCGCACGAAGAAGCTCCCCTTGGGGTCCTTGAGCTCCGCGCCGATGACGAGCCGGCCGAGCTCGGCGCCGTCGGGCCCGAACAACGTGATGGACCTCGCTCGGGAGTCGATGCCGAACTTCGACCAGTCTCTTGGGCTGGTCTCGCCCCACGCCTTCGCTTTGAGGCTGGCCAGCGTCCACACAAGCGACGTCACCTTGAACACCTTGGCCTTTCCCACCCGCGGGGCGGCCACCCGCCAGGCCTCGGCCGACGCATCGACCGACTCCTTGACCAGGGTGATCCGCTCGCCCCCGTGAGCCAAGACGATCTTCGTGACGGCGTCCTTGTTGAACCGAAGGATCGACGTGTCCTCGAGGTCCGCGGGTCTTCGGTCGAGATGGCTTGGGGCGCCAGGCCCGACCTCCACCAGCACGGCCCCATCGGGGTCTTCTCTGAGCGCGAACCACCGAGCTCCGGCGTCGGACGCGAGCCGCGCGATGCGGATTCGCGCGATCCCTCCGCTCGTTGCCGTGAAGGTCGCGTCGACGGCCGGGGCCTCAAAAACACGCTTCGTCCCGAGCGAAGTCTCGGGAAACGACTGTGCTCGCTCCGACGCCAAGCCCGCCAACATGGAGCTGACCATCGCGCCGTCGGCCAGCGCCCGCATAGGCCGAACGATGGCCCAGTGCCCTTCGGTATCGCGCTCCAAGGACCAGGCGTTGCCGGCGCTCTTCACCGCGACGCTCTGGAGCTGGGCCTCGTCGACCCGCAGAACCTGCTTGTCCCTCAGCTCGAAGGTCGACTTGGCCAGAGCGTAGCGAACGCCACCCTGCACCGTGGAGACGGCCTTCTCCCCGTTCCGCCTGACGAACGTGGACCCATCGAAGGGGTTCTCGATGCCGCCCTCCAGCTCGAGCGTCCGTGGCTCGTGTCCAGCGCCCACCTCGGCAGTTGCCTTCACGGTGAAGGTCGGGTGAGCCAGCCCGTAGCGTTCGAGCGTGGCGTTGTCGGGGGCCTCGTCGAGGGTGGCCTTGAATTTGGCGGTCTCCAGCTGGCTCACCAGGGCGTCGACCACTGGCTTGTCCACCTTGGCCGAAACCGGTGCGACGATCCGCCAGAGTCCTCCTCGGGGTCGCTCGAGCCGGGTCGTCTCGCCTGCGAAGGTGATCGAGAGAGCGAGGAGCTCGACCGTTGGCTCACCGCCATCGGCGACCTTCTTGATCGAGAAGATCTGCTCGTCGTGGGCCTTCTTCTCCGCGGCGACCTGATCGGCCTCGTAGACACCTTTCCAGGCGTAGAGCCCGACAGCGCCGGCCGCGACGAGGAGCACCGCGAGGCCCACCAGGGTTCGGCTGGTCTGGCTCATGGGGCTCCTTCAGCGCGAGCGGCGAGTCAGCCAGATGGTGAGGCCGACGCCGATGAGGAGGGTGGGCAAGATGTCCATCGACCACAGCCGAATGGTCGAGACCATCTCGGGGGTCAGGTCGATGGTGCTGATGTCGCGATCGGGCGGCCGAATGGTGATCCGCTGGGTCTGCTGGGTCGCCCAAGCGAAGGCGTTCATCGCCAGATCTCGATTGGGGTCATGCCCGAAGGCCCCCACGAGCAGATCCGAGTCACCGAACACGACGACCCGCGCCTCGTCGGTGCGCTTGTCGGTGGCCGCCGAGGTGTCGCGGGTGGCCAGCGCCGCCAGAGTGAGCTGGCCCTGGCGCTCGCCGGAGTCGGGCTGAGGATCCTGGTTGGGCGTCGACTCGATCCACGCGTACGGGCTGGTGAGCACCAAGGGAGTGGTGACCACCCTCGGCAACAGGCCGGTCTTCAGCACAGTGATGGCGCGAGCGGTGGCGAAGATGACGTTGACCTTCGCCCGCGAGAGGAGCTTGGTGACCTCATGCTCCCCGAAGAAGGGGCTGATGATGAAGTAGGGCTGCTCCGGGCTCACCTTGGAATCGGCCACGATCCCCGGCTCGAGCTCGAGGCCGTACTTCGCCAGGAGCGGCTCGAGGCCGGTCTCGACCAAGGGCTCGGCGAAGACCAGGAGTCGCCCACCCTCCTCGAGGAACTGGGCGACCAGCTTCAGCTCGGGCTCAGTCACCTTGGACCGCGCTCCGGCGATGGCGATGGCCGAGGCATCTTTAGGGATCTCGTGTCGTTCGACGAGGTTCAGCGCCTCGGGGGCATAGCCCTCGTCTTCGAGGACCCGCTTGACCTGCGAGGCAGAACCCTGGGCGCTGTCTTCTTGCGAGTCTCTTCCTTCAAGGGGCCACTCGCCGTGACCCATGAGGAAGTACAGCTTCTGTGAGCCCACGGTGTTCAGCTTGATGAGGCCATTGGTGAGCTCTTGCTCGCCGAGCTGCGGATTGGCCAGCCGGGCGAGGTTGAGGGTCTGGTGGCTCTCCACGGCCGACTGGCGGATCAACACCGCCGCCGGTTGCCCCTGGTGAATCTGGTACCTCGAGGTGAGGTCGGGGTTCCTCCTCGGGTCCTTGAACTCGTACGAGAACTTGTCCGACAGCTGCTGGTAGCGGCGGAAGAGGTTCTCCACCTGCTCCACCGAGCCCTGCTCGGAGAAGGCGATGACCTTCACCGGCTCCTTGAGCTCCTTCATGGTCGACTCGGTCTGGGCCGACAGCGAGTAGATCTTCTTGGCGGTGAGGTCCCAGGTCTTGCCCCGCTTGGCGACGATGAAGTTGGTGGCTCCCAGGAGGCCGATGAGGACCACGCCCATCACCGCCGACGACGAATAGAAGAACGCCGAGCGCGCCCAGGTCGACAGGCGATCGCCGTTAGTCACGGCCCAGAGCGCGACCAGAGCCACGCCGAGCCCGAGCTTCACCGCGAAGATGATCGCCGAGCCCGAGGTGACGAACAGGGTGATGACGGAGGTGAGCACCAGCAGCAGCCCGACGCCGCCGGCGATCTTTCCCAAGGTTTTCATTTCGAGAGGCTCCTCAGGTCCACCGCTGGGCCTCGACTGACCGGTGGGTCAGCATGAGGAACAGCACGATGATGCTGGAGAAAAAGACCAGGGGGCGGAGATCGAGCACCCCCTTGAGCAGGCTCTGGAGCTGCGAGTCGAAGGACAGGTAGCTCAAGATCGATCGCAGGGGCTCGTCGGCGTTGGGCGCCAGTGACTTCACCAGCATCCACCCCATGGCGATGGCGAAGGAGACCAGCGCCGACACCATCTGCGACTCGGTCAGCGAGCTGATGAACATGCCGATGGCCAGGTTGGTGGCGCCCCACAGCAACAGCCCGGCATAGCCCAAGAGCACTGTGCTCCACTCGAGCGATGAGCCCGACTCGCCATGGCCAATGAAGGCGAGGATCACCGGAAAGACGATGGTGACTCCGAGCGTGCCCAGCACGATGCCCAGGCCGCCCAAGTATTTCCCGAGGACGATCTCGATCGGCCGCGTCGGAGTCGTCATCAAGAGCTCGAACGTCTTCTGCCTCCGCTCCTCGGCGAACAGCCGCATCGAGAGGAAGGGCGCGACGAACAGGGTCACGACCAGCACTACGCCCCAGAGGTTCACCACCACGCCGTCAGTCAAATTTCTGAAGGCCTGGTACTCGGGAGGCAACTGAGCCCAACCGCCCGGCACCTCGCGGACTGTGTCGTGCACCTGCTTGAAGCTCAGCAGCAGCGCCATGAAGAACAGCGAGGTGATGAAGGCCATGGCGGTGAACACCACCCAGGCCAGCGGCGTGGTCAGGTAGACCGTCAGCTCCTTCTTGGCGATGGCCCACGTGTTTCTCATGTCTCGTCACTCCGCGGTGAGCTGAATGAACTTGTCCTCGAGGCCCGATTCCTTGCCTTCCGTGAGGGAGGCGAGGGACTCGTTGGCCACGATCGTGCCCCGGTGAATGATGAGCACCTTCTCGCAGACGGCCTTCACCTCGGCGAGGATGTGCGTCGACAGCACCACCGTGTGCTTCCCACCCAGGCCCTTGATGAGATCGAGCACCTCTCGGCGCTGGCGAGGGTCGAGGCCCTCTGTCGGCTCGTCGAGGATCAGCAGCGCTGGGTCGTTGAGGAGCGCCTGCGCGATGCCCACTCGCTGCCGGTAGCCCTTCGAGAGCGTGCTGGTCAGCCGATCGAGCTCACTCAGGACGCCGGTCACCCGCGCCACGCGTTCGATCTCCTCCGCTCGCTTCTTGCTCGGAACTCCCTTGAGCTCAGAGACGAAGCGGAGATAGCCGCGCACCGTCAGCTCCGGGTACAGCGGCGGCGTCTCGGGCAAGTAGCCGATGCGCCGCTTGGCCTCGAGCGCCGACTCGAAGACGTCGAACCCGCCCACCTTCGCCGTGCCGCTCGTCGCCGACAGGAACCCGGTGAGGATCTTCATGGTCGTCGACTTCCCCGCGCCATTGGGCCCCAGGAACCCGACGATCTCTCCGTCGGCGATGGAGAACGTCAGCGAGTTGATCGCCAGTCGATCGCGGTACGCCTTGGTGAGGTTCTCCACCTCGATCATCGCCATCGGTCGAATGCTCCAGCGAAAGAGAAACGGCGCGGACTATAGGCCCGGTCGATCGCCTGTCAACGCGAATTCCCTTGTGAATCTCGATAGTTTTGGGCGCAAGAGAGACACTGAACGCCGTGGGCGCAGGCGTCATTCCCATCTCGCCACAGTTGGCCGCCCCCATGCAGCCAGGTATGGCGCGCGGCACGGAGGACACATGTCTCACACGGTGGTGCAGAAGTACGGCGGTTCATCTCTGGCCGATGTGGCGAAGATCCGACGGGTGGCGGAGCGTGTGAAAGCGTCTCGGGAAGGCGGGCATCGGCTGGTGGTGGTGGTCTCGGCGATGGGAGACACCACTGACGAGCTCTTGGGGCTCGCCAAACAAATCAGCGCTGACCCGCCCCGCCGCGAGCTCGACATGCTGCTCACCTGCGGAGAGCGGATCTCCATGGCCCTGCTCTCGATGGCGCTGCAGGGCCTGGGCGTGCCGGCGATCAGCTTCACCGGCAGTCAGAGCGGCATCATCACCGACGACACGCACGCCCAAGCGCGCATCATCGAGGTACGCCCCGAGCGCATCGAGCAGGCGCTGGCGGAGGGGAGGGTGGTGATTGTCGCCGGGTACCAGGGCGTGTCTCGCGGGCGTGAGGTGACCACCCTCGGTCGCGGCGGCAGCGACACGACGGCGGTGGCCCTGGCCGCGGCCCTGGGCGCAGACTGCGAGATCTACTCTGACGTCGACGGGGTCTTCAGCGCCGACCCTCGACTGGTGCCCTCGGCCCGCAAGCTCGAGGCCGTCTCCTTCGACGAGATGCAAGAGCTCGCCGCCGCCGGCGCGCGAGTGCTCAACGCCCAGGCCGTCGAGCTGGCACGGCAGCGCGGCATCGTGATTCACGCCCGCTCGACACACACGGCAGGCACTGGCACGGTCATCAGCGCCTCGGCGCCGCGAGCTCGAGTCCGGGGCATCACCTGCGACGAGAACCTCTGGGTGCTCTCGAGTTCGAGGCCACCGGCCCTTCTCTTCGCGGCGCTCAAAGCCCTCGAGCTGCGAGCTCGCACCGTGCTGGCGAGCGCTCGCGAGAAGACGATGGTGGTGCTCCCGCTCGAGGACGTCCACAGCCCAGAGGCCCTGCGTAAGGCGCTCCCTTCCGAGGTGGAGGTGCTCGATGACCTCGCCACGGTCACCTGCGTGGGTACCGGGCTGGGGAGTGATTGGGACCTGGGGCTCCAGGCCCACGAGCTCGCCAGCCGGCTCGGTGGCGGGGTGGTGGCCAGCCATGGCTCCACGCTCCAGCTCACACTTGTCGTGCAGCGCCAAATGGCCAAAGCGCTGACTTTGGCGCTCCATGAGGCCCTGATCGACGGAGCCATGCAATAAAGCGCGGTTGAAGGGCGTTGAGCGTGGAAACCAAAGGGGTGTGCCCTTTGGGTTTGTCTTAACGCTTCTCCACGGAAACCTTCTGCCTCCTTCGCGCATCCAATGAACGAAGAACAGAGGGTGGGTCGGTGCCACCTCCTTGCGTGTACCCGATGCTGTTTTAGGAAAGAGTGATCATGAAAGGTCTTCCCCCGCAGACGATGCCCCTTCGCGTGGCTTTTCAAGGCGATGGCGCGATTCTCGAGGCGCTCTCCCAAGACAGCGACCGGTTGATCCTGAGCCCGGTGGAGACCAACCTCGAGATCTCCGCCCGCGTGACCCAGGCTGACGTGGTCGTTGTCGACGTCACCCAAAGCCCGGCGAAGGCGTTGGCCGAGATTCGCGACCTCCGGGTCGACAGACCGGTCCTGGCGCTGGTGACCCCTGGCCAAGAACGTGACGCCCTGGAGGCCGGCGCGAAGGGAGCGATCAGACGTGATTCGCGACCCCGTGCCATGGCCGCGGCCATCGAGGCGCTGCACCATGGGTTGGCCGTGTTGGATCGCCGGTTCGTCGAGACCGACCTCCGGGCCCGGCACGTACCGGTGGCGCCGGCACCGCATGCGCCCTCAGCCATCGTTCAGCGGAGCGCCGACGAGATTCTGACGCCGCGCGAATCCGAGGTGCTGGGGCTCTTGGCCGAGGGGCTCTCCAACAAGGAGATCGCCGCCAAGCTCGAGATCAGCGAGCACACGGCCAAGTTCCACGTCAACTCGATCCTCCAGAAGATGGGCGCCCAGAAGCGCGTCGAGGCCGTGGTGCGAGCGGCCAAGATGGGAATCATCGAGATCTGACGCCGAACGGCTCCTCGCGCGAGGAGCTCCCCAGTCAGGCCGGCCCGAGCAGTCAGCTTCCGACTGTTCGGGCGATTCTCGTTGGAGCGCATGGGCGTCTACGGTGCCCTCGTTGAACTTCACAACGAGGAGCACATGGGACTTTCATTCGATTCGTCGGACACTTTTGCCTCGGTCGTCGAGAGCACCGGTCGCAGCGTGGTTCGTGTCGAGGGCGGGCGCAGCAGACCCGTCAGCGGCCTCGCCATCTCGGCCACCCAGGTCGTGACGGTTTCGCATGGTCTCGAGCGTGATGAGATCGTGGTCGGAGTCGAGGGCGTCACGCTCAAGGCCCACTTGAAGGGGCGCGACGACTCGACCGATCTCGCGCTCCTCGAGCTCGAGGGCGGAGAGCTCCCCGCGGCGCGCCTCGACGACGGCGGGCAACTGAAGGTGGGGCACACGGTGCTTCGCCTCGCGCGGCCTGGTGAGACGGTACGTGCCACCACGGGCATCGTGAGCGCCCTGGGCAAGAAGTCATACCGGGCGGCGAGAGGAGGGGAGATCGATCGGTACCTCGAGACCGACGCAGCGCATCTGCCGGGCTTCTCGGGCGGCCCGGTGGTGACGTCGAGCGGGGCAGTCGTGGGCATCACCTCGTCCGCGCTGCTCCGCCACGTGAGCCTGGCGATCCCCACGGTCACCATCCGCCGAATCGTCGCCGAGCTCGAGCAGCACGGGCGGGTCAGACGGAGCCACCTGGGACTCAAGCTGCAGCCGGTGCAGCTGCCCGAACCGGTGCATGCCATGACCCAGGAGGAGATCGGGCTGTTGGTGATCGAGGTCGAGCCAGGCGGCCCAGCGGAGGCGGGCGGAGTCGTCTACGGCGACACGCTGCTGCACCTGGGTGACGACTCGGTGCGAACGCTGCACGACCTCTACGGGTACCTCCGACAGGATCACGGCGGGATGACGGTGCCGGTGAAGGTGTTTCGCCACCAGGAGATCGTGACGCTCCAGGTCACACTGGGGGCCAAGTAGGCCCTCAGGTCGATGGGGTCGGTGATGGAACGGGTGTGGGCCCCGACTCGCGCCTCGAGGCAGGGGGCGCCTCGAGGTTCTTGGCCGCCATGTAGATGATGTTCCGGGTGCCCTTCTTCCCTCGGTACATGGCACGGTCGGCGAAGTCGAGGAGGCTGTCCTTGTCGAGCGCGTGCTCGGGGTAGGCGGCGACGCCGATGCACGTGGTGACGTTGATGCTGAAGCCTTCCCGGGCGAGGAAGCGATGGGCCTCGATGGCCCGGCGGATTCGCTCGGCCACCTTGAGCGCGCCTCCAGAGTCGGTGCCTCGGAGCAGCACCACGTACTCGTCACCTCCCCAGCGACAGGCGATGTCGTTGTCGCGGATGCAGTTCTTCACCACTCGGGAGACTTCCACCAGGAGCTTGGAGCCCACCAGGTGCCCGTGGGTGTCGTTGATGCTCTTGAAGTAGTCGAGGTCGAGGAAGAGCACTGAGAAGGGGCGCTCGGCCTTCGCCCCGGACTTGAACTCCTTGTCCAGCACCAGCTCGAGATAGCGCCTGTTGAACAGGTGGGTGAGATCGTCGAGGTAGACCAGGTCTTCGACCTCGGCGAACTTCCCCAGGTTCCGCAGCGCCAGCCCCAGGTGTCGGGTGAGGTAAGTCGCCGAGGCGATGCCGTCATCGGGGATCTTCTGGGCGAACAGGAGCAGCACCGCGGCCAACACCGTGTCGGCCTCGAGCACGGGCACGAGGAAGGCGGTCTCCCACGGGGACTGGTCGAGCTCGAGGGCGATCGCCTGGCCCGCCCGGTCGACCCGGCCTCCCTGGTCTCGCACCATGGCCCCCAGGGTTCCCACCACCCCTTCGCCCACCTCGCCCAGCCCCCGCGAGCCTGCGGGCTGAAAGCCATCGGGGCCGAGCACGTAGATGGCGGCCGCGTCGGCGAGGCAGAGCGTCGAGAACGCATGGCTGGCCGCCGACAGCATGGCCTCTCGGTCGAGCGTGGTGAGGATCCGCTGCCCAGCCTCCATCAGGTTCACGTGCCTTCGCAGCGCCTGGTTCTCTTTCAGGAGGAAGCGTTGAGTGAGGGCGCGCTTGACGGAGTGGGCGAGGCCGTCGGGGTTGAGCGGCTTCACCAGGTAATCCGAGGCGCCACTCTTGATCGCGCGCACGGCTGGCTCGACCTTCTCGAGACCGGTGATCACCAGCACCGGAATGTCGGGCCGAGTCAGCTTGATGTGCTCGAGGAGCTCCATCCCGTCGCCTTCCGGGAGGATGAGGTCTGTTACGACCACGTCGAACTGAGTGAGCTCGAGCGCTTCCATGGCTTGAGCCACCGAGGCGAGGGCGGTCACCTGGTGGCCCGCGCCAGTGAGGAAGTCATGGTAGAGCACTCGGGCGACCTTCTCATCGTCGACCAGGAGGATCTGGGCCATTCTCTCCGAACTTAACAATGCCACCTCTGCCATGCGAGCGTTCAGAACGCCGTGCCCATCACTGCCAGCCGCCGCCTCTGTATTTTCTTCGCCTCTGGGACGACCCACTACGCGGTGGAGGCCGTGTCGGTGCTCGAGGTCGCGCGGCCTGGCTCCGACGATGAGCTCACCCAGCGCCACCTGTGGCTCAGAGACCTGACCCTGCTGCTGGGGGGCGAGCCTGAGGTTCGACCTGGCGCCGCGCTCATTCTCGACACCAGCCCCACGATGGCGATCCGCGTGCGCGAGGTGGAGGGCGTCTTCGACACCTCGAAAGACCCCGAGCTGCCGCTCTCGAATCGGCTCATCTCGCTGCTCGCGCCCGCCGTCTCGAGGGCGCTCGTTCACGAGGACGCCGTGGTCTTCGAGCTCGATGCCCAGGCCTCCACCCGAGGGCTCCCTCGCCAGACCCGTCGCCCCGAGCTGGCGACCATCGAGCCCACCACCCAGTGCCTGGTGTTCCAGTCAGGGACCGCCCGCCTCGCCATTCCGCTTCCGAGGGTGCTCCAGGTGATTGCCCTCGGGCCGCGCTTCAACCACGCGCCGGGCTCGGGTTCCTTTCGGGGCGTGCTGGGCCGCGAGCGCCAGCTCTGCCCGGTCTTCTGCATTTCTGACGCGCTCGAGCTCGAGCCGTTCATCGTTCTGTTCGAGCTCGGCGGTGAGATCCTCGGGCTGACCGCCGCGCGCGCCGAGGGCGTCAAACCGCCTGACTCGCTCGGTGAGGTGCGCGTCCTTGATCTCGAGCGTATGTTTTCTTGAGCCCCTTTGGTGGTTGCCCCTAACATCAGCCAGTCGCTTGCGGCGAAAGCTCCAAGCATTTTGCAAGGACACACCATGCCCAAAACGGTATTGGTCGCCGACGATTCGCTGACGATCCGCAAGATCATCGGCATGTTGCTGGCGACTGAGGACATCTCGCTCACGTCGGTCGACAACGGCCTCGACGCCATCAGCCGCACTCGCGAGCTGAGGCCGGACCTCGTCTTGGCCGACTGTATGATGCCGGGGAAGAGTGGCTACGAGGTGTGCGAGGCGATCAAGAGCGACCCCTCCACCGCCAACACCCCGGTGCTGCTGCTCGCCGGAAACTTCGAGCCCTTCGATCAAAGTCGGGCGCAGCTCGCCCGCGCCGACGGCCACATCGTCAAGCCCTTCGACAGCACCAGCTTCGTCGAGAAGGTCAAGGGCGTGGTGGGTCTGACCGGCCCATCGGGAGGGCTGGCGACTTCGGCCGCGGCCCCTGCACCGACGGCCTCCGCGCCAGCCGCGGCCCCAGCGCCGACGGGTCCACAGGGCTTCGCGGCCATGCCGGCGGCTCGCACCGGCAGCTTTCCAGCCATGCAGCCGACCTCCACGGGAGCCTTCCCCTCGGTGCCCAGGCCCCCTGGCACCGGCGCTTTCCCTGCGTTCCGGCCTGGTGCTGGTGCACCGAGCGCTCCGCCCTCGGCCTCCGCGGCCGTCCGTGCGCCGGCCCGAATTCCCACCGGGACCCAGTCGGGTGTTCCGCGGCCTCCTGGGCCTGGCCTCCCGGGTTCGGCGCCTCCTCAGAGCATGACCCGCCCCACGATGCCGCCGAGCGGGCCAGCCCCCATTGCCGCGCCACCGGGCCCGTCGCTGTCGCGCCCTCAGGGGCCGGGACCAGGCATGCCTTCGCGCCCGCCGCCTGGCCAGATGCCCATGCCCATGGGGCGCCCGATGCAGGGGGCCCCGCCTCCTTCGATGGGTCGGCCAGGCATGCCGCCACCGGGAATGCAGGGCATGCCACCACCACCGGGAATGCAGGGCATGATGCCACCGGGGCCGGGGATGCAGATGCCACCAGGAGGGTTTCCCAGGCCTCCTCCGGGCGCCATGCCCATGCCTCCGGGGGCGATGCCGCCGAGGAGAGACCCCTACGGCCTCGGTGCTCCAGGCCGCCCAGCAGGCCCGGTTCCGATGCACCAGCAGCCGCCTCACGAGTCGCTGAGCCTCGACGACGGGGGAGAAGGCCATCTCCGAGAAGCCCTTTCGAAGGCGTCGCGAGAGGTGATCGAGAAGATCGCCTGGGAAGTCGTGCCCCACCTCGCCGAGACCATCATTCGCGAAGAGCTCGAGCGGCTGATCAAGGATCGAGAAGCGAAGGGCCTCTCCTAACAGCTGCCGGTTAAGGTCCTGAATCGTCTGGAAGTTCTGGCTGTCGCGGGGTAAGCGACGGGACGGTTTCGTCAGGTGACGGGGCCGTTCAGAGTGCGTCCCGTACGCCGTCTTCCCGCGAGCGAACAGCCATGATCAGCGACCCCGAGTCGAACACCCCCGCCGAGTTGTCCAAGTCGTACGATCCCACCGAGGTGGAGTCGCGGTGGGGTCCGCTCTGGTACGAGAAGGGGTACTTCACCGCCGATCCCTCCTCGGACAAGCCTCCGTTCTGCATCGTGCTGCCTCCGCCCAACGTGACCGGGTCGCTGCACCTGGGCCACGCGCTGACGGCCACCATTCAAGACATTCTCATGCGCTACAAGCGAATGAGCGGCTTCAATTGCCTCTGGGTGCCGGGGACGGATCACGCCGGCATCGCCACCCAGATGGTGGTCGAGCGCGAGCTGATGCGCACCGAGAAGAAGTCGCGGCACGATCTCGGCCGTGAAGAGTTTCTCCGGCGGGTGTGGGCGTGGAAGGAGACCTACGGCGCTCGCATCGGTGAGCAGCACAAGGTGCTGGGCGCTTCCCTCGACTGGTCGCGCGAGCGCTTCACCATGGACGCTGGGCTGTCCAACGCGGTGAAGGAGGTCTTCGTCCGTCTCCACGAAGAAGGCCTCATCTACCGCGCTCGACGCCTCATCAATTGGGACCCGCAGCTCCTCACCGCGCTGTCGGATCTCGAGGTGGAAAACGAGGAGCGCGCCGGCACGCTGTGGAGCATCGCCTACCCGGTGAAGGACTCCTCCGAGCGCCTGGTGGTGGCGACCACGCGCCCGGAGACGATGCTGGGCGACACGGCCTTGGCTATTCACCCAGACGACGAGCGCTACCGCCACCTCTTGGGCAAGACCGTGGTGCTCCCG
This sequence comes from Myxococcales bacterium, assembly GCA_003153055.1. The sequence continues at coordinate 21,572 of PMBV01000092.1, forward strand.
CTCATCGGCAGAGAGATTCCCATCATCGGTGACGCCATCTTGGTCGACCCCAAATTCGGCACCGGCGTGGTGAAGGTGACTCCCGCGCACGATCACAACGACTACGCGACCGGGCTCCGGCATGGGTTGCCGATGGTGAACATCTTCACCGAGACGGCTCACGTCAACGAGAACGGCGGGCCCTACGCCGGCCTCGAGCGCTTCGCCGCGCGCAAGAAGATCCTCGAAGACCTGACCGAGCAGGGGTTGTTGGTCGAAGAGAAGCCGCACCCGCTTCCGCTGGCCGTCTCGCAGCGAACCGGCGTGCCGGTGGAGCCGCGGCTCTCCTGGCAATGGTACGTCAAGATCCAGCCGCTGGCCGACAAGGCCGTGGCGGCCGTCGAGGCGGGGCGTACGAAGTTCGTACCCGAGTCGTGGACCAACACCTTCTACGCGTGGATGCGCAACATTCACGACTGGTGCATCAGCCGGCAGCTCTGGTGGGGCCATCAGATCCCCGCGTGGTACGAAGCTGGGCCCGACGGCTCGGTCGACTTCGAGTCGGCCCGGGTGGTGGTGGCCCGCGAGAAGCCCTCGGAGGGCCAGTGGGTTCAGGACCCCGACGTGCTCGACACCTGGTTCAGCTCGGGTCTGTGGCCCTTCTCGACTCTGGGCTGGCCCGAGGCGACCCAGGAGCTCAAGACGTTCTACCCGAACACGGTCATGGAGACCGGCCACGACATCATCTTCTTCTGGGT
>PMBV01000035.1 GCA_003153055.1 Myxococcales bacterium
GTCGACCCCCAGCTCCAGCCAGCCCTTCTGCTTGCCTTGGGCGGAGTACTCCAGGCGGAGCGCCAGCTTCGGCTCTCCGGCCTTGGGCAGCTCACCCTTTCCGAGCACCTCCGTCACCACCAGCCGATTCCACACCTTGTCGTGCCAGTTCTTCGCCATCTCATCGGGCTTCTCAGGCTGCGATGCCTTCGCCACCTTGGCCGTGGCGGGGACATTGGCGTTCTCCTGCACGTACTCCACCGTCTTCCCATCGAGGGTGATGGAGAAGTGATCGAGCTCCGACTGCTTGAAGAGATGGAGTCGACGATCCACCAGGAGCTGCGAGCCTGGGTCGAGCTCGGAGAAGAGCGAGCTCTGTACCAGGTAGACGGCCTGGCTCTTCTCGTCTTGCACGTAGCTGCCGATCATCCCATGCGAGGGCTTCGACACCAGGAAGCGGTGCGCCTGCCCCGCCACCGTCACCTCGAGGTGTCGGTCGGAGCCGATGAGGCCCAGCTCATCGAGCTTTTCCTGGGGTTGGGGGCCCAGGGCCCGCGTCGCCTCGAAGGGCATGAAGCGGGTGAACAGTGTGTCGGCTCGCTCCGAGGCCAGCATGGTCCTGTTGGGCGGTAGCTCCACCGGAGGCGCCGCCGCCACCTTGGACACGCCCGCGTCGATGAGCGGTACCCCGGCGTCGAAGACCGGCCGCTTGCCCTCGAGGAACCCCAGCGTCGCCCAGAGCCGTGGCTCCGAGCCCGTCACCTTGGCCACCTCGACGAAGCGCGCGCCATCGTCGAAGCGCAGCTTCTCGAGAGACTGCTTGGTGGCCGAGAGCACCAGGGCGGTCTCCGCCTTCTGGGTCTCCTTGGGCCGCTGCCAGGTGGCGTAGGCGGCCACCAACCCGAGGAGCGCCAGGCCCCCCTGCGTCGCCATGCTGCGGGCCTTCACGACTGCACCTCCGCCTTCGTGGGAATGGGAGCGGCCCGCTTGCTGCGTCGGCGGGCGAGGGCGCCGATGCCGAGCACCAGGAACGGCGCGAGAAAGGTCGTCCCGTAGAACCAGGCCGTGTCTTGCTGGCGGCTGCGGAACGGCGCGACGTCGACCTCGGTGTTGGTCACCCCCGCCAGCTGCTCGTCACCCAACAGCCACTTGAGGCCGTCTTGCACCAGCGCGGCGTTGGCGGCGAGCTGCGGCAACACCTCGTCGCCCAGCCCATCGGAGTCGCCCAGCACCAGCACTCGCATCTCGTCTTCGGGCTTGGCCGTGCTCGAGCGCCGGGTCACGGCCGCGACGAGGCCCCAGGCCTTCTTTGTCTCCTTGGCCGCCGCATCGAACTGGAAGTTCTCGTTGGCGTCGTTCCACGCCTCGTTCAAGGAACGAACCGCGAAGTCGATGACCAACTCGGCCGGGTGGGGTGAGCGCTCGTCGAGGCCGCCGGCCCCCAGGAACAACAAGGTCGCGTTGGCTCGGCTCAGCGTCGTCACCGAGGGGTGCGAGCTGTAGGCGCGGGTGGCGATGTTGACTCGGTCGGCCAGCGACGGCGGCGGACGCACGGTCGCGATGCCTCGCTCTTGGGCCAGCCGCTCGGGCGTCAGCTTGAGGCCCAAGGGTTCGAGCAGCTCCTCGAAGCGCTCCTTGGGCTCGGGGTCCAGCGCGATGAACAGCCGCCCTCCGCGCTTCTCGTAGGCCGCCAGCGTCTCGGCCTCGCCTGGGGGGAACGGTCGCTGTGGCCCGACGATGAAGACGGCCGCGGCGTCCTTGGGCACTTCTTGGCCCAAGCCCTCGGCGGTGGTGAGCGTGCGAACGTCGAAGTTCTGCTCCTGGAGCAGCTGGTGGAGGATGCGCACCGTCTGCCGTTGATCGCTCACCCCCAGCGGGTCCTTGGTGCGCTCGCCGTGGCCCGAGGTGAAGTACACCGTGCGCCTCGACTTGCCGACCTGGAGCACCCGCTTCTGAACCTCACCGTCGAGGGCCCGCAGCTGCGCCCGGGACTTCTCGAGCTCGAGGCCCACCGAGATGGTCTCCTTGCGCTGGCCCTTCTTGATGACGACGAGGCCGTTCGCCGACACGCCGAGGTCTCGCGACTTGGCGGGCTCGAGCGCCTGGTCGAGCGACGTCACCTTGAGCTGCGGAGCCTTGGCCGAGAGCTCGTCGAAGTACTGGGTGACCAGGTCTTTCACGTCGGAGACCGGCGGGAAGAACAGGTAGACCTCGAGCGGCTCGTCGAGGGAGGCCACCAGCTTCTGAGTGCCGTCGCCCGGCTTGCTGACCCGGAAGTACGAGAGGTCGACCTTGGCGTCTCGCTCGTTGGCCACGTACTGCGCCGAGAAGGCGAAGATGAAGGCGAAGGCGAGGCCCAGCCCCGCGTAGAGGGCCTCCCGAATGCGCCCCAGCTCGATGGCGGGAGACTTCTTCACCGCGGCGAAGGAGAGCTCGATGAGCAGCGTGGGCAGCAGCGAGATGGCCAGGAGCGCCGGCCAGAGCACGGCCAGCACGCCGGCGAGCTTGGGTGAAGACGACTCCAGCGAGGCCCCGAAGGCCTTGGTCCAGAGGTCCGATTGGGCGGCGTAGAGCACGAGCGCCCCCAAAGCCACCAGGTGCAGGCGTGCCAGCGGGCGCTGCACGGCCTGGGTGCGGGGCTGGTTCTGTCGGAGGAACCGGGCCACGGTGGCCGCGAGGACCATCAGGGCGCCGAGCCCAGTGAAGGCGCCGCGGGCAGTGGGTGACTCGACGATGCGCTCGCCCACCCACACCAATACCAGGCCCACGCTCAACACGATGGAGAGGTTCATGGCTATCTCCACCTCCGCGCTTCGAGCACCCGGGTGGCGGCGAACAGCGCGAGGAAGGTCACCAGCCCGAAGTACGTCACGTGCTTGAGGTGCAGGAGCCCGGTGCGGAACGGGTCGAAATGCCCCCACCACGCGAGCGAGTTGACCACCTCGGTGAGGGGCCGGTCGGTCACCTTCCCGAGGATCCAGAACGTCGTCAGCGCCAGCACCATCACTCCCGAGAGCACGGCCGCCACGACCTGGCTTTTGCTGAGCGCGCTGCCGAAGGTTCCGATGGCGAGGCCGGCCGCTCCCACCAGGGTCAGGCCGAGGTAGCCAGCGAACACGTGGCAGGGCGACACCTTGCCATAGACCGCCACCAGCGCGGGCATGTAGAGCGTCGAGAGGAGGAAGACCGAGAGGAAGGCCAGCGAGGCGAGGAACTTGCCCAAGACGATTTCGAGATCGAGCACCGGCGAGCTGTAGAGCAACGAGATGGTGCCGGTCTGCCGCTCCTCGGCGATGAGGCGCATCGAGAGGAAGATCGACCCCACCAACGTGATGCCGCTGGTCAGCGTGAAGAAGTCGGCCACCATCTCGGAGCTCCGCTTGCCCGCGCCTGGAACCGCGTAGGAGTTGAACAAGAGCCCGTCGATGAACAGCATCACCGCGATGATGATGTACCCGCTCATCGTCCGGAGGTACGCCGCCAGCTCTCGGCGGGCGATCAAGAGGACGTTGCGCATCACGCTTCCTTCCCGTGGGTCAGCCGCAAGAAGATGCTCTCCAGTCGACTGGTGGCCTTGTCGACCCGGAGCACCCCGAGGTTCGCCTCGACCAGGGCCTTGACGATGGCTGGTCTGAGCTCGGTGCTCGCCTCGAGTCTGAGCTGGGCCCGGCCGCCGGCCTGATGCACGACCGAAGCGGCGTGGACTCCGGGCACCTGCTTCACCGCGGCGACGGCGGCCGTGGCGTCTCCAGCGATCTCGATCTCCACCACGCCCTCGCCCCCGAGCTCCCGGGCCAAGGTCTCCTCGCTGCCCTGGGCGATGATCTCCCCGTTCTGAATGACGAGGTAGCGATCACAGATCTGGCTGATTTCGGAGAGGATGTGGCTCGACACCAGCACCGTGTGGTCGCCCTTGAGCGCGCGAATGAGCTCACGCATCTCTTTGATCTGCACCGGGTCGAGCCCGCTGGTCGGCTCGTCGAGGATGAGGAGGTCTGGTTTGTGGACCATCGCCTGGGCCACGCCGACCCGCTGCCGGTACCCGTGTGACAGGCTCGAGATGAGGGCGTCGCGATGGTCGGTGAGCGACGTCTTCTGCATCACCTCGTCGACCCGGCTGGGCACGTCCTTCGGGCTCACGCCCCTGAGCTCGGAGACGAAGCGCAGGTACCCGCTCACGGTCATCTCTTCGTAGAGCGGCGGCACGTCGGGCAAGAAGCCGATGCGCTTGCGGATCTCATGAGGGTCTCGGGTCACGTCGAGCCCGTCGATGGTCACCCGGCCGCTGGTCGGGAGCAGGACGCACCCCAAGACCCTCAGCGTGGTCGATTTCCCCGCGCCGTTGAGGCCCAGGAAACCGATGACCTCGCCCTTTTCGATGGTGAACGTGAGGTCACGAATGGCCGCCCGTTCCCCGTAGTACTTCGTCAGCCCGTCGACGGTAATCATCGCGGCGGCTCACTTAATCCTGGGGGTCTCGCTGTCAAGGTGCACCTGCTCCTGGCTGACGCTCCACCACATGGCGCGAGCGAGCGGGCGGAAAATCGACAACACCAGGAGCGATGGTCCTGTTCCCCGTGGCTCAGTTCGGCGCTGCGACGAGGAGGAGCGACTGAACGACCGTCGCGAGCTGGGCGGGCGAGAAGGGCTTCTGGAGGAAGGCCTGGCGCTCGTCGGCGGGGCCACCGAAGGCGTCGCCGCGCTCAGGGTACCCCGAGACGAACACCACGGGGAGCCCAGGGTGCTCGGACCTCAAGCGCTGGGCGAGCAACTCACCGCGCATCCGCGGCATGACCAGGTCGGTCACCAGCACGGTCAGGGCTCCGCGTTCGAGCTGTGCCGCGCGCGCCAACGCGGCCGGCCCGTCGGCAGCTTCGATTACCGAGTAGCCCGCGGAGCGCAGGCTTCGGGCCGCCTGCTCACGGACCAAGGGCTCGTCCTCCACCAGCAGCACGGTGCCGGTGCCTCGGGGCAGCTCCAGGTGAACCGGGCGAGCGTCGGAGGGTGCGTGCCCGCGGGTTCGAGGCAGGTAGACGCGGAAATGGCTGCCCTCTCCTGGCCGGCTCTCCACGCGAATCTCTCCGCCCGCCTGCTGGACGATGCCGTACACAGTGGCCAGGCCCAGGCCAGTGCCCTTGCCCGCCTCCTTGGTGGTGAAGAAGGGCTCGAACAGGCGCGCCTGGGTCGCTTCGTCCATGCCGCAGCCAGTGTCGTGCACCGCGAGGAGAACCCATTCTCGTTCCGCCGAGAGTTGGAGCCGAGCTCTGGCCTCGCCCGGGACGCTGGCGGTCTCGATGATGATGCGGCCGCCATCGGGCATGGCGTCGCGGGCGTTGACCACCAGGTTGACGATGACTTGCTCCAGCTGGCCAGCGTCGATGAGGACCGGCGCCAGCGGGCGGGCGAGGGTGGTCGCCAGCTCGACGTCTTCTCCGATGAGGCGCTTGAGCATGCGGAGATTCTCGACGATGAGGTTCACGTCGACGATGGTGGGCTGGACGGCTTGGCGGCGGCTGAAGGTGAGCAACTGCCGGGTCAGCATGGTCGCTCGCTCGGCGGCCTCGCGAATGTCCTGGAGGTCGTGGGTGCGTGGGTCTGATGGGCCGACGCCGTCCTGGAGGAAGCTGATGCCAGACAGAATCACGGTGAGGAGGTTGTTGAAGTCGTGGGCGACGCCGCCAGCGAGTCGGCCGACGGCCTCGAGCTTCTGGGCTTGGATGGCGCGAGTCTCGGCCTCTCGCAACTGGGCCTCCGCCTTGCGTCGCTCGGTCAAGTCCACCAGGGTCGTGCGGCTCCCCAGGAAGCGGCCCGCGTCGTCGTAGGTGGCGGTGGCGTTGACGGCGACTGGCAACATCGCGCCGTCTTTCTTGCGGAGGCGGGCCTCGAGGTTCTTCAGGTGGCCGGTCGCGCTGAGTCGGCCGAAGTTCTCGGCGAACAGCGGCTGGTCCTCGTCGGCGAGGAGCTCGGAGATGTGCGTGCCGATCAGCTCGTCTCGGGTGTAGCCCAGCCAATCGAGCTCGGTCTGGTTCACTCCGACGCAGCGACCGTCGGGCCCCAGGGAGTGGTAGCCGCACGGCGCGTGATCATAGAGGTCCTGGAGCTCGTGGGCGGCCCGCTCGAGCCGCTCGGTGCGCTCGGCCACCGCCGCGTCGAGGTGTGCGTTCTCGGACTCGACCCGGTCGGCGCGTACCCTGTTCTCGAGGATCACTCCCAGCATCACCACCGCGTTCCGGAGCACCGACTTCTCGGAGTCGGGCAGGGCGTCAAAGCCGGCGCCGAACACCACGTGGCCAAAGGCGTGGTCGGCAGTGGCGACGGGTGTCGAGCGTCGCGGCCCGGGCCCTCCCTGGAGCGTGAGGCCGACAGTGAGCCCTGGGCGAGAGGCCTCCAGCGCTCCGACGAAGGCTCGGGTGATGGCCTCCCGGTCGCTCAGCCGGGAGAGGTTGATCATCAAGAGGAAGAGGTCGTGGGCGAGCGCGGGCATGCGTGCCGGCGTCAGGCCCCGATGGCCGGGAGGCCCGGCGCGTGCTGTCTGAGCCACCCGCGCGGGTCGTAGTAGGGGTTCTCGACGATCATGCCCCGCGAGATGGTGAAGCGGTGGGTGAGCAGCACGCCCATCACAGTCGCCCCGGAGAAGCGCCGGAGGTCGTACGCGCAGACGGTGAGGAACGGCTTGTCGAACAGGTAGTCGTCGAGCTTCGCCTCGTAGGCCAAGAGAAGCTCGGTGCCTGGCACGTCACGCAGCGCCCAGTCCATGTCGGCGGTGAGGCGAATGGTGCGGTGCTCGGCCTGGGCCCGCTGGCGAAACGACTCCCACCGTTGCGAGATGGTGTCGAGGCCGAAGCGGCCCTCGGGGTAATAGACGAAGTCGGAGGAGCGGAGCTCGAAGCGCTCCGGGTCGCGGGGGTGCTGAGCGTCCGCGGGGAACCGGGCGGCGTACTCCGAGATGAAGGCATCGGGGCTCGGCGCCGAGTGGACGACGACCTGCAAGCTCCCCTCGAGATCGCCCTCGTGGGTCACCCGGCAGAACAGCTCGTCACGCTCGGCGTCGGACTCGAACAGCGCGCACAGGTGCGTGCCCCAGGTGCAGGTGTGCCCACCGATGCCCAGCGAGAGTGAGGGTTGTCGCGAGGTGACGAAGTGCATGGAAGACCTCGGCTCAAGACGTGCATGGTGACTGTGGCACCTTTCGCGCGCCCCGTGGGACTGGGGCCGCCGATACCCCTACCCGTCGTCACTCGGCCGTTGTCAGGCAATTCGCCACGACTCTAGTACCAGTCGACGCGCCTCGAGGGCGGCGCGGGCGTCGGGAGACGTGAAGGTGCGCAGCTCGACCTCCCGTTGCGCGGCGTAGCGGCTCGTCACCGTGCTGGGGGCGTAGCCCGGGTGGCACATGAGCTCGATGAGCCCGTCGGCGGGGAGCGCCTCGAGCTGCCGGTGCCATTCCTCGGGGGTCCAGAAGGCGGCGTCCTCGGCGTCGCCCGCGAAGGCGTCATTGGTGCGGAGTCCAGCGGCGCGGAGAGCTGCACGCATGGCCGGGTCGACGCTGCGGACCGGGAGGCCTCGGCGCACCGCGGCGCGAATGAGGCCGCTCAGCACCGCCGGCTCTCGGTGCGCATGGTGATGCGAGTCGAGGTGAGTGGCTGGGCGGCCCAGGAGCGCCTCGAGACGATCGAGCTGAGCGTGGGTCTCCCGCTCCACGAAGTCGGCCGTCAGGGAGCGGACTCCGGGCTTGTCGAGCGGGGTCCCAGTCGTGAGGGCGGTGAAGCACACCAGGTTGAGGTGCAGGCCGATGGCGAGCCCTGCCGAGTCGCTGGCCGCCGCGGCGCTCGTGGGGCCGTTGACGATCATCGTCGTCGAGCTCACGAGCCCCTGGCGCATGGCCTCGACGATGCCCCGGCTCACCGAGGGATCGTAGCCGAAGTCATCGGCGTTCAAGATGAGGTGGCGCATGCGGTCGACTGTACCCGCAAGCACGACTCAGGGCGGCGAGCACTTGGCCAGCATCGCGTCGGCCTCGGCGGGGAAGCGCTCGCGGATGCGACGGCGGGTGTCCTCGAGCTGGGCGCCTTTCTGCTGGTGCTCCATCTCGCACAGGGCCGTCAGGGGCCGGGCGTCGGAGCCAGCCAGCTTGTCGGCCTCGAGGTACTCGGCGCGGGCGCTCTTCACGTCGCCCTTCTGGTAGAGAACGGTAGCGAGGTAGTAGTGGCCCTCGAGGAGGTCGGGGCGCTCCTTGACCGCGCCGCGGAGGAGCTTCAGGGCCTCGTCGGGTTGATCTCGCCGCAGCTTGACGAAGCCGAGCTCGGCGGCCACCGCGGCGTCGCTTTGCTTCTTGAGCGCCTTGGTGAGGACCTCGTCGGCCTCCTCGAGGCGTCCGAGCTGAGAGAGCCAGAAGCCCTGCCTGGCCCGCGAGCTCGAGGTCGGGGCCTTGGCGTTGAGCCGCGTCCACGCGTCGAGGGCCCCCGGGCCGTCACCCTGGAGCTCGTGCAGCTCGGCGAGTGCTCGGTCAGGGCGAGGGTCCTTGGGCGCCAGGGCGCTGGCCTCCTTGATGGCAGCTTCGGCCCGGCGACCCTTTCGGGCCTGGGTGGCGGCCTGGGCCTCGGCCAGGCGTGCCTCGAGGCTCTTGGGTGAACGGAGGAGCCAGATGTCGACCAGCTCGAGCACCGGCTCATACTGTCGGGACTCCAGGAGCAACGCCGCGGCGCGGGCGAGGTGCTCGTCGGTGGCCAAGGGGCTCTTGGCCAGGGGCATGAGCAGGGCCAGGCGCTCGGAGGCCGAGGTCGCCCGGGTGGCGGCGGTCAGCGCCTCGGCGGGCGTGCGGTTGGGCGGCCGGAGCAGGAAGAACGCCCCCGCGCCCAGCGCCAGCACCGCGACCGCGGCGAGGCCACCCCACAGCCCTCGTCGAGCTGGGCCGCGGGTGGTGGGCTGAGCGGGGGTGCCCAAGGGTTGGGCGGGCGCGGGCTCGGCGGCGGGGAGCGGCAGGGCGGGAGTGCTCGACATCGGCGTCGGCCGCATGTGGGGGAGCGAGGGGTCGTGCTCGCGGGCCCGCCGGAGGGTTTGGCGACGGGTGTCGGTGGTCTCGGGGAACATCGTCGAGACGTAGGCCCCGACCTCCTCGGGGCTCGCGAGCTGAGCCTCCCCGCCGACCGACTCGAGCGCGTCGACCACCGCCGCCAGCGTCTGGAAGCGGGCCTCGGGGTCCTTTTCGAGGGCCAGCAGGCAGATGGCCTCGAGGTTTCGGGGCACGGCCGGGTCGTAGGTGCTGGGTGGCACGAGCTCGGCCTGGGCGATGCGAATGACCACCTCGTCGATGGAGTTGCCGGTGAAGGGGCGGTGGCCGCACAGCTGCTCGTAGAGCATCACCCCGGCGGCGAAGATGTCGGCGCGGTGGTCCACCGGCTGTCCGAGGATCATCTCGGGCGACATGTAGAAGAACTTGCCCTTGAGGGTGCCGGGCTCGGTGCCGGAGCCCCAGGCCTTGGTCTTGGCGATGCCGAAGTCGATGACCTTGACGTCGCCTTTGAAGCCCACGTGGATGTTGTCGGGGGTGAAGTCGCGGTGCACCAGGGCGAGGAGCTGGTCCTCGTCGTCTTTGGCTCGGTGGGCGGCGTCGAGGCCGCGGCAGGCGAGGGTGAGGATGGAGAGGGCCACCCCGATGGGCATGCGTTTGCCGTCGTCGGCGGCCCGGTTTCGCAGGTCGGCCCAGGTGCGGCCGTCGAGGAGCTCCATGGCGATGAAGGGCTCGCCGTCGACCTGGCCCAGCTCGAAGACCTTCACCACGTTGGGGTGGGCGATCTGCGCGGTGATGCGGGCCTCGTTGAGAAACATGCGTACGATGGACGCGTCGGAGACGAGGTGCGGGAGCAGTCGCTTCACCGCCATCATCGGGCCGAACTCGCCGCTCTCGCTGATGTGGCGGCCGACATAGACCTCGGCCATGCCGCCCGTCGCGATGCGCGACGTCAGTCGGTACGGACCGATCCACACTGGTTGCCCCAGAGTCTCCAACGAGGGGGACTCTAGACGACCCTCACCAGACCTCGAAGGACTTGTGCCGGGTCGGGTCTCCGGCTCGTCCATGAGAGTGGGGCCTCGCTGCACCCACCCTCAAGCAGCGGCCCATCGCCCGAGGAGGGCATCCACGCCAGCACTCGCCCAAAGGGGAGGAGGGGGCTCGCGTGCACGTCGCTGTGCCGCCAGGGACCAGCTCCTCGGCCTCGAGCCGATGGTTCTCTGGGGCTTCGCCACAGTTCAAGTCGCCGAGGCCTGAGGGGTCAGGTTCCATCTGCCGCGAGGCCCACGAATGGTACCATTGGTGACATTGCTGGGGACCCTCGCACGCCTCGCCCATGGTCGAGTGGCTGGTTGGGCGTACCGACCTCGAGGCCTGGTCACT